>DKMG01000062.1 GCA_002469975.1 Proteobacteria bacterium UBA7420
CCATGCATCTAAATCAGCGTGAAGTCTCTCATCAAGAAGCTATTTTAAGGATTAAGGAAAAAGAGATTAACGCTCCTTTGAAATCCGCAGCCCAAAAGCATACGCAGTTTAATGACAAACAAGTTCGCGTTATCCAATTAATACAAGCCTATAGAAATCGCGGGCATCAAAAAGCAAATTTAGATCCTCTGGATCTAAAACCAATGAGACATTGCGATAATCTTGAGCTTGCTTTTCATCAGCTAGATGAGTCAAATCTAAACGATTTTTTCGATACAGATACTTTGATGATTAATAAAGACTCAGCATCCCTTGCAGAAATTATAGAGTCCTTGGAGAAGATCTACTGTGGAAATCTTGGCATTGAGTACAACTACATTTCTAACATACATGAGAGAATATGGTTCCAGCAGAGATTGGAGCCAAACTTAGGAAACCTTCATCTTAATCCAGAAGAGCAAAAATATATTTTGAAGCGCCTCAGTTCTGCTGAGGGCCTGGCAAAATTTTTGGCATCAAGGTATCCAGGCATGAAAAGATTTGGAATTGATGGAGCTGAATCTCTTATCCCGCTTGTTGATAGCTTGATTCAAAACTGTGGTATTTTTGGCGCCGAGCAGATTTGTTTTGGGATGGCTCACCGCGGAAGATTGAACCTGCTGGTGAATGTTCTTGGCAAAGCTCCTAACGAGTTATTTAGTGAGTTTGAAGAAAATTTTGAGCTAGAAGGAGCCAACACAGGCGATGTTAAATACCATTCAGGCTTTTCAACAAATATATTAACTCCCAATGGTGAAGTGCACGTATCACTAGCAAATAACCCATCGCATTTAGAGATTGTAGACCCGGTAGTCATGGGGTCAGTTCGAGGTAGGCAGGATCGATTGCAAGATGTAGAAAAAAAATTAGTTGTTCCTATTGTGATCCATGGAGATGCAGCATTTTCTGGGCAAGGAGTGGTGATGGAAACTCTGCAAATGTCTCAAACCAGAGGATATGGAGTAGGAGGAACTATTCACGTAATTGTGAATAATCAGATAGGGTTTACTACTTCGAATGAAGAAGATTCACGCTCCACTCAATATGCAACGGATGTTGCAAAAATGATCGAGGCTCCGATTCTTCATGTGAATGGTGATGATCCAGAAATGGTAGTTTTTGCTGCAAAACTTGCATGTGAATATAGGTATAATTTTAAAAAGGATATTGTGATTGATATGTTTTGTTTTCGCAGACGTGGTCACAATGAGGCAGATGAGCCTTCCTCAACTCAACCTCTCATGTATCAAAAAATTGCCTCTCATCCATCAGTGAAGAGTTCTTATCAAGAAACCCTCATTGCTAGAGGTGTTACTACTGAGAGTGAATGCTTAGAAATTGAAAAAAAATATAGAACTACTTTAGAGCAAGGCGATTCTGTTGCTCATAACCTTGCTACTCAACCTAACAAATCCATGTGGTTTGATTGGACGCCCTACATAAATCAATCAGGCGATCAGGAAATTGACGCTTCATTTCCTGAGGAGAGGTTTGCAGAATTAGCCCATATAATTTTTACACCTCCTGAAGAGTTTGTATTGCAAAGACAAGTAGAAAAATTATTTTCTGAGCGACTAAAAATGATCTCGGGTGCAACACCAATTAATTGGGGTTTTGCAGAGAATATGGCTTATGCAACACTCTTGGATAAAGGCTATCCGATTCGTTTTACTGGCCAAGATGTTCGGCGAGGAACTTTTTCACACAGACATGCAGCAATTTTTAATCAAACAGACGGTGTTGGATATATACCGCTGGTTGAAGTTGCTGAGAATGCTGGAACAACTATTAATATCTATGACTCCCTTTTATCCGAAGAAGCAGTTTTGGGCTTTGAGTATGGCTACTCTGCAACACGTCCTTCTGGCCTAGTGATCTGGGAAGCTCAATTTGGTGATTTTGTAAATGGAGCCCAAGTAGTTATAGACCAATTTATTGTCTCAGCAGAGCACAAATGGGAAAGACTATCTGGCTTGGTGATGCTTCTGCCTCATGGTTACGAAGGGCAGGGTCCGGAACATAGTAGCGCAAGAATAGAGAGATTCTTGCAACTTTGTGCAGATGAAAATATCCAAGTTTGTGTGCCCAGTACGCCTGCGCAGATCTATCATTTACTTAGGCTTCAAACCATTAGAAAGATGAGACGTCCGCTGATTATTATTTCTCCAAAAAGTCTTCTTAGAAATCCCAAGGCAGTCTCCCAAATACACGATTTAACCAATGGCTCTTTTAGGTATGTCATTGATGATGTGGATGCTCAGTCCAGCAAAGTGAGCAAGATAATCATGTGCTCTGGTAAAGTTTTTTATGATCTTGATCAAAAGCGGCATGAGCTAGGCATGGAAGATGTGGCTTTGGTTAGAGTGGAACAGCTTTACCCCTTTCCATATGATACCTTGCAAGCGATCTTAGAGGCTTATCCTCAAGCCAAAGATTTTGTCTGGTGCCAAGAGGAACCCAGTAACCAAGGTGCCTGGTTTAGTCATCGACATAGACTGCAGATTGTTCTTGATCGCATTCAAGGTCCTCAGATTAGGTTGATTAGTCGAAAAGCTTCGGCTGCACCTTCCGTAGGCCTTAATAAATTACACCTTCAACAACAAGAAGCTTTGGTCAACGAAGCTTTAACATCATAGAGAGATATTATGGCCACAGAAATTAAATCACCCACTTTTCCAGAATCTGTTGCAGATGGCACCATTGCAAATTGGGTTAAGCAAGAAGGAGAGGCCGTGAAGCAGGATGAGGTCATTGCTGAAATAGAAACGGACAAAGTAGTGCTGGAAGTAGTGGCACCTTTTGATGGGATGATATCAAAAATTCTTAAGCCTGCAGGCGAGATCGTCCTAAGTGCAGAGCTGATTGCTCAATTTGAACAACAAGGAGCCGTGCAAGAAACTACCAAGGAGCCAGTTATTGAATCCAATCAACCAAGAGAGACGCCTACGAATACAACATCAACAAGCTCTTCTGATGTGGTTAAAGAGAATGGCCCGGCTACCAAAAAATTACTTAAAGAGCACAATCTTGAAGCTTCAGAAGTTAGCGGGTCTGGAAAAGATGGCAGAGTCACCAAAGCAGATGTGGTCAATCACCTAGAGGAAAGCATCTCCGCGGCCCCAGCACCAATTCCAACAGCAAAGATTGTTCAGTCAGCCCCTCAGACCGGGGCAGCCTCAGACAGACATGAGGAGCGCGTTCCCATGTCTAGATTACGCTCTACTATTGCTAAAAGATTACTTGCGGTTAAACAAGAAACTGCCATGCTAACTACTTTTAACGAAGTTGACCTCCAGCCCATCAAGGACTTACGAGCAAAATTTGGAAATGACTTTGAGGCTGAGCATGGAGTGAAGCTCGGTTTTATGGGCTTCTTTGTTTTGGCGGCTGTTCATGCGTTGAAAAAATTTCCTGTTGTTAATGCATCTATTGATGGAAATGACATTGTTTATCATGGCTATCAAGATATAGGGGTGGCGGTCTCCACTGATCGAGGGCTGGTTGTCCCGGTAATTAGAGATGCAGATAATTTAGGGCTGGCAGATGTTGAAAAATCTATTCTAGATTATTCAATCAAAGCAAAAGATGGAAAATTATCAATGGCTGATATGGACGGAGGCACCTTTACCATTTCAAATGGTGGAGTCTTCGGTTCTTTATTATCAACGCCCATCTTGAATGCACCCCAAACTGCAATCTTGGGCATGCACACAATTCAAGACAGACCAGTTGCTCGCAATGGTGAAGTGGTGATCCGACCCATGATGTACTTAGCCATGAGTTATGATCACCGATTGCTGGATGGCAAGGAGGCTGTAGCCTTCTTGATAGCGATTAAAGATCAGTTAGAGTCTCCAGAAAAACTATTACTCAATATATGAGGGTGAAATATGTATGATGTTGTCATAATTGGAAGCGGACCTGCCGGATATGTAGCTGCTATTCGAGCCTCTCAACTTGGGCTAAAGACTGCCTGCATTGAGAAGTCATTTGATGCTAGCGGCAAGGCGCAGCTTGGAGGCACTTGTTTAAATGTTGGGTGTATCCCATCAAAGGCCCTGCTAGATTCTTCACACAGATATTCGGATGCCTTGAATCACCTAGCAGATCATGGGATTGAGGTTGCTCCTCCTAAGCTAGATATTCCAAAAATGATGGCTCGTAAAGATCAGATAGTCTCGCAGTTAACCACAGGTGTCTCAGGTTTATTTAAAGCAAATAAAGTCACGTCAATTTTTGGGTCTGCAAAAGTGTTAAACGCAAGTCAGATAGAGGTTTCTTTGAATGGAGAAGTCGAGACTATTGAAACAAAAAATATTGTTATAGCTAGCGGCTCATCTCCTATCAATATCCCAGTGGCCCCCATCGATCAAAAGAACATTGTTGATAGTACTGGCGCTTTAGAGTTTACTGCCGTGCCAAAGAAACTAGGGATTATTGGGGCAGGGGTTATCGGTTTGGAGCTTGGTAGCGTCTGGGCAAGATTGGGCGCAGAAGTGACAGTGCTCGAGGCAATGGATGATTTTCTTCCTATGGCGGATCAGAAGATTTCTAAAGATGTTTTTAGAGAGTTTAATAAACAAGGCTTGAACATTAACCTTGGCTGCAAGGTTACTTCAGCAAAGCCTGGTGCAAAAAATGTACAAGTGAGCTTTGATACCAAGGAAGGCTCTTCAGAGGCAACTTTTGATAAGTTAATTGTTGCTGTGGGAAGAAAGCCTAATACAGAAAACCTACTTGGAGAAGATTCAGGCTTATCGCTGGACGAGAGAGGCTTCATTCCTGTGAATGAGGTGTGTGAGACTTCTGTAAAAAATATTTGGGCCGTTGGAGATGTTGTTAGAGGACCAATGCTTGCGCATAAAGCTTCTGAAGAGGGCATTATGGTGGTTGAGCGCATTGCTGGAAAGCATGCTGAGATGCATTATGACCTTGTTCCCTCTGTTATTTACACTCATCCAGAAGTGGCTTGGGTCGGAAAAAATGAAGCCGAGCTTACCGAGGCTGGGATTGAGTTTCAATCAGGCTCATTCCCTTTTGCAGCCAGTGGCAGAGCACTTGCGTCCGGTGAAAGTACTGGGTTTGTTAAGGTTATCGCAGACAAAAAAACAGATACAATACTCGGGGTTCACGCCTTTGGTCCCTCTGCAGCAGATATCGTTCAACAAGGAGTTGTGGCTATGGAATTTGGAGCAAGTGCTGAAGATTTAGGACTGACGATATTTAGTCATCCAACCGTCTCAGAAGCCCTGCATGAAGCAGCAATGGCAGTGAATGGCAAAGCAATACACATAGGAAATAGAAAAAAATGAATCTTCACGAATATCAAGGCAAAGAACTTTTTGCAAAATTTGGATTACCTGTTTCAACAAACAGAGTTATAACTTCTGCGGATGATGCAGTGAATGCCTGTAGAGATATTGGGGGCAAAAAATGGGTGATCAAGGCTCAAGTCCATGCTGGTGGCAGAGGCAAGGCAGGAGGGGTCAAGCTAATTACTACCCCCGATGAAGCAGTAGAATTCTCTAATCATTGGTTGGGTAGACGCTTAGTCACCTACCAGACTGATGCGCAAGGACAGCTTGTAAACTCTATCTTGATTGAGGAATGCACTGACATTGATCAAGAGCTTTATTTAAGCGCTGTGATTGACAGAGGCAGTCAAAGAATTGTGTTTATTGGCTCTTCTGAGGGTGGCGTGAACATTGAAGAGGTAGCAGAAAACACACCTGAAAAAATTATTTATGAGCCAATTGATCCTTTGACTGGACCCATGCCATTTCAGGCAAGAAAGATTTCTAAGATCCTAGGATTGAATCTAGAGCAATCTAAGCAGTTTTCTAAGATGCTACCCCAGCTAACAGATCTATTTATAACTCATGATTTAAACTTACTTGAAATTAATCCCTTGGTGATCACCCAGGGAGGCAAATTGCACTGCTTGGATGCAAAAATTGCTATTGACTCAAATGCTGTCTACCGTCAGCCTGAAATTCAAGTTATGCATGATCCCTCTCAAGAGGACCCTCAAGAATCAGAGGCTGCAATGCATGATTTAAGCTATGTCTCATTAGACGGCAACATTGGGTGTATGGTGAATGGAGCTGGCTTGGCCATGGGCACCATGGATACTATTAAGTACTTTGGTGGTGCGCCTGCAAACTTTTTGGATGTGGGTGGAACAGCCACTCAAGACAGGGTATCCAAAGCATTTAAAATTATTTTAGCAGACCCAGAGGTCAAGGTTGTCTTGGTCAACATCTTTGGCGGGATCGTTAGATGTGATCTGATAGCAGAAGGGATTTTGGCTGCTATTAAAGAGGTAGGCGTCTCCATTCCTGTAGTAGTTAGACTTGAGGGAAACAATGCTGATTTAGGAAGTAAAATTCTTGCTGAATCTAATGCTGAAATTGTGAGTTTAAATAATCTTGAAGATGCAGCTAAAAAAGCAGTGGAGTTAAGCAAATGAGTATATTAGTTAACAAAGATACCCGTCTTTTGGTTCAAGGTTTTACTGGATCTCAAGCCACACTTCATTCTGAGCAATCTATTGAGTATGGAACCAACATTGTTGGTGGCGTAACGCCTGGAAAGGGTGGGCAAACTCATTTAGGTGCGCCAGTCTTTAATTCCGTTCATGACGCCATGGAATCCGTGCAACCGAATGCATCCATTATTTTTGTTCCAGCTCCTTTTTGTAAAGACTCTATTTTAGAGGCAGCAGATGCAGGCATTAAATTAATTATTTGCATCACCGAGGGTGTTCCCACACTTGACATGTTAATTGTTAAAAAACGCATAGATGAACTTGGCATTCAATTAATTGGACCCAATTGCCCAGGCGTCATTACACCAGGAGAAGCAAAGCTTGGGATTATGCCAGGCAGCATTCATCTTCCAGGGTCAGTAGGTATTATTTCTAGATCTGGCACTTTAACTTATGAGGCTGTAAAACAAACAACAGATTTAGGGCTTGGTCAAAGCACTTGTGTTGGTATTGGCGGGGATCCAATTCCTGGCACCTCTTTCATTGATGTCTTGAAGCTTTTTGAGGCAGATGATCAGACTACAGCAATTGTCATGGTGGGAGAGATAGGTGGAACCGCAGAAGAAGAAGCGGCTGAATACATTAGAGACCATGTCACAAAACCCGTGATCTCATACATTGCCGGGCAAACAGCTCCGGCCGGCAAGAGAATGGGTCATGCTGGTGCAATTATTGCAGGTGGCAAGGGTACTGCAGCTGACAAGATTAAGAAGCTTCAAGAATGCGGAGTTCACATTGCAGAAAATTTACTGCAAATTGGCTCTAAGGTAAAAGAGGTTTTGGGCTAGCCTTTAAAATAAACTTTTTACTGGTGTACCTTAGTCTTGGAAGAATTAAAGCTGAGAAGGCAACCAACCCTGCAATCATTCCTATCCAAATACCAGGAGCTCCAAGGGCATTTCCTAGTATGCCTCGATAAACCAGCACATACCCAACCGGAAGGGCTAGAAGCCAATAGGTGACAATGAGCATGAGCATCGGCGCAAAAGTATCTTTGTACCCTCGCAAGCTTCCCAAAGCACCCATTTGTAAACCGTCTGGAATTTGAAAGATTGCAGCAAATAATAGGAGATTGACTGCAATGGCCATCACTTCGACATCACTGGAATATAGAGCTACTAAATTCTCTCTGAGTAACAAAATACACAGAGTGTTGAAGCAGGCACCCAGAAAACACACGAAGACAGTCACGTAAGCAGCATATTGCGCTTGAGTAAGATCTGATTCACCCACAAGATTTCCTACACGCGTTGCTGCGGCAAGCCCAATAGATAGTGGCAACATAAAAAAGACACTGGCAATATTGATGGCAACCGTATGAGCGCCAACAACAGATGCGCCCAGAGACCCAATAATTAGGGCAGCCCCAGAGAACATACTGAGCTCTACAAAAAGACCAAAGCCAATGGGAAACCCTAGTTTTACTGCCTCAAGAGTGGTTTGTTTGCTAGGTTTAGAGAACTTAGAAAAGAGCTTCGTTGGCGCATAATCCTTTTTCTTTAAAATCACCAAAATCAGAACCAGCATACCCACAATGACATTGATAGAGGTAGCAATACCACACCCGACTCCACCCATGGGAGGAATACCAAAGTAGCCGTAGACAAAAATAATATCCAGGGGAATGTTTAAAAGCATACCGACGAATGCAATCCAAAAAACTGGTAAAGTTAATCCCATGCCTTCGCTGTAACAACGCAGACAGGTAAAGACCATGTTGGCAAAGAAGCCATAGGACATAGCTTTAAGGTAGCCATCAGAGATGATGGTAATCTCTGGATCGATATCAAAGAAAGGAATAACAGCGCTTAAGTTTCTGTATGCAAAAAAACCAGTAATACCTATTACTAGGCTTAACCACAATATCTGCCTGACTTTTTCGCCTATTTCCTCGTACTTTCTTGCTCCAAATAACTGAGCGACAATAGGTGTGACCGCAAATAGGCAGCCACCAAATAAAAAGTAAATGGGCATGGTTAGAGCATTTCCAATGGCCAATCCCGATAGATCCAAGGCGCTGGCTTGTCCTGCAACGATGGTATCAGTGACACCCATTCCCATGTAGGATATCTGAGAGCCAAAAATAGGAATACCTATTTTTAGAAGTTGCCTTAATTCTTTTATTAATTTTTTCAAAAAAATGAGCCCAGAAATTTCTCGGTACTTTATCATACAAGAACTGATTTATCGCTGGAGAAGAAAAATTAGAAAAGACAATCGGCCATATTGGCTTAAAAAGATCACATCAAAAATTAATACGAAATATGTTACCCGTTTCGTTAAGCCCCAGTTCAAACATTTGGGCAAGGGCTCTGTCTTTTTTAAACCTAAATATATGAAATTATTTGGTTCCAGTATTAGTGTTGGCAATTTTGCTACTTTCATTGCTGCTCCTGACGACTACATACAAATGACAAGCTGGGATGCTGGTGAGTGGGCTGGGAAAATTAATATTGGGGATTATGTTTTGATTTCACCAGGCGTCAGAATGATGGCAGCTTTAAGCATTTCAATAGATGATTCTTGTATGTTTGGTCATGGCTCATGTATTACTGATGCAGACTGGCATGGCATTTATGATCGCACCAAGGTGGTGGGTGAGCCCAAACCTGTGGTACTTGAAAAAAATGTCTGGGTGGGTGAGGATGCAATGATTTGCAAAGGTGTGACGATTGGTGAGAACAGCATCATAGGCGCTAGATCAGTGGTGACCAAGGACGTCCCACCTAATTCTATTTATGCAGGAAATCCAGCGGCCTTTATTCGCAATCTCGACGAAGGCGAGTTTATTACTCGAAAAGACTTCTTTAATGACCCTGTGAAATTAGCCCATGATTTTGATTTGCTGGATAGGCACACCTTGGCAGCTAATAGCCTATGGAGTTGGATCAAAAGCATTATCTGGAGAGACAATACCCATTGATCAAGATAGCTGCAGACTCTCACATTCCTAATTTAGAGCAAAAGCTTTTAGAGCTCTTTACTGCTGAATACTCATTGCAGTATTTTGAATTCGATCAACTTAAGTCTAAAGATCTCATGGACATGGATGCATTGTTAGTTCGCTCAACCGTTCAGGTGAATCAAGAGTTATGTGACAACTCCCAAATTCAATTTGTGGGCTCAGCAACTGCAGGAATTAATCATCTAGACACTCAATACCTTGATAATCAACGTATTGCTTGGGCGCATGCGCCTGGCTGCAATGCTGCAAGCGTTACTCATTATGTGATGGCAGCCATAGGCGAGCTCATTCAAGAGGGTCTTTTCAATGTCAGGCAGAGCGTTGGCATCGTGGGTTATGGCAGCATCGGCAAAAAATTATATCAACTGTTGGCAGCTCTGAATATTCAGGTTTATGCTCACGACCCTTTTTTGGATGACCCTCTATTAGTTGGGCTGGATCAGATTCTCGCATGCGACTTGATCACAATCCATGTTCCATATTCCACTGCAGGAGCTCATCCAACTAGTAAGATGATCAATCGGTCTCATCAGAAAATCTTAAAAGATAAAATTTTGATTAATACCTCTAGAGGAGGCGTTGTCTGCGAGGCTTTAGTTTTGGAATCTCAAGAGTTAATTTACATTGCAGATGTTTGGCAGGATGAGCCCACTCCATCACTAGATGTTATTAACAAAGCTTTTATTGCCACATCTCATATTGCTGGTTACAGCATTGAGGGCAAAATGAATGGTACTGCTACTGTAGTCGAAGAATGCGGAAGATTGTTCAAGTGCTTGAAAGATTCGAGGCAAGAATACAGGCCGGCACTCGATTGGCCTCATGGTTTAGAAAATATTGTTAGAGATATGCATGGCCATGGCTTTCCAATAGACCTTTTTAATAGCGAGTTAAACCTTCGGCTGCTTTCAGATTCCTTAAAAACACTTTCTAAAAACAACTTAGCCAATGGGTTTCAATCACTCAGGGCGCAACATCCACCCAGGCATGATTTTAACCAGTTTTCTTTTAAAAATATTATTGAGTTAGATGAGGAACTTAACCAAGGATTCTTTCAAGCAATACAGAGATGATTAATTAAAGATTAGATGAGTGGAACAAAGGGTATGTTGCAGCTGGCAACTAATATTAGAACAGACAACATGCCAACAAATTTAAAGAAATTTAATTTTTTCATAAGATTATTATTTCACATTTAGGATGAACAGGAAATCTCTAAATGTTGAGCCCAGGCTGGAGATTTATTAGCAAAATGATTGTATTCCTCAAGCTCTTGAAAAGGCTGAGTTAAAACTGTTATCAAAGTTTCCAACTTAGAAAATTTTGAATCTTCTGCTGCATCAATGGCCTCTTGAGCCATATAGTTTCTAAGAATAAATTTTGGGTTCACTTGATTCATCAGAGTCACTGTTTTCTCTTGGGATAAGACTTCTTTTTCATGCCTGTCTTGGAAAGAAGCAATCCAGCTTTTGGCTATGTCTGAATTTAGCTCTGGTGTAGCTTCTCTGCTGAGTGCTTGAGTGAGATTTCTAAATGTATTGGTGTAATCTAACTTTTCAGATTCCATGATATCCAAGAGACCTTGAATCAAGATAGCATCCTCAGATTGCTTTTGCTCCAATCCTAATTTCTTTCTATAGAGTTCTGCCAGAGTATGTTGAAAGGTTACCTCATAGCTTTGTAGAATCTCGCCCTGACTTTTTTCTGAGATAAGGGAGGATAGGGCATGGCCGAGAGCCGAGCAATTCCAAAGCCCAATATAGGGTTGATTCTTGTAAGCATACCTGCCTTGATGATCAGAGTGATTACACACATAAGATGGATCATAGTCTTCCATGAATCCATAGGGCCCATAATCAAAGGTCTCCCCTAAAATACTCATGTTGTCGGTGTTCATAACTCCGTGATTAAAACCACAGGCTTGCCATTGAGCAATCATGCTGGCTGTTCGCTCTACAACCACCTGAAAAAAATCTTCATATGCTTTGGGTGTTTTAGTGAAATAAGCGGGGTATTGATCAATGCAAAAGTCCGCCAAGGCTTTCACATTCTCCGGTTGGTTGTTGTAGTGAAAGTATTCAAAGCTCCCAAATCTAATGTGAGTTTTAGCAGTTCTGGCGAGCATGGCTGCTGACTCACTCTTCTCTCTGATTACCATTTCATTGCTGCCCACTATCATCAATGCTCTAGAGCTTGGAATGGACAGAGCATGCATGGCTTCTCCACATACATACTCCCTAATAACTGAACGTAGAACTGCTCGACCATCCCCAAACCTAGAGTAGGGCGTTTTACCTGCACCCTTTAAATGGAGATCTATCGCACCATCTATAGAGTCTATCTGCCCAAGTAACAACCCCCTGCCGTCACCAAGTTGCTCAACGTATTGACCGAATTGATGGCCCGAATAGATCATGGACAAGGGTTTTAACGGTTGAAGGATTTCAGTACCATTGAAGATTTTTAAAAGATCCTCTCCATCAATGTCTTGAATTCCTAGCTCTTGTTTTAAAGAGAAATTTTCAAAGGCAATAAAGGGGTGTTCAAAGCCTTCCCAGATCTGACGAGTATAAAATTCTTCAGGAAGACCAGCAAAAGCATGAGGCAATAGAGGCAACATTTAGCTTTTTACAATTTGGATTAACTCAGCCACCTGCTCATCTTTTGAGTGATCTACCCCAAGATGCTCAACCTCGTTCCACATCACAGCCGAGCATATCGGACTGAGACTATCTTTCAGAGCGTGGGCTACTTCTTTGCCTGTGCCTGTAAAACCTAGAGTGTCGACCATATCATCGGTAACCAGCGCAAACATATCTTCCCATTTTCCTTGAACTGACAGCTTGTGGAGCTCTGCATTGATATCTTCCCAACCATGAAATTCCAAAGCAGGCTTATAAGTTCTTGTGGATGCATAAAAACTGATGCGTGCAGCAATGGCACGTTTTGCGGCTTGAAGGTCCTCTTCGGTTTCCCCGGTTGCAATAAAGCCACCCCACAGAAGCTCACACTCGCCTGGCTTTCTACCACTTCTTTTGGCACCTTCGGCCACAGCAGGAATGATGACATCATGGATATATTGAGGTGAACACATTGGATGAAGGAGCAGGCCATCAGCCACCTCGCCAGCGACCCTGGCCATGCCGGGACCCAAACCAGAAACATAAATAGGTGGTGCATCACAGTCCATTGGAGGAGGGGTGAACATGGGGGTCATGAGGGTGTGAGTGTAATGTTCGCCTTGAAAATCAAGAGCCTCACCAGTTTTCCAAGTATTCCAGATGGCCTTTACCGCAAGAATATACTCTCTCATTCTCGGTGCCGGCGGCGACCAGGGAACGCTAAACCTTCTTTCGTTGTGACCTTTGACTTGTGTGCCCAGGCCCAGTTGAAATCTGCCATCGCCAAAGGCTTGAAGGTCCCAACCCATATTGGCAACAGTCATTGGGCTTCTTGGGAAGGCGATGGCCAAACCAGTTCGCACGATCATGCTTTTAGAGTGCTCCAGTCCGAGCAAGACAGGCAGGAAAGGCTCATTATTAAGCTCTCCAGATACTAGAGCGTCATAACCCAAAGCTTCAGCATGCTTCACAATGGCCACAGTATTTTTAGATAGTCCAGGGATGTATGTTTCTACTCTCATGATCTTTTAATGATCCAGCTCTGCGTTAGCAAGTTTTTGCGCCCATTGATAGTTAGGTTTTCCAGAAGGTGCTCTCTCTATAAGATCTGAAAAAATAATGGCTTTGGGCATTTTGTAGCTCGCAATATATTTTGCTGAGGTTTCCTTGAGATCTTCAACCGACAGGTTAGAAGATTCTCTGCGTTGAATCACCGCTACTACTTTTTGCCCCCAAGTTTCATCTTTTACGCCAACCACCAGACAATCAAAGACGTTGGGGTGAGCTTTTAATGCCATCTCCACCTCTTCTGGAAAGATTTTCTCTCCCCCTGAATTAATAGACACGCTCCCTCTACCAAGTAGAGTCATCTGACCATCGCTCTCATATTTAGCCATGTCCCCAGGGATAGAGAAGCGCTCCCCATTGACTTCAATAAAGGTCTTTTTCGATTTTTCAGGGTCTTTGTAATAAGCGATCGGCACGTGACCTTTTCTTGCAAGATAACCAATGGTTTCAGTGTCGCTTTGAGGAATAATTTGATGAGTTTCTAGATTTAGAATGGCGCTAAAATCTGGTTTGTTAAATTTAGGGCCGCCCCCAGAATCCTTGAGTTTTCCGTCTTTGGTATGAATATTAACGCCCGTTGCACCTGTCTCAGAGGAACCCACGGCATCGATAATAAATAGGTGAGGCAAGAGGTCTAACATTGCATCTTTAATAGAAGAGCTAAAAACAGATGCTGTACTGGCAATAACAAAAAGGCAGGATAAATCTAAGCCCTTTTTTAGGGCTGCAGGCAATGCATCGCATAGAGGCCTGCCCATTGCATCACCGGTGATGGTCAGATTCATGACTCGTTCCTTGGCTATCAAATCCCAGATGTGATCAGCATCGAAGGTCACCTGATCGTTGATGATGAGCTTCCAGCCTGAAAAAAAAGCATTAAAAGATTGCCATTGAGCTGCCCCATGCATCAAAGGCGCCAGAGCCAAAGCCGTTGTTTGATCTTGCAAGCATTTATCAGCTAAAGCTTCGGGGGTTGGATATTTTTCTCCAGTAACTGCATCAATACCACCTCCAAGGGTCATGAGAACATCTTCCATTCTCCAGACCACGCCTTTGGGCATACCGGTGGTACCGCCTGTATATAAGATGTATTGATCATCTCCAGAGCGAAGTTGAGGTAATTGCTCTTCACTTTCCGCCTGAATCAAGACTTCATAATCTACCGCAGCTAAGTCGCTTGTTTTACCAGAGCCATCATCAATTGAGACATAGGTCTTCAGGAGGGGCAAGGCATCAGCGATGTTGTTGAGTTTTTCTGAGAACTGCTGATTAAAAAAGATTGCTTCCATATCTGCATTATCAATAAGGTACTTTAGCTCCTCCTCAACGTATCGATAATTAATATTAATGGGGATGGCACAAAGCTTGTAAGCACCCAGCATAATCTCTAACCATTCAATACAATTAAACGCATAAATACCTATATGACTGCCTTTTGAAACATTAAGTTTTTTGAGTGCATGCGCAGCTTTATTGGCCCGGGCATCTAGTTCTTTGTAGGTGAGACGAGTATCACCTAGCACCACAGCCTCTCTATCAGGAATGCGTTGAACCACTCCCTCAAAGATATCTGCTGCGTTAAACTCCACTAGACTTTTGCCACATGGTCTTCCCAGAATGGATCTCTTAACTTTCTTTTATAGAGCTTGCCATTCTCATCTCTTGGTAGCTTTTCAATAAAATCAATCGATCTTGGTAATTTCATTTTTGCCAGGTTCTCTTGTGCAAACATCATGAGCTCACTCGATAACTCATCAGACTCTTGTGCACCAGGAATTAACTCAACTACTGCTTTAACTTCCTCTCCCCATTCCTCGTTTGGGATTCCAAAGACTGCCACATCAGAAACTCTGGGATGCATCAAGAACACACTTTCTATTTCAGCTGGGTAAATATTAGCCCCACCTGAGATAATCATGTCTATTTTTCTATCACATAAAAATAAGTAGCCTTCAGCATTGAGATAGCCGATATCACCCACAGTAAAATATACTTGATCATTAATGACCAATCGCTCTTTTTTAGTTTTTGCTTGGTCACCCTTGTATTCAAATTTTGTGGTTTCGCCCAGCTTCATGTAAACGGTGCCTTGCTGATCCGTTGGTGTCTCGCCTCCATCCTCATTAATGATTTTGATCTCAGCACCTGGCCAGGCCTGACCCACAGTTCCTGGGAATTGGCTCCACGATTCTGCATCAACAACCGTTCCACCACCCTCGGTGGCGGCATAGTATTCCCAGATTGAATTACCCCACCAGGCAATCATGTCTTGCTTAGTGTGCACAGGGCAGGGGGCTGCAGCATGAATCATGGCGCGAGTTGAGGAGCAGTCATATTTATTCTTCACCTCATCTGGCAATTGAAGCAATCGATGGAATTGTGTGGGAACCATGTGACTGGTTGTAACTTTGTATTTATCAATCAGGTAAAGCATTTTTTCAGCTTCAAATTTTTCCATCAAGACCACTGCGTGCCCATAGTGCAATGCGGCAGTAGAATGAACCAAGACAGCTGTGTGATAAAGAGGTGAGCCAACAATATGCACATTATTCTCATTGGGCTGGATATTAAAAAAGCTTAAAATCATCGCAAACATACTTAATATATCGTCCGGATCTCCTTCAACCAAAGTTCTTTTCACACCTTTAGGCTTACCAGTAGTTCCAGAGGTATAGTTCATAACTTGTCCAGCAGTTCTATCAGTTGGGTTTGAGGTCGGTTGGTCTGCAAGAAATGCTTCTAGGGTAATAAATCCTTCCATCTCAGTAGTGCTAACACATCCTTCAGCAGAAAAGTTAATTGCTGAGACAGCTTTAAGACAGGCGTCCTCCATAGCGGGAACTGATCCAGAAGCAATGAACGCCTTGGCTCCAGAGTCTTCTAAGATGTATGCAATTTCTGGGCCTGCCAAGTGCCAATTAATTGGCACCATGTAGAAACCTGCTTGAGCACAAGCTAGATAAGCAATGTAATATTCAACAGAGTTTGGAAGCACCGTTGCAACAACCTCACCTTTAGCTATCCCCAAACCTCTTAAGGCATGAGTTAGTTGATTGGCTTTAGCTAATAACTCGCCACGAGTCCATGTTTTTTCTGAGGGCTCAACCAGAGCAAGCTCATTGGGATTGGCATTTGCATTTCGATAGAATCCTAGTTCACTCATATGTATTCCTTAATTATCTAATCCTTAATTCTAACGTTGCATTCTTTTAAATGTAACCACTACTTTAAGATTTCTATGCAATAATTATTTCTTTAGTGCAACAAAAAATTACAGAATGCTCACTTATCTAAATCAAGAAACCCTCTGGTTCGTGGTTGTTTTATATGACCTATGTTTGGCTATATTCTTATATAGATTTTTTGGTAAGTACGGTCTGTATTGTGCAGTCATCCTTGGCATTGTGCTCGGCAATCTACAGGGCGGAAAGATTAGCCAGCTTGATTTATTTGGATATCAGCTCAATGTCAGCATGGGCGCCATTCTTTACTCAGGTATTTATTTTGCAACAGACCTGCTCAATGAAAAATATGGCAAAACAGAGGCTAACAGGGCCGTGATGCTTGGTTTTGTTGCCAATATTGCTGTGATGCTAACCTTAGTTTTAAGCACTCAATTCCTTCCATCTAACTTAACCGGATCTGCGGCTGAGGTGCATGATGCAATCTCTACACTGGCCTATTACTCACCCATTTTTATCATCGGCTCTCTGACAGCCTATCTGGTAAGCCAACGATTTGACGTGTGGTTTTTTCATTGGCTAAAAAATCGTACCAATGGAAAAAAACTATGGCTAAGAAACAACCTCTCAACGATGGTCTCTCAGTTGATCGATACCCTCATTTATCAGTTTACGTGGGTGCTGGCAACCGATCTAACCTTTTCTCAGGCTTTTGGCTTGGCAGCCATTAAGTATATTTTTAAAGTTATCATCGCGCTGGTAGACACGTTCTTTATTTACTGGGTTAGAACTTGGGACATTAAAACTTAAATTCATGCTTGGGAAGATAGATTATAATATCTCAATAACATTACACTAAAAGACATGAGCAATAAAATTAATAAATCCAAAGAAGAGCTCAAAGCAGAGCTCTCGCCTGAATCTTTTTATGTGACTCAGGAAAGTGGAACTGAGAGGCCTTTTACTGGTCAGTATTGGGATCATGTAGAAGATGGAGTCTATACATGTATTTGCTGCGGCGAAAAATTATTTAAATCTGAAACAAAATTTGATGCAGGGTGTGGCTGGCCAAGCTTTTATGAAGCTGCTGATAATGCCAAAATTAAAGAGCTAGAGGATGATTCACTGTCTCGGGTTCGCACTGAAATACGTTGCTCTAATTGCGATGCCCATCTAGGCCATGTTTTTACAGACGGTCCGCAACCAACAGGTTTAAGATATTGCGTCAACTCAGCCTCCTTAGATTTTGAAAAAGAGGATTCTGCAAATTAAGTGACAGCTTCAGTCGAGCGAGAATCTAATCTTCTATCAACCCTAAGGGTGGGTGGATGGACATTTGCTTCGAGAGTAGCAGGCTTAGTCAGAGATATCTTCACCACCAACCTTCTTGGGGCCAGCGTATTTCACGACATCTTTGTGGTGGTGCTTAAAATACCCAATGTTTTTAGAAGATTTTTTGCTGAAGGAGCATTCAGCCAAGCCTTTATACCAATATATTCAGAGTACCTAGGAAAAGAAGATAGAGCTGAAAGCCAGAAATTTTTAAATGCCTTAGCTGGACTGCTGCTCACCACCTTATTTATTTTTACAATCCTTGCTCTTATTTTTGCACCAGTATTTATTTTAATTTTTGCTCCAGGTTTTTATTTTGAGAGTGAGACTCAAGAGCTAGCTGTCAATATTTTAAGAATTATGTTTCCTTATTTGGGGCTGATTTCTTTAGTGGCTTTTGCATCAGGAATTCAAAACTCACATCAAAAATTTTCTGTACCAGCCGCAACCCCATTAATTTTTAATTTCAGTTTAATTCTTGCAGCAGCACTGGTCGCACCCAAAATGGAAGTTCCTGTCATGGCTCTGGCTTGGGGCGTTCTGCTAGCAGGTATTTTGCAGTTGTTATTCCAGATTGCGCCTCTTGCTGCTTTAAAAAAAGTACCCATTCCAAGACTAGACTTCAACAACCCAGGGCAGCAAAAATTTCTTATATTGATATTGCCTGCCATCCTCGCCGGAGGCATTGCTCAGATCAATTTACTGGTGGATACGATCTTCGCCTCTCTCTTGATTACTGGTAGCCCCACCTGGCTGTATGTGTCTGATCGACTGATACAGTTCCCCTTAGGCATCTTTGCAATCGCTATAGGAACAGTGCTGCTACCAACCTTGGCCAAATCTTTTGCACAAAAAGATTTAGGAGATTTCAGATCACAATTAGAAAAGGCATTTAAGCTCATCGTTTTTCTCTCCATCCCATCGGTGATAGGTTTAATTTTATTTGCTCAGCCATTGCTGGCAACAATTTTTCAAAGAGGTGCATTCCTTTGGGCTGATGTGGAACAATCTAGCTTGAGTCTTATTGCTTTTGCTGGAGGCTTACCTTTTTTTATGGCAATGAAAGTCTTGGTACCAGCATTTTTTGCTAGGCAAGATACTAAAACACCAATGCTCATTGCTCTTTTTAGTTTAAGTTTAAATATAGTGCTAAATTATTTCTTAGCATTTCATTTGCAATATGGTCACCTAGGACTAGCGTTGGCTAGCTCAATTGCTTCAGTCTTAAGTGTTACCTTTTTATGTGTATTGTTAGCCAAGCAAGAGTTAATTTCCTTTCAAATCCTGATCAGCTCTTTTGCATTAAAGATATTGGTAGCCAGTATCGCGTTAGTTCTTTTTCTTGTATTTATGAGCAATGCAATGAGTTTTGAGACGCTAAATGAGACCCAAAGAATTACACATCTATTATTTGTTTTGCTGACCTCCATAATTATTTATTTTGGTGCAAGCTATTGCTTAGGCATCAAAATGAGGGATTTTAAATAATGTATTTGATTAGAGGTATAGGTAATCTCTCAGAATTTAAGAGACAATTTCCTGATCAAGCTATGAGCGGAACTATTGGAAATTTTGATGGCTTGCATATAGGCCATCAAGCTATTTTAGATCAAGTAAAAGACAAGGCTCATGCAAGCGCAAGCGCTTCGTTGGTTTTTTTTACAGAACCCCATGCGTCTGAGTATTTTGCCTTGGAGCAAGATTCAGCTGACCCACCACCAAGAATTTGTCCTTGGAGAGAGAAGGTTAAGCTGTTAAGTGACTTTGGGATTGATTTTGCATTTTTTTTACAATTCAATCGCTCACTGAAAACTATGACACCAGAATTATTTTTAGAGCAGGTGTTATCTCAAGTCAATTTAAAACACCTCATTATTGGTGATGATTTTAGATTTGGAGCTAAACGTGCTGGAGACTTTGATCTGTTAAGAGAGTGGGGTGACCAGAGCGGCACCGAAGTCATCGCTCATTCAACTGTTTTATTAAAAAATGAAAGAATCAGCTCTACAAGAATTAGATCTGCCTTGCTGCAAAGTGATTTTGTTCTAGCAGAGCAGCTACTTGGTCGTCCTTATACTTTTTCAGGAAAAGTAGTTTTTGGTCAACAAATAGGCCGTTCTATTGGAATACCAACAGCAAATTTATGGATTCCCAGGCAGAGATTGCCTATTGCGGGAGTCTACGCTGTAACATGCTCTATTGAAGGAAAAACATACAAAGGCATTGCCAATATGGGTATTAGGCCTACTGTTGGAGGAACTAAGCCGGTGCTTGAGGTGCACATATTTGATTTTGATCAGCTTGTGTATGGAAAAAGATTAATCGTAGAATTCAAAAATAAGCTTCGAGATGAAAAGAAATTTGATAACATTGCTCTTTTAAAAGAGCAGATCCTCACAGATATCTCTAAAGCCAAAAAAATACTGGAATAATTTCATATGAGCAAAGATTATCGGGATACTTTAAATCTCCCACAAACTGATTTATCCATGAAGGCAGGCCTCTCAAAAAAAGAGCCAGAGCTTTTGGATTATTGGAACTCAATAGATCTTTACTCGAAAATTAGAGAGCAAAACAAGGGCAAAACTCAATATATTTTGCATGACGGACCTCCTTATGCCAATGGTGATATTCATTTGGGTCATTCAGTGAACAAGGTTTTGAAAGACATTACTATTAAATTCCAAAGCCTGATTGGCAAAGATGCGCCATACGTTCCCGGGTGGGATTGTCACGGACTACCTATAGAATTAAACATTGAAAAAAAGCATGGTAAAAATAGTGATCTTGTAAAAAATAAAGACACTTTTATTAAAGCTTGCAGAGAGTATGCCCAGTCTCAAGTTGATAAACAGAAAGCAGATTTTATTCGTCTGGGTGTTTTAGGGGATTGGCAAAACCCGTATCTATCTCTCAATAAATCCTTTGAAGCAGATACAGTCAGAGCATTAGGAAGAATTGTGGCAAATGGCCATTTAGAAAAAGGAGAGAAGCCAGTGCATTGGTGCATGGATTGCCGATCTGCATTGGCAGAAGCAGAGGTGGAGTATCAAGATAAAACCTCTCACTCTATTGATGTAAAGTTTTTAGTTTTGCCTGAGTATCTTAAGGAAGTTTGCACTGCTTTTGGTGTTTCATCTCTGCCAGAAATCTCAGTGGTTATTTGGACCACCACGCCATGGACCATTCCATCAAATGTTGCTGTTTGCATCAATGAAAATTTTAATTATGTTCTTGTAGATACGCAGCAAGGATATTTAGTGATTGCAGAAGGCCTAGTGGATGAATGCTCTATTCGATGGAATATGGAGCTGAAGATTCTTGGAACAGTCCTTGGAAAAAATCTAGGCAATATTAGCCTTAAGCATCCTCTTTACGAGAGACAATCCAAAGTCTTACTTGGCGAACATGTGACAACTGAAAATGGAACAGGGTGCGTTCACACTGCTCCAGCTCATGGATTGGATGATTATTTTATTTGCATTCAACATCAACTCGAGTCCATTAAGGCCTTGGATAATAGAGGTATTTTTAAAGAGGACTATGGTGAGTTAGCAGGACTTAGTACCGGCAAGGGTGACCCAGTAGTAATTGAGCTATTGCAAGCATCTAATACTTTGATTGCCACCAAAGAGTATGACCATTCATACCCGCATTGCTGGAGGCATAAATCCCCACTCATATTCATGTCTACACCTCAGTGGTTTATCTCAATGAAAAAATCAGGATTAGTGGATGGCGCAATCAGTGCAGTATCCCAAGTGACATGGGAGCCAGAGTGGGGCGCTCAGAGAATCTTATCCATGCTGGAAGATCGCCCAGATTGGTGTATTTCTCGACAAAGAAACTGGGGAGTGCCAATCCCGCTTATTATTCACAATGAGACAGGCGAGATACATCCAAAGCAAAACCTGTTGTTCAATGATATTGCTGATGTTATTGAAAGAGAGGGGATAGAAGGCTGGGATAACTTAGATCTAGGCACACTGATTGATGATGCTGATTCTTATCTAAAAGTTAGAGATACTCTGGATGTATGGTTTGACTCTGGCGTCACCCATATGTGCGTTCTAGATAAGCTATATGGGGCAGATGTTGTTGCTGATTTGTACTTAGAGGGCTCGGATCAGCATCGAGGGTGGTTTCAATCCTCTCTACTGACAGGAATTGCGATCAATGGTATGCCTCCCTATAAATCAGTGTTGACTCACGGATTTGTTGTAGATGAAGAGGGAAGAAAGCAGTCGAAATCCTTAGGCAATGTAATCTCTCCTCAGAAAATCTGGGACACTTTGGGGGCTGATATCCTACGTCTATGGATAGCCTCTACTGATTTTAGGAGTGAAATGGTTGCCTCCGATGAGATTTTTAAAAGGGTGTCTGATCAATATCGACGTATTAGAAATACCTTTAGATTTTTATTGGGCAACATCAATGATTTTAACTCACAAACTGATGGGCTAGAGCTTAATAACTTAATAGAGCTAGACAAATGGATTCTCCTAGAATGCAAGCAACTCCAACTTGATGTATTAGAGCACTATAAAACTTATTCCTATCATCTAGTGGTCCAGCGAATTCATAATTTTTGCGTTAATGAGCTGGGAGGCACTTACTTAGACATTATCAAGGATAGGCAATATACAACTCAGAAGGATTCTGAGATCAGGAGATCGGCTCAAACAGCTATCAAGCTAATGGTTGATCAATTGGTAATTTTGATCTCACCTATTCTTTCATTTACAGCAGAAGAAATTTGGCAAAATGATGCTGAGCTTTCCCAGGCAAAACCCTCAGTCTTTCTTGCAGAGTTAACAAATATTCCTGAGTTAAAAAGTAACCTTGATAGCAAGGAGTGGAAAAGACTGTTAGAAATAAAAGATTTTGTTAATCAAAGAATTGAGGAATCGCGAAATACGGGTGAAATCAAAGGATCTTTAGATACCTCTATAGAATTAACAGCCAGTCCCGAGGATATGCAGCTTCTTGTCACCATCGCCAATGAACTTCATTTTTTCTTGATTGTTTCTTCATGTAGTCTCTTAGAAGGAAATACTTTGGCAGTGAGCATCAAACCTTCTGAGTATGAAAAATGCACAAGATGCTGGCATCGCAATAATAGCGTAGGCACTAGCTCCAAGCATCCTGAGCTTTGCTCAAGGTGCGAGCTCAACGTTGATGGCGCTGGCGAGGATAGAAAATTTGCCTAGCCTAAAATTTGAGTACTTCACCATTGTATTGCTGATCACAATTGATCTTGTCTCAAAATTGATGGCTGAGAATTACTTGGCCTTTGGTGAAAGTATTGGTTTTATACCATTCGTTGATCTCTTGCTGGTTTTTAATTCTGGAATTGCATTTAGCATGCTAGATTTTAATAATGCATTTACCAGCTATGGTCTTCTATTTCTGGGCATTGCTTTGGTTGCATATCTCCATTCGATGTTGCGCATAGAGAAGGTCTTACTCAATAGATACGCTTTAATTCTCATTCTTGCTGGCGCTATAGGCAATCTTATTGACCGATCAATGGATGGTGTAGTCACAGATTTTTTATATTTCTATATTGGCAATACCTCTTTTTTCATTTTTAATTTAGCAGATGCTTTTATTAGCATTGGAGCAGTTATATTCTTTGGCTCAGAATTAAAAAAATATCTTGGCTCTAAAGCATTATGAAAAAAAAGATTATATTGGCTAATCCAAGGGGGTTTTGCGCTGGTGTAGATCGCGCTATAGATATTGTCAATCAAGCTCTCATCAAATTTGGGTCTCCGATTTATGTGCGTCATGAAGTGGTACATAACAAAACAGTGGTTGAGGAGCTCAAAGCTAAAGGGGTTATTTTTGTAGATGAGTTAGATGAGGTGCCTGAGTCAGCGCATGTCATTTTTAGCGCCCATGGAGTTTCAGCGAAAGTTGAGCAAGAAGCCGCTGATTATAAGCTTCGCTCATACGATGCAACTTGCCCCTTAGTCACCAAGGTTCACAGTGAGGTGCAACGACATGCAAGGGCTGGCAGAGATATTATTTTAATAGGTCATGATGGGCATCCAGAGGTAGAGGGTACCTTGGGTAGACATCATCCAGAGGATTCAGGCAGCAAGATTTATTTAGTTCAAAATGAAGAGGAGGCTAACTTATTGATAGTGCAACAGCCTAAAAATCTTGCATACGTAACACAGACTACCTTGAGTCTTGACGATACCAATTTTATTGTGTCAATTTTATATGATAGATTTCCTCATATTCTTAAACCTAAAAGTTCAGATATTTGCTATGCCACTCAAAACAGACAGGATGCTGTTAAGCAGCTTGCTCTGGAATCTGAATTTATAGTGGTCATTGGCTCCAGTAATAGCTCTAACTCTAACCGCCTAAAAGAGCTTGCGGAGAATTGTGGAACTCCCTCTATTTTAATTGATGACAAAGATGAGCTTGTATTTCAAAACCTAGCCAACTATCAGAAAATTGGTGTAACCGCTGGCGCATCTGCTCCCGAGTCTGTTGTGCAGGGTGTTGTTGAGGCCTTATGCGACACCTTGAATGCAGAAGCTATCGAGCTTGGTGAAAATAAAGAAGATATATTCTTTCGTCTGCCCCCTGAATTACGTTAATTAAAAATGCGTTATTGCTGAAGAGCAATCCCATCCATTAAACTATTCGAATGGTTAATCAAAACTCATGAGAGCTGTAGGCGGCATTATCGAAGGAATAGAGTTCATCGAATCGCCAAACTTCAATCATCGCCCTGAGCCTGTAATGATTAACCTCATTGTCATCCACGCCATTAGCCTACCTCCTCAAAACTACGACACAAAGCTGATCACAGATTTCTTTCTTAATAGACTGGCGCCAGGACAAGACCCATACTTAAAAAACATATGCCATCTCAAAGTTTCTTCTCATTTTTTGATCACCAGAGAGGGCGATCTAATTCAGCTGGTTCCACTGCATAAAAGAGCATGGCATGCAGGCATTTCACAGTTTGAAGATCAAGAGAATTGCAATGATTTTTCTATTGGCATTGAGTTAGAGGGCTGTGATGAAGAGGCATTCACCCCCAATCAGTACACAAAACTTTCAGAGCTAATTAAATTTTTGAAAACGGAGTATGACATTCCCTTGGATAGAGTGGTGGGTCACTCTGATATAGCGCCTGATAGAAAAACAGATCCAGGCCCTCATTTTAACTGGAATTTGTTAAAGTCTTTAATATGAAACAAAAGCTTTTGGGGATGTTGCTGCTGGGCTTTGCCTCCGGCCTTCCTTATATGCTTGTCTTTTCTACTTTATCAGCATGGCTTAGGGATGTTGGAATTTCTCTTACGGAGATTGGGTTTTTTGCATGGCTAGTTTTAACCTACTCATTAAAATTTCTTTGGGCACCCTTGGTGGACAGGTATTCAATTCCACTGTTTGGGCGCCTTGGTAAAAGAAAGGGGTGGATTCTTTTTTGCCAATTTATGATTTTAATTGCTTTGCTTGGAATGAGTGCATCAGATCCAATCAAGAGCTTGCAATTCCTTGCAATCTTTGCATTTTTAGCAGCTTTTTTTGGTTCAGTACAGGATATTGCAATTGATGCTTTAAGAATTGAGATTGCGGATAATCAAGATCAAGGAAATCTAGCTGCAAGCTATCAATTGGGGTATCGAATCGCAATCTTGGTCGCAACCTCATTAGCTCTAATTTTTGCAGATCAATTGGACTGGAGGCATGTATATCAATTTATGAGCATCTTGATGATTGTAGGTATGCTTGGTGTCATCATATCTCACGAACCAATTAATAAGGAGAT
Organism: Proteobacteria bacterium UBA7420; assembly: GCA_002469975.1. Lineage (GTDB taxonomy): Bacteria > Pseudomonadota > Gammaproteobacteria > Magnimaribacterales > D2472 > D2472. Next base: position 25,556 of record DKMG01000062.1, read on the forward strand.
AGCAATTCTTAGAATGGATGAAGCCTTGCTGCTATCTTTTAAAGATTTCTTTCATCGATTTGGTATCTGGACAGCTGCTTTGTTATTGCTTTTAATTTCAACATACCGCCTTACTGACATAGTTATGGGTCCTATGGCCATGCCTTTTTATTTAGATATGGGTTTTACTAAAACAGAAATTGGTGCCTTGGTAAAAACTGTAGCTCTTGCAGCATCTATTGCTGGCTTCTTTGTTGGAGGGTATTTAATTAAAAATCTTCTGCTGACGACTGCGCTTCTTGCTGGAGGTGCTGCCGTTCTTGTAACCAATCTATTTTTTGCATTGGTTGCTAATCTGGATGCAAATCTCTCACTTTTATCATTAATTGTAGGTCTTGATAGCTTTGCAGCAGG
>DKMG01000035.1 GCA_002469975.1 Proteobacteria bacterium UBA7420
CCATTGCTTGAAACCTGCCATAAGTTAGAGCGTTCGCGATCTTTCATAATATCGTTTGATCGGCGGACATAAACAATGGTCTCGCCATCAGGAGAAACACGAGGATCTGTTGCCCATTCGAGTTCAAATACATCCATCGGATCAAAAGTAGCTAGTTCGTCTTCTGAAACAATTTCAAAAGACAGCAGTCCTAAAAGCGAGAATGTTAGGAAGGAACTTTTTATGGAAAGAAAAGAAGCTGGAAAATGAGTTTTATTTTTCATGCAACAAGCATAGTTGATAAATATTACATAGAAAAGTGAAAAAAAAATGCATCAAGAATAATAAGTGGAGATTACATTAATCAGATGATATTGTTACTATGATTTGAGTATAATTTTTATACATATTTACTAGGGAGTACACACATGACAACTAACTTATTCTTGCTAAGATTTTTTATAGTATCTAAAGTTTCTCAGCGTCAGGCAATTATGCTGGCTCTCGTTATACCAATGTTAATTTCTTGCGGTGGAGGCGGTGGCGGAGGCTCAGCACCTGAACCAGCTCCGACACCAACTTTCGCTGTCTCTGCATCAGCTGGTGACAATGGATCTATTTCCCCAGCAACAGTTACTGTGACTCAAGGTCAAACCACAACATTTACTGTAACGCCTGATGCTGGATATGCTGTCTCATCCATCACTGGGTGCAATGGGGCATTAAGTGAAACCACTTATACCACTGGAGCCATTTCAGCTGCTTGTTCAGTCACAACCACCTTTACTTCGTTTATGACCACTGTCTTTGAAACCACAGCCTATGAATTTCCTTACCCAGGAGATACTTTGGAAAACTTGTGCCTGGAAGATCCATTATCTGTGCCCGTTGCTTCCTCGATTTTTCTACCGATAGATTTTAATCTTGATACTTTTAATGACTTAGTGGTTCACTATTGGTGTGGTCCCAAGGTTCAAGGGCAGTATCTTAATACGCCTACACCGGATGCAATGGTCGCTTTCAAAAATAATGGTGACAAGACATTCTCTCTTGCCAACACCGAAGTCTTTGGCTCAGAGAGCATCAAACTTGGCGGTTCAACCAGAAAAGGAGTGCTAGCAGATTTCAATGGCGATAATTATCTTGATATTTTGTACGCCTTGAATCGAGAAGATGGAAGGGCTCAGGGTTGCGGTAATTGCGGTGCTTCGAATGAAGCGCCTCAGAAAATTATTTTATCCGATGGTGATGGCACTTATACAATTACTGACCTAGGCTTTAACGAATGGACGCATGCAGTTGATGCAGTTCAGCTCTCCTCTGGAAGCTATGATGCAGTAATCTCTGGTTTTAGAAATAGTGCTGTTACTGGTTTCCGTTTCAAAGATGGCTCTATGCAACAAGTATTAGACTATGCAAATCCAGGAGGCCCTACAAACCGTTTTGGTGCCAGCACCCTTAGGTTCTTTCCAGAAGTTACACCTGCAGCCGGCAGTATGCTTGCTGTTTCTGATAGTGGAGATTGCGGCATTCAAGTTAATTTGAGCAGCTTTTCTAAAACAAGTGGCGAGTGGAGTTTTGTTGATAAAACTAATTTTAATTGTCGCACCATTCCGAATGCTTATGAGCAATACACCAATGAGGTGGGGGATCTTCCTCTAGTTACAATCGATGGTCAAGATTACACAGGGGGAGGATTCGGTAACGAGGAATCATGCACTCTTGAGCTCACGCCAGGAGATGCGCCTGTGGCTGTGGTCCAATTTTCAGCTCAACCCATTGCAGGAAACTATGTGGAAGGTGTTGTATACAAGCAAGCAGATCTTCCAGTTCAAAATAGACTGAATGTTTTTGATGTCAGCGATACTGCGCTTGTGCTTAAAACAGGAGTGGTTGTAAATGAAAAAATTGATGCTTTATACAGGATTGATGCCTGCAGAGACATAAACAATGATGGTTATGATGATGTGGTACTGCTTCAAAATGCAGGAGGTGGCGGAGAAGCAACAAACACCAGAGCCGAGCCAATCATCTATTTAAATGATAAAGATAATCATCTCGTCAAGCTTGATCTTGCAGGAATACCTTTAGTTGATAAAAGTGAAGACTATCTTGTGCATGGATTCTTAGCAGACATGAATGGTGATGGCATTGAAGATTTAGTTTATTTTAGAGCATCAAGGGGATATATCTCATCTGACACGCTTGACCCTAGGCAAGAGAACTTTATCCGAGTTTATTGGGGAATCAAAAACCTGAAACTCTAGGTTAGCTAACTTTCAGAGTTCTGCAGCATTGGTATGATAGATTTCTTGGCCATGAGAGTAGGTTGCCACAACGCTAAGGTTTAACAAATCTTGAATTTGCATAGATAACGGATTTTCCGATAGCACAACAAGATCAGCTAATTTGCCAACTTCAATGGTCCCTTTGATGTCTTCCTCAAAATGCTGATATGCAGCATTTACTGTCATGGCTTTTAAAGCATCATAGGTAGATATTTTTTGATTTTCTCCAAGCACTTTGCCAGAGCGCGTAAGCCTGTTGGTTGTGGACCAAAGCAAACGAATCATATCTGGAGGCACAACAGGCGCATCGTTATGGACAGTAAATGGCATATTTCTTTTTAGGGTTGAGAACGTTGGGCTAATTCGTGAGGCTCTTTTGAGACCAAAAACCGAATCTCTATGCCAGTCGCCCCAATAAAAAGTATGAGTTGAAAAATAAGAGGGGATAATTCCAAGCTGCTTCATCTGATCTAGTTGATCCTCTCTTACTGTTTGCGCATGAATCATAATGGTTCGATGATCAGATGTGATTTTGGCGTCTTCTATGGAACGAATCAACATATCAGCAGCTGCATCACCATTGGCATGGGCCATAATTGGAATGCCAGCTTCTGAGTAGGTCTTCACAAATTCTGAAGCCGCCTCTTGAGGTATGAGAGGATAGCCTTTGTAATCAGCCTCTTGCCCATGTGGCGGCATGAAATAAGGCTGAGTGAGATAAGCTGTTTTACCTTGAGGGGAGCCGTCAAGGATCAGCTTGATACCCCCAACTTTTAAGCGACCTTGGTATTCACCAAATACAGTTGAGTCAATTAGTGTACCGGCATCTCCTTGGCCAATGGGGTAGGTAATCACATCTAAGTTAAGAAGACCTTGAGCATCTGCAGCTCTCATTAACGCTATGGATTCGGGGCTAGAGGCTCCATCTTGAGCAGTAGTGATACCATTGCTTGCATATATTTTCATGGCTTCTTTCACACTGCCTAAGGGGTCTTTGTAAGAAGTCATAGCAAGTTTTTGCAAGGGATAAGCGGCTGTTTCTTCAAAGACGCCATTTGGTTCCTGTGAGCCTTTCATTCTTCGGATCTTGCCCCCCGGGGGGTCTATTGAATTCTGCGTAATATTAGCCAACGATAACCCAAGGGAGTTTGCCGCTCCTAGGTGACTCGAGACATGAATTAAGTAGATGGGGTTAACTGTACTTACTGCATCCAAATCTTGTTTAGTTGGATGACGTTGTTCTTTTAACAACGAATCATCATAACCAAGACCAATTACCCATTCGCCAGGTGCTAATTCTTTTTCTTTAATAAAGCTCTTTAGTTGCTCTTGAAGCTCTTGCATTGTCTTAACGGAACCAACTGGAGGAGAAGCTAGATTAGCAACTTGAGTGGCAAAGGCTAAATAAGATGCGTGGCCATGAGCATCAATAAACCCAGGCAGTATAGATTGCTCTCCGTAATTCACGTGCTTACCTTTAATATTTTTTGCTTTCATGTGACTGCCAATCCATACAATTCTTTGGTTGGTAATAGCAATTGCAAGAGGTTGTGATTTTTGCTCACCAGTCATAAGCACGACATGATTTGAACTTAGGATTAGATCTGCTTTATCTAGTGCGTCAGCCGGACCAGTAAGCAATAGGAGTCCAAAAGCCATAGCAAGTGATTTTGCGGTATTAATGATCATGAATTATTAGTAATTTTAATGTTGTTAGAAGAGCATAGCGAGATACTTGCAACTTTTATAGTTACTTGATTAATAAAATAGAAACATGGAATCTGGATAAGGGCTTTGCTGCAATAGACCTTTTATTCCATGAGTCCATTTATGTCATACTTTAAAAAAAAGCTCCATATACTGCTGCTTGTATCAGGCGACTGGATGCTTTCATAAATTGATCCAGGCCAAATATGGCCAGCCCCTTGGATATACAAATGTATATTCTCAGTACCATTTAAGCAATTGGAGTACCGATAGGTTTCTGTCCAGGATGGTGTGCCAGGGAGAATATCAGGCATTGATAGCGTATAATCATCGCAGCCGTTATTCACTTTCCAATACTCCATAACATCCATGATTGCTTTCATGTTTAGGGCATCTAATCCCTTGTAGGGAACGGTGGCATCTAGCGAGCCATGTATCTGCATTACTGGAGTAGGCTTTCTAGGATTACAGTTATCAAATGTGTCATATGTCATCGAGCCAGTGACTGATACTACTGCAGCAAAGCTTGCTTTTAAATTGCATGCCAGATGAAAACTAAAAAACCCCCCATTCGACATTCCAGTTGAGTAGATTCTCTCTGCGTTGATAGAATATTTATCCATTAATACATTAATAAGATTCTCAACGAATTTGACATCATCATGCACGCTTGCTGACCACCCCTTAATATTCCAGTAGCTTTTCCCAAAAATATCATTAAGAGCCTCGGGATGTACCAGAATAAATCCATTGGCATCAGCCTGAGATCGAAGATCTCCATATACCATTTGCTCGCTGGCATTACTGCCATAACCATGAAAATTAAATACCAAAGGGTGTTTTGATGAGCTGTTGAAGCTTGATGGAACATAGAGGATAAACGTTCGATCAATGCCTTCGTAATTTATGGTTCCATTTATCGTACCCTGTGCTTGGGAATCAAGGTTACTCGATATAGCTGGTGTTGGTGGAGCAACTGGTGTGGTTGGCGTTGGCTGAATTGATGGGTCACTTCCTCTACCGCCACCACCACACGAAATGAGGAGTTGAGCAGCAAGTAAAGTTACACATAAATTGGATATTTTTATCATTGTTATCTATCTTAGATTGAGTTTAAATTTCGTACAAATGTCTTTTTAATCTTTCGTTAATAATTAATATTAAGAGAATCAATTTTATTTGTTAGACTATATTTTTAATTTTTAACAAGTGAGATAAACAGTGTCAGATAAGTATATTGCTAAAGGTTCCTTATCAGTTTCCATAAAATTAGATGAATTCTTAACCTCAGAGGTCTTACCTGATCTCAATATTACTTCAGATCATTTTTGGCAGAGCCTTGAGGCAATAGTTCAAGAATTTGGTCCGCGAAATAGAGAGCTTTTAGGTCTTAGAGAAACAATTCAGCAGAAAATTGATGATTGGCATTTGTCCAATAAGGGCCAAACTCATAATTTTGAATCCTATAAATCTTTTCTTAAAGAAATTAACTATTTAACTGAAGATAAAGGTGAATTCACAATCGAAACTCAAAACGTCGATCCTGAAATTGCAACTATTGCTGGACCGCAACTAGTGGTTCCAGTGATGAATGCAAGATTTGCATTGAACGCAGCCAACGCCAGATGGGGGAGCTTATACGATGCTCTTTATGGAACAGATATGATTTCTGAGGACGACGGGGCGAGTAGGGCCGGTGCTTATAATCCCATTCGAGGAGATAAGGTTATCGCTTTTGCTAAAAACTTTTTAGATGAGCATTTTCCTTTAAGTCAGGGATCTTATAATGATGTTTCATCTTTTTCCTTGGTTGATAATTCTCTTAGTATTGGAACCGTTAATGGAGAATTAACTTCTTTAAAAGATGCTGCTCAGTTTCAAGGGTACCAGGGCTCTGCTGAAAACCCTTCAGGCATTCTACTGAAAAATAATAATCTACATGCAGAAATTCAAATTGATCCAAGTCACTCTGTTGGAGCAACAGACAAAGCAGGGATTAAAGATGTTTTATTAGAATCTGCTGTAACCACTATTCAAGATTGCGAGGATTCAGTAGCAGCTGTTGATGGCGAAGATAAAGTTGAGGTTTATAGAAATTGGCTTGGCTTGATGAGAGGAGACCTGAAAGAAACATTTATCAAAGGCGGCAGTGAGATGACGAGATCTCTAAATCTTGATCGAGAGTATTTGTCACCAAATGGCTCTCAATTCTCAGTCCCTGGAAGAAGCTTGATGCTAGTGAGGAATGTTGGGCACTTAATGACCAATCCAGCAATATTTGATCAAGACGGCTTAGAAATTCCAGAAGGTATTCTCGATGCTATGTTTACTATTTGTATTGCTATGCATGATCTTAATGGAACCGGTCCCATCAAGAATTCTAGAGCTGGAAGTATTTATATCGTTAAGCCTAAGATGCATGGACCAGATGAAGTGCAGTTTACATGTGATTTATTTTCTGCTGTTGAGAAAGCCTTGGGCATGAAACATTTAACTGCCAAAGTTGGAATTATGGACGAGGAGAGAAGAACAACCGTGAATCTTAAAGAA
>DKMG01000054.1 GCA_002469975.1 Proteobacteria bacterium UBA7420
TTCATCTTTGACATTCGGGCTAACAAAGCGAGATACGTCTCCACCAAGCTTAGCAATTTCTTTGACTAAGCTAGAGGAAACATATATCAGAGTGTCCTTGGGGGTAAAGAAAATACTCTCAATGTCTGGTGCAAGACTGCGATTCATGGTGGCAAGCTGAAATTCATACTCAAAGTCTGCAACAGCTCTTAATCCTCTGATAATTGCGATAGCATTATTCTCTCTTGCGAGATCAACTGTTAGCTTACTGGCATATCCTATGACCTCAATCTTTGCATTATCTTTGAAAATTTCTTGAGCTAAGTCAATTCTTTCAGCAACAGTAAAGAGTGGGTTTTTGGACTTACTCTCAGCAACACTGACTATCACTTTATCAAATAGAGCGCACGCTCGCTCAGTAATATCTATGTGGCCAAAAGTAATGGGATCAAACGAGCCAGGGTAGATTGCTATTTTCATCAATGAATCATACTAAATATTTATGGTTCATCAAAATATTCCTTAGATTAGGTAAACTGTATCAATATTTAGAAAAAGAGATTATGAGTAAAGATAAGCTGGATAATGACAAAAAGGAGCTTCCATCCGCTAGTGATGATGCAGCTGATGTGATGTCCAAATACATTAAAAAAAGAGAAAAGATTGACTTGAGAGATCAAAAATTTAAGTTCCCACCAATAGATTATGAAAAACCTCCACATTTCTAAACTACTTATTATTTGTGGATCCAAAAAAAGGGCTCAAATGAGCCCTTTTTTAAAATAAGCCTAAGCTAGTTCATCAGACAAGATCGTTATTCATCACTTTATTCCATGCGGAAACAAAGTCGTTGGTGAATTTATCGTGCGCATCGTTGCTGGCGTATACCTCTGCTAGAGCTCTCAGTTGAGAGTTAGAACCGAATGCAAGATCAACTCTTGAAGCAGTCCTCATTTTCTCACCAGAGACACGATCTATGCCCTCAAATGATTTCCCATCACTGGTAGGTTTCCACTGCACAGACATATCAAGGAGTGTTACAAAATAACCATTGGTTAATTTATCTGAATCATCAGTAAAAATACCATGGTCACCATTGCTAATTCCGAGAGATCTCATGCCGCCCAAAAGGACAGTCATTTCAGGAGCGGTGAGGCCTAAGAGTTGCGCCTTATCAAGCATCATTTCTTCAGCAGGCATAGTGGATGAAGCCTTTTGGAAGTTTCTAAAGCCATCAGCAATAGGTTCCAATACCTCAAAGGATTCCACATCTGTTTGCTCTTGAGATGCATCGCCTCTTCCTGGAGTAAAGTCCACAGTTATACCAGACGCTTTTTCAATACCAACATTTCCAGCCAGTACGATGACATCAGCTATGGAGGCACCTGAGTCTGAGGCAATGCTTTCATAAACAGCTAGAACTCGGGTTAATTGCTCTGGCTTATTGGCTTCCCAATCTTTTTGTGGAGCTAAACGAATCCTCGCACCATTAGCACCACCCCTCATATCGGAGCCTCTAAAAGTAGACGCGCTAGCCCAAGCAGTTTCAACCATTTCTTGGATAGTTAAGCCACTTTCTGCGATCTTAGATTTCACGGCTCTGACATCATAGCCAGCATTGCCGGCAGGAACAGGATCTTGCCAAATTAACTCCTCTGAAGGAACTTCTGGTCCAAGATATTTGCCAATAGGCCCCATGTCTCTATGCAATAACTTAAACCAAGCTCTCGCAAATGCATCTGCGAATTCTTCTGGATTTTCATGAAAACGTTTTGAGATTTTGTTATAAATTGGATCTTCACGAAGAGCCATATCAGCTGTTGTCATCATGGTTGGAACTTTCACTGATGCGTCTTCAGCATCAGGCGCAAGATCCTCTTCCTTGGGATCAATCGCATGCCAAACAATAGCGCCAGCAGGCGTTGTTACTTGCTTCCATTCATAACCAAATAATAGATCGAAATATCCATTATCCCATTGTGTGGGATTGGCAGTCCAAGCTCCCTCAAAACCACTGGTAATAGTGTCACTGCCTTTTCCTGAAGCATGAGTGCTTGTCCACCCGAAGCCCATTTCTTGTAGCTCTGCACCTTCTGGCTCTGTTCCTACATTGCTGTCAGGACCAGCCCCATGGCCTTTACCAAAAGTATGTCCGCCAGCAACAAGAGCAACTGTTTCTTCGTCGTTCATTGCCATGCGGCCAAATGTTTCTCTAATATCAATTGCGCTAGCGAGGGGATTTGGATCTCCATCAGGGCCTTGAGGGTTGACATAAATTAAACCCATCTGCACTGCACCAAGAGGATTGGCTAGATCTCTTTCTCCAGAGTATCTTTCATTTGTTAACCACTCTTTTTCGGCGCCCCAATTAATGTCTTCCTCAGGAGCCCAGATATCTGCTCTACCGCCCCCAAAGCCAAATGTTTTGCCGCCCATAGATTCAATTGCGACATTTCCAGCGAGGATCAATAGATCAGCCCAGCTAATTTGCTTGCCATATTTCTGTTTGATCGGCCACAGCAATCTTCTAGCTTTGTCTAGATTACCATTATCTGGCCAGCTGTTAAGAGGAGCAAATCGTTGCGCACCTGTACCTCCACCCCCTCTTCCATCACCAGTTCTATATGTGCCAGCAGCATGCCAAGTCATCCTTATAAAAAATGGTCCATAGTGCCCATAGTCTGCAGGCCACCATTCTTGTGAGTCTGTCATTAAGTCATTAAGATCTTGCTTTAATGCTTGATAATCAAGCTTCTTAAACTCCTCAGCGTAATCAAAACCCTTGCCCATTGGATCACTTTTTTGATCGTGCTGATGCAGGATATTTAGATTTAATTGATTGGGCCACCAATCTTTGTTCGATGTTCCAGAAGAGCTATTGCTCGATAGACTTCCATGCATTACGGGACATTTGCCTTCAGTTTCATTATTCACAGTAATTTACCTCCTAAATAAAATTCAATATAAAAATTATTCGATGCATACAAAATGCTTCGTAAAATCAGTTTATAGTTTTTATATGTATTGGTAAATACATATAAAAAGGATGTTATATTCGATTTAATAAATGATAACACTAAAGCAAATTGACTACGCCTTGGCAGTGGCAAAGATGCTGCATTTTAAAAAAGCTGCAGAAGCATGTTTTGTATCACCATCAACCCTAAGTAATGCAATTACTGAAATGGAGAAACATTTAGGGTTTCAGGTATTTGAAAGAGATAACAAAAAAGTATTTGTTACCGCATTGGGAATAGATTTTTTAGAAAAAGCTCAATCTATTCAGTTACAGGTACTAGATATTCAGCAATTAACAGCAAGTCAATCTGAGCCTTTAGGCAAAGCGCTCTCAATTGGTATTATCCCCACGATCAGTCCTTATTTTTTACCTATTGTTCTACCTAAAATAAAAAATGATTTTCCTGGATTAAGTTTAAGAATAGAAGAGGGACAATCTAATGTGCTTGTAGATAAGGTAAAAAATGGTGAGTTAGATATGGCAATACTCGCTCTGCCATATAATCTGGAAGGATTAATTTCTTTAAAATTCTGGGAAGAAGATTTCTATTGGATTGCACATCAAGAAAATAAGCATGCTGGCAAAAAAGAAATAAAGGCAACGCAACTGGAACACTCCGAGTTGATGCTACTGGAAGATGGGCATTGTCTAAAAGATCACATTTTAGACGCATGCAAGATTTCTTCACCTTCTAAGCATGTTGTCAAAGCATCGAGCTTGGCTACTTTGGTTCAACTGGTTCAAGGAAATATGGGCACCACCTTGGTGCCTCATATGGCGTTAGCGCAACTACTAAGCTCTAATAAAGACTTGCTAAGATTGCACTTAAATGAACCTGGTCCTCATAGAGAAATTGCGCTGATTATGAGGCCAACATATTCTGGCATGAAGGGAGCTGAACTGCTTAAGGACTTATTCCAGAAAGCTTTAAAGCAAAACTTTCAGTCGCGCCTTTAAGGCTATTTTAGTCTAATGGTTCTGTTTTCTGCCACTGGAGATTAAAGCGTCTCTTTGCAAATTTTGCTTCACTCCCCCTTACTTCAATTGTGTCATCGTAGATAATGCCCATGTCTAATTTTTTGGATTGGTTATTTTCTTCAAAAATATGACTCGCAATACAGTATGTCTGGCCCACATATATTTGCTCGCTCCAGCCACCTTCAATATTACCAATAAAGTGCATAGTTTTTTCATATGCACCAAGGTTTTGCTCAACCGCGCCCATAAAAATATCTAACCCGTTTAATTCATATGGGCCTGTTAAAGAGAAGTCATCCCACATGATGCTTGGTAGATCAGAAAAGTTTTTTGCATCCAGTATGGACGCATATTTATAGATGATTTGAGTTGGCAGATCTTGGTGATTCATTATTTTTTTATCTCCGCAATAGATTCCAATACTTCACGCAAATGCTCAGGCGACTGAGCAAAATTAATTGGGAAAACCTCTATCTCCTCTAATCCTGCATCCATTGATTTTTCTAACTCTTTTAAAGTTAGGTCGACACTAGGGATTCCATTTGAATCAAGACATGTAGGTAACTGACCCCTAATTCTTGGTGAGTCTGTTCGACCCTCGTCTTTAAATGCTTGGTCCAATATTATCTTTCCTTCTGAGATAAACTCTCTACTAGTTTTAATGGGAATCCATCCATGACCAACTTTTGCAATTTTTTGAGCGTTTGATTCTGTCATCTTCACACCAAATAGCAAAGGTAGATCTCTACCTTGAGCTGGTGTTGGTTGGCACCATATATTATTAAACGTAAACATCTCTCCCTGATGTGAGATTGGACCACCCTCCCATAATGATTGGCAGATCGCTAAGGTCTCCCAAAAAATTTTTGTGCGATTCTCAAAAGCAATGCCAGACGCCTCATACTCTTCTTGCTGCCAACCCAACCCAACACCTAGTTCCAACCGTCCATTGGAAATAGCATCAAGACTGGCAGCTGTTTTAGCTAAGAGAGCTGGGCTTCTTAGCGGAGCAATAAGAATAGCTGTAGCTAAATTAATAGAGGTTGTATTCGCGGCAATCATAGTTAAAAGAGTTAAAGGTTCATACCATGGTGCATCTGATGGCATTGGAAATTGCCCGAAAGGATACTTATGAAGATTCTTTCCCATAACCACATGATCTGTAACGCTAACAGCATCAAAACCCAGCTCCTCTCCCATTTGAGCTATTTCAATATAAGATTTCACGTCACCGCCGTAAAAATTTTCTAGACCGAATAAACCTAAGACTAATTTCATTGCTCTTCCTTTGTTGCGCTGAAGTCATTGTACAAATATTTTGTTGCAATGTGCCAGCTGACGCAGATCCAAAATTTTTTCTGCAGGAGTAATAACGGAGGTGCAATTGTAAGAAATAATAAATTCTAGGGATATAAATGCGTGCTTTTATAGTGAAAGTAATTAAAATTAACCTATGTCAGGTATAGATCAAATAGTCAGGCAATTAAGCCTCGAGGAAAAAGTCTCCCTGCTTAGCGGCTTTAATTCTTGGTACACAAATAAGATTGACCATGCAAATGTTCCAAGCATTAAGATGTCAGATGGTCCAAATGGAGTCAGGGGTGACTCCAATTCTGGTAAAACCTCTGCATGCTTTCCATGTGCTATCTCAATAGGCTCAACCTGGGATCTTGATCTAGTGCATCAGCTTGGAATTGCATTGGGCGAGGAGGCAAATGCAAAAGATGTTGATGTTCTGCTGGGACCAACTATCAATATCCACAGACATCCTCTTGGCGGCAGGCATTTCGAAAGTTTCTCAGAAGATCCTCTATTAACTGGAAAAATTGCAGTCCAGTATGTCAAAGGCGTGCAGTCTAAAAATGTAGCTGCATGTTTAAAACATTTTGTTGGTAACGATACAGAGTTCGATCGACATGCTATTAGCTCTAATATTGATGAGCGAACCCTAAGAGAAATCTACTTACTTCCATTTGAGATGGGTGTAAAACAGGGTAATGCAAAAGTTGTAATGAGCGCATACAACAAACTAAATAATATTTTTTGTAGCTCACACCAAGAATTATTGATGGATATTTTAAAAGCAGAATGGGGGTTTGATGGATATGTTGTTAGTGACTGGGGTGCGGCTCTAGAAACTGAGGCGAATGCCAATGGCGGCCTTGATCTAGAAATGCCAGGACCCGGAAATGTTTGGGGTGATGCTTTGGTCGCTGCCATAAATACTGGAGATGTAGATGAAAAAATTATTGATGATAAAGTCACAAGAATTTTAAAGGTAGCAGAATTCTCCAAGCGATTTGATCATCCTAATTTTCATCCAGAAGAGGCTATTGACCAGCCTGCACATAGAGAACTGCTAAAAAAAGCTGCCGCAGACGGCATGGTGCTGCTAAAAAATGATGACCTCTTGCCATTGCAGCCAGGCATAACAAATATTGCGATTATTGGGCCTAATGCTAAACAGGCTCAAATCATAGGTGGTGGAAGTGCCAGCCTCAAGCCTCATTATGAAGTTCATCCCGCAGAAGCTCTTCAAACAAAGCTAGACCCTCAAACAAATATCACATATGCCAAAGGCTGCCATACCTATAAATACCTACCAAAATTTAATGAAAGTCTCATGGAGGATCAAAAAGGTTTTTTAGTCGAGTACTTTGATGGGACAAGATTTGGAGAGAATCTCATGTTTTCTGAATATTTAACTGGAAGTAAGTTTTGGGTCTTTGAAGGGTTTGCCAAAGACATTATCTCCAAACAGGAGAGACCCAATATTTCTGTAAGATTTTCATGCACCTACATACCAGATATATCAGGACACCATGAATTTGAAATTTTTGGAATTGGGGAATGCAGATTGTTGGTTGACGGCAAAGAGATTATTGATAATTGGACTCATAAAGATCCAGGACAAGCCTTCTTTACATTTAGCTCAGCCTCAAAAAAAGGAATGGTGGACTTAAAAAAAGGACAAAGCTACAGCATAGAAATGCAATATCATTTCGAAGGAAGCTTTCCAGCTGTATATTTGGGGTGCCAGGCACCCGATGGAATCGACTTATTCCAAGAGGCCATTACAACTGCAAGTAATGCCGATCAGGTTATCTTAATTGTTGGGACTAATTCTGACTGGGAAACTGAAGGGAATGATAGGGCTGAGTTCAACTTGCCGGCAGAGCAAAATAAATTAATTGAAGCAGTCTTACAAGCCAATCAAAATACAGTGGTAGTGGTGAACTCAGGCTCTCCTATCGCAATGCCTTGGATTGAAGATGCAAAGGCTGTGCTACTGACATGGTTTGCTGGGCAAGAATTTGGTAATGCCTTGGTGGATATTCTTACAGGAGAAATAAATCCCTCAGGGAAACTATCTACCTCTTTCCCTAGAAGCATTGAAGATACCCCTGCTTATAAATGTTACCCAGGCACCAATCAACAAATGAACTATGACGAGAAACTCTTGGTGGGTTATAGATGGTATGACAAAGCTTCTGTTCCAGCATTATTTCCATTTGGCCATGGCCTCTCTTACACCCATTTTCAATACAGCAATCTTGAAGTTCAGGTGAATGAAAGGGTTGAGGTCTCTTGTACATTTATTGTTGAGAATATAGGGGCTGTAATTGGTGCAGAAGTATCTCAGTGCTATGTTGCTTTCGAGCATATAGATGAGATGGAGCCCATCAAGACCTTGCAAGGTTTTACCAAAGAAAGGATTGATGTCCATCAACACAGAGAGATCAAAATTAATCTCACTGCAAGAAATTTTAGTTACTGGGATGTCAGTACTCAAACCTGGAAAATTAGGCCAGGGTCTTATGAGATTCTAATTGGATCTTCAGCTTCTAATATCCATTTAAGAAAGACAATTATGCTTGAGCAAGCTCATGAAGTTCTTGATCCGTTAGTGTGATCTGAGAGGCTTGAATTGAGCTGTTAGTTTCAAAGATAGTTCGAGGACCAACCAATGGAAAAATTAAGGGTGATTGATGTAAGACATAAGCAAGGGCAATTTGAATAGGCTCAACATTTTTTTTCTGAGCTAATTCAAAGCATTTTGCCCTACGCTTTAAATTTTTTTCGTAATGCCAGACCCTCATTTCTTCATCTATATTTGGATTTGAAAAATGCTCACTGGACATCACTTCTTTTTTCTTGATAAAAAACCCTCTAGCTTGACTGGACCAAGGGAACAATAAAATCTTCTCTGCAAGAACATACTCCATATAAACATCGTTGACACCGACACAACCCGGCCAAACCGGCTCAATCATCTCCGCTAAACTAAAATTATTGCTTAATACTTTAAAAGGTTCTTTCCTTTCTTTTTCAGCGTAATTTCGCGCCTCTGAAAATCTATTTAGATCCCAGTTTGACGCACCAATTAGATCAATCAGCCCCTCATCTTTAATCTCAGTTAAAGCATCAATAAATTCTGAGACAGGCACATCTGGGTTGTCTCTATGCAAACAAAAAATATCAAGCTTTTCAATCTGCAGACGCTCTAAGGATTCAAGAATTTGAGGCCTAATAAATTGAGGCTCACATTGAGGTGTATGAGCAGCCTTGCCCAGAACAATGACTTCCTTTTCTAGACACCTAGAATTAATCCACTGGCCAAGATATTGATCACCCATGCCATTATTGTAGATGTAAGCGGTATCAAATATGCGTCCTCCAGAGCCATAAAAATTATCAAACATTGTAAAAGCATGAACTTCAGAGGTTTGATTATCACAACCAAAAGCCAGTCTAGAGCCGAACTTATCTATGCCTGGAATCTCCATATTTAGAAGCTTTGGAATTTGGTTAAGGAATGCCTTCGATTTTAGTATTGGTGAGTTTGCTATTAAATTTTTTGGGCAAGCAATATTTAGTTGCTGTCTCCATTGATCTAACCAAAACATATTACTTTGAGTGTCGGCATGAGAGATGAGGTTTGATTCCAGTTTCCCGTCAAGAATACAGCTAGATGCATGCTCGATTTCTCTGGTAAATAGCCCCAGCTGATCGTCGCACGAGATCTCCTCTGCTAAACCCGACTCATGAACAACAGTTATAGAGGATTGCCCACCTTGAAACTGTCCACAATGCCATGGCTGTGACACAGTGATGCTAACCCCTCCACTAGAAATAACTAATTGGTTGGATAGCTCCTCATCAATGGCACAGCTAATTTTAGCCTCTATATTCTCAGAAAATATAAGACAAGCATCTGATTGAAGATCCACCCCTGTGTTATCTATTCTTCCAGTTGCAGAAATGCTTTGAGGCTCTGCAAATGGCAGGCCTTGAAGGTGCCCTGCAATTATCTTGCTCATCGACAAGGGGTAACACCCTACATCCAGAATAGCTCCACCTCCCAAAAATGGATTTCTAAGACGGTGATGGGCTGGTACCTCTGCTTTAAATCCAAAGGACCCTTCAATCAAGATTGTTTCATTAGCTTCAGTCAATAAATGGAGATTATTTAAAATGTTTAAGGTTTGAGGATGGATTCTATACATGTAGGCTTCCATTAAAAATACCTCTAATGATTGCGCAAGATCTAGTAAAATCATGCTTTCGTGAGCATTGATCGTCAGTGGCTTCTCGCAAAGAACATGTTTCTTGCTCTTTATGGCCTCCAATGCATAAGTAAAGTGATCGCTGTGAGGAGTTGCAACATAAATAGCGTCAATATCACTTGCTGATAGAAATTGCTGTAATGACTGAAATGATTGAATGTCGAATGATTTAGCAAAGACTAAAGTCTTTTCTTCATTTCTGCCAAAGACACCGATCAATTCTGAATTTTGGCAATGCTTGATAGAGTGAGCAAATGCAGTTGCAATCGAGCCAGGACCTATGATTCCCCATTTAATTTTTTTCATGGAGCAATTTCCTATCCCGAATGTCTTGAAGTAATTTGTGATGGAAGGTTTTATCAATTGGATAGAAGGAGACCAATACCAGACTAATCATTACTCCAACCAATGGCACCCAGGTCATGATCTGTTTTAAACCTGCCAATGTTTCTGCTGATTGAACTTCATTCGGTTCGAATCCAATATGCGTAAGCGCTAATCCTAGCAAAAGTGCAGCACATGCTATGGCACCCTTTTGTGCAAAAGTCATAAAACCATACAAAGATGACTCAGTGCGAACTCCGGTCTTCCATTCGCCATACTCAATAGTATCTGGCAGCATGGACCAAAATAAAACTCCTGTTGCACCATTTCCAAACCCAATAAAGCTCAAAATAATGAGCAGCTCAGTGAGCGTGGCAATGGGATAAACATAAAAAATTAAAAAGCCAATGACCAATAGGCTCATAGCAATCATCCAAGAATTCTTTTTGCCAATTTTTAAGGCAGTGTAAGCCCACAAAGGAATGGCGAGCAGTGCGCTGCCACTACTTACTCCCAGAATTAACCCTTGATAGGCATGCAGATCAAGCGAGTATTTAACAAAATAAATTAGGTTGCTATTAAACATAATAGAGGTTGAGATCAGAGTTAGGATAGATGCAAACACAATCCAAAATGGGTAGTTGTTTGCAACTGACTGAGCCACTTTCGTAAAACTAGGTAATTCAGCCACAGTAAAATTAAATTTACGCTCCTCTACAAAGCCAATGGTTATACTTAACACAAGCACAGCTGCAAGACCTGAGATCATCCCTAAATATATAAATCCAAGAGCCTCTTCTCCCCCGCCAAACCATAAGATAATTGGAAACCCCAGCGCAGAGATGGTCAATGTTCCAAAGGAAGCTCCTATCATTCTTGCGGTAGTAAGCTTTGTTCTTTCGTCACTATCGTCGGTGATTCTTGCTGTTAAAGATGAGTATGGGACACTGACGATGGTAAAGCATGTTCGATGCAAAAGATTTGCGGTTAACAGAAAAATAAAGAGTTCTGTACCCTGGAACGGAGGCACCCAAAACAGAAGAATAAAAGAGAGTGCCAGTGGAATGGCTCCATAAAAAATATAAGGACGATAGCTGCCCATTTTTGTCCTGGTACGCTCTGCAAGATAACCCATAAATGGGTCTGTGATTGCATCCCATGCAATACCAAGCGCATAAATCCACCCTGCAAGCAATGGGGTGATACCAATTATATCTGTATAGAAATAAAGAAGGTATAAGCCAACACCGCTCCAATACAAGCAGATTGCATAGTCGCCTATGCCATAGGCTGCTCTAACTTTATTGGAAACTGTTTGTGAGTTCATAAATATCTCATGACTATATCAGTCTTCTTCAGAGTTGTAATATAGGCTGGGTAGATTAGAGTATGAAATCTACTTACTGGATCATCATTCTATATATCATGAATTTAGAACATCAATACTTGGAAAGTTACGTTGAGAAAGAGGGAGTTAGGATTTGTTACCGTGATCACGGTCCTATCGCGGGAGACCCTATTCTATTAGTGCATGGTTTAGGGGCGCAGCTTGTCCACTGGCCTCCTCACATCATAAGTTTTTTGCAAAAACATAATTACCGGCCCATTACCTATGACAATAGGGATGTGGGTCTCTCTTCGCGATTTGTTGGTGAGCCATCATTTACTCTAGAATATATTAAATATTTTTTACGTCTTCCCATCCAGTCTGAATACGACATAGATGACATGGCAGAAGATGCAATTAATTTGCTTGATGCCCTTAACATTAAACAGGCGCATGTTTTAGGAACATCTATGGGCGGTATGATTGCTCAGATTATTAGCTCACAATTTTCAGATCGCGTGAAATCATTAACATTAATCGCTTCTACTGCCTCCACCCCTAGTCCTTTAAATGCTCCCTCAAAAAAAGTTCGAGAATTGATGATGGAGAGATCTAAAAATCCTAACCCCTCAATGGAAGAGTTGTATGAGCGAGAGGTAAAGTTTGTATCACTGATTGGAATGGAGGGAAGGGAGGTGGACACACCTCAGTTCAGGCAAGATACTCTAAGAAATTTTGAGCGCTCCAATGATGGATCGGGATATGGCAGGCAATTATTAGCCATTCTGGCCTCTAAAGGTCGACTGCAAAAAGTTAAAACAATTAAAGCAGCTACCTTCATTGTTCATGGTGAGCATGATCCAATGATTCATGTAAAAAATGCACGAAAAATGCATAGTTTAATCCCTGACAGCAATCTAGAGATTATTTCTCAAATGAGACATCTAATTGAGCCAGAGATCTTGATATTATTTGAAGGGCAGCTTCTAGAACACTTAAAGCAAAATAGCTAGCGCTGCACTTGCTGTGATGGGCCGATCAATCAGAAAATAAGCTAATATCTTTAATTGCTAGATCAACCTCAAAATCCCTGCCATAACCTGCAATACTTAAATCTCTAATATTCTTAGGCTTCATCGAGGTGGCGTTAAATCCATTGGTTTTTAGGTCCTTAAATGCAATTCTGTACTCTCGCCACTCATCGGTTACTTCGAATGCTTTGCTGAGATAGGACCAGGGCGGAATCTTAAAACCTTTAAGAGTAATATGCACTTCATAGGATTCGTTGTTACCCTTAGCTTGAAATTTTACACCTTGAAAATCATTGCTATCAATGTCCACCCTGTTAGACAGTCTGACAAAGCCTCCGTTATTCTCGGTGGTAACAATGCCTGACATTGTAAATACTCCATCACGATGTGCGATAACTAAATCGGATTTGCCTCCCATCACCCGATCGGTGATGCCCTGCCAAGCCTGAGGATCATTCAAGGATTTTGCAAAAGAATTCATTGATACTACTATTAAAAGAGATATTATTAATTTCATCTGATGATTATGCCTAAAAATGAGCGCTTTTAAATGAAAGATCAGATCAAACAAACCTTTAAAAGATTTTTTCAAGACAAGAAAACATCTTTGCAAACCAAAGCTCTTAGAAGAGCAAATGATTTAACTAAGCCGAGAGCAGGAACACCTCATGATTGGGAGGATTGGGAGAAATACCTGAAAGAAAATAATCTGAAGGATGATTCTAAATAGATACGCTGGATTAAATAGGCCCTTCGAAATTGACGCCCACTTTAGACAGTCTTTCGATCAAAGGATTGCCTAAGCCTGCAGCGCTAGTCAGAATTCCGCCATACTCAAAGCCACCAGGAAGACTTTCTGCATCCTCAATTAGACAGAGAGCGCATTCTGAAACAAGTTTTGAGGTAACTTTATACCCAGGATCGCCTTTACCATGCATATGAAAGACTGATTTCTCTCCGTCCTCTGTCTCAGCAATATACTTGCAATCAAACCATCCATTTTCTTGCACAGCTTCTGAGGGACCCTCTCCTGGTTTAGGTAAGAATGGTTTTACAGCTCTTTTTAAGGGAGACATTAGTACCAGGACAGATATTCCTGTAATTATTAAAGACTTAAAAGCACTAAACCAGCTTTGATGAAATGCGTGTTCTTGATAGGTGAAATTAGAACCATAAGATTCTTGTCTCAAGCCTAGTAACGCTTCAGTTCGTCGAACCACTCTTGTATTAGCAGCCGCCATAATAAATGGACCAGACCATGCATTAATCTCACTTTTTCTAGCAATGCCTACCCTGTCACTGCTTTGATCTTTTTGCTCCTGTGTGTATGAGCCCTCGGGATTAAGTAAATAGGGATCTAATAGATCATCGCCTAAATCTAAATCACCCATCGAAAACATAGTCTCAAGAGTTCCGCCTGAAGCTCCGCCCTGAAATGAGTGAAAGGACTCAATGCGTTTAATGGGTTTGTTTAATTTTTTTGCTGAATAGAAAGTTCCTAAATCAGAAGGAATCGAATCAAATCCACATGAAGGAATAATTCTGACACCCTTTGCCGATGCTTCTTCATGATGCTTGGCGATAAGGTCTTTAACCCAGAAATTTTCACCTGTTATATCTACATAATGAGCGCTGTTCTTCACGCAGGATGCAACAAGCTTTGAGCCGTATCTATGAAATGGTCCTGTGGTAGATAAAATAACTTTAGCTCTTGAAGTGAGGATATCTAATGCCATTTCATCATCTGAATCAGCAATTAAAATTTCTACTGCCACCGCATGATCTTGGGCTACTTGTTGGAGCTTCTCATTATTTCTCCCTGCCATTGCCCATTTCACTTCGGTATTTAATGATTGAAAATATTTAACACATAGCTGACCTGTAAAGCCTGTGGCTCCGTAAATAATAATGTCTATATCTTTTTGCATATGCTGCCTTTTTTT
>DKMG01000029.1 GCA_002469975.1 Proteobacteria bacterium UBA7420
CCACCATTGCTGCCTGTGTATCCTGTTTCAAGAGCTAATAGTAGATCATTAATGCTGAGAATAGATAAAGAATGGTGCCCCATGATCGATGCGCTGACCGCAAGGGAGCTATCTGAAAAAGATCTCTTAATTCTGAGAGAAGAATTACTAAATGAGATTAGCACTGTTGCCCCAACCTTTAAAGAGTTTGCTTTTTTTATGAGTGAAGATTTCTCCATCATTGATTGTTATTTGGCGCCCATCCTATGGAGACTCCCATCATTGGGAATTAACCTTCCTTTAAATAGGCATTTAAAACCTTTGCTAGACTACCAAGCTAAAATATTTGCTCGACAAAGTTTTCAAGATAGCCTCTCAATGATTGAGAGAGACCTGAGAGCTTAGAGCTCAGATATTCAGGAAGTCACTAATTGAGAGTTAATGCTCTCTAAAGAAATTGTTCTCTTAGCACAGCTACCTTTCCGAAACTCTAGACTGCCGGTCATTCCAGAGATATCTGCTGATCGAATTCCCGACTGATTCATTAGTTCAATTAAGAGCCAATCATTTAGCACAGAATCTCTAGTCAGGCTCGCTAGGGACTCTATTTCCTGCGACTTGATTTTTTCTATAATATTTAAAGATAGTGGAAGCATAGTATTTTCAAAATCTAAGAGTTGATATACATCCTCTAAACTCTCAAGGGATGAAATAAAATTAATATACTCAAAATTACTTCCCCCATGATATCGCAGAGCAGGCAGCAGAGATTTATATTGACTGGGCTCTAAGATTAGAACTATCTTTTGAATGTCATCTCTAGCCCTAGGCGAAAACTTTAATTCTTGATTAGGGTTTAAATTTTTAATTTTCATAAATCTTTTCTGGCTCTCATTAATTCCAAGGAGCATTGATGCAAACTCTTGCGGCCCGCTTGAGTCAAACTGTATGGCTGTTGAGTTAGGCAAGAATTCCTGTAGTTTTTTGACAGCAATAGAATAATTTTTCATAAAGATGATTGTTGTTTTTTGATCAGAGGCAATAACATTACTAGCAATTGCATCTATCGCATCTTGGTGAAGACTCTGACAGAAGCCAGTAAGTGGCTCCGTCATTAAATCTGAAAATAAAAAATTTTGAGCTTGCTCAGTCCACTGAACTCTAATTGGTAAATCTAATTGATAAATTAACTCCATAATTTGTAGGGAATAGGAATCTGCATTATTTAGACTTAAAAAGAATGTTTTTTTTGATGAGATTTTTCTTATGTTATTTCGTAATTGCTTGATTGCCACATGCTGGTTGTTTCTTAAATCCTTGGAAGCAGACATGCTATCAAGCTCCCCAATAATACTGGCACCAAATGCTTGATAAGTTAAGTATTTCTCCAGGCTGCTGAAAGTTACAGGGGTTTCGGGTGACCCTGCAGCCAAAGAATTATTCTGACTAGTTGTACATGATGCTAAGATAACTGCAACTGCCACTATGTTAAGAGCAGTAATTTTTAGTAATTTCATCTTAGTAATATTATGCTGTACCTCGTTTGCACTCCCATTGGTAATTTAAATGATTTATCTTTGAGGTCAATCAATACCTTGAAAGAAGTAGATAAAATTTATGCTGAGGATACTCGAGTAGCCGCTAACTTGCTTCAGCATTTTAATATCTCCAAAAAATCTATACCTTTTCATGAGCATAATGAATTGGGTCAATTGCAAGAAATTACTACCACTCTTCAAGAAGGTTATGATATCGCTGTGATGTCAGATGCTGGCGCTCCATTAATTTCTGATCCAGGCTATCCACTGATCAAAAAGTGCATAGAGCTTAATTTAGAGTTTACGGTCTTGCCAGGACCATCTTCTGTGATTAATGCGGTTCTTCTCTCTGGTATTTCACCTCATCAATTTACCTTTTATGGATTTCTTCCTAAAACAAATGCTGGAAGAGAGAGGGTGGCCCAGGAAATAAAGCGAAGCGGTATCCCGCATGTCTTTTTTGAATCCGCAAAACGATTATCTAAAACCTTCGAGGCTTTTCTAGAGGTTCTAGATGGCAATACTCAGGTTTCTATTTGCAGAGAAATGACTAAAGAGTATGAATCAATTTATAGGGGTTCCCTTGTGGAGCTTCATGAGAACTTGCTTAATTCTGAGATCACTCTTTTGGGAGAATTTGTTTTAGTTGTGCACTCTTCCCTCAAAACCCAGATGCTTCAGGAGCTAGATATAGATTTTTGCCAGCCATTTTTAGACTTTATGTCTCCCTCTGATGCATCAAAGCTCATCGCAAAAATTACCAATCATTCCAAGCAAGATGTTTATAGATTTCTTATTGGTATTTCTAATTCATCTTAAAGGTATTAGAATGCACCTGAGTTGATCGGATGGTCGCTAGCTTTTAGCTAGAGGAAAGTCCGGACTTCATAGAGTAAGGTGCCAGGTAACTCCTGGGAGGCGTGAGCTTACGGCAAGTGCAACAGAAAGTATACCGCCAAGCAATTGGTAAGGGTGAAATGGTGGGGTAAGAGCTCACCGCGAAATTGGCAACAATTTTGGCAATGTAAACCCCACTTTGAAGCAAAACCAAATAGGGATCCCATTAGGTTACTCGCCTAGGATTCGGGTAGGTTGCTTGAGCAATATGGCGACATATTGCCTAGATAGATGGCCATTTAATACAGAATCCGGCTTATAGATCAACTCACTTATTCTTTTTACAAAAAAAGTGTGTAAAAGTGTGAAAAATGTTGTATAAAGTGTGTTACTAATATTAATATATGTAATATGTTTGGTTTTACAACAATTTCGATTGACCCAAAAGGTCGCCTAGCTATTCCAGCAAAGTATCGAGAGCATTTGCTAACAAATCAAGAGAGCCAGGTTGTTGTAACAAGAGACCCTCAATACCCATCATTAAAAATTTACCCTGGTTCAGTATGGTCAAAGATTGCTGAGGAGCTTCAATCATTACAGGGCCTAGACCCAATAGTTAGAAATCTTCAATGGACGATTCTGGGGAATGCCAGCGTGAGTGATTTTGATCCGTCTGGTCGAATGTTAATTTTACTTCCCTCTGAACTCAGAGAGTTCGCAAGCATTGATATTAAAAACAAAATTGCTTTTATTGGAATGGGTAATAAATTTGAAATTTGGAATCAAGAGAATTGGGAGATGAGACAAACCGGCGGGTCTCTATCAACAGAAATTCTTGAGGTGGTATTGCCAGAAAGTATTAAAACCATGGCTTTTTAATTTAAAGGGGAAGAAAAATGAATTGGGAAATAATTGAAGAAAATGCTGGTTTAGCAAAAATTAAAGTGATTGGCGTTGGTGGTGCCGGAGGGAATGCAGTCATTCACATGATGGAGCATGATATTCAAGGCCCAGATTTTATTTGCGCCAATACAGATGCTCAGGCACTGGATAGAGCTCAGGGAGCAACCATTTTAAAGTTAGGAGACAATCTAACTAAAGGATTAGGAGCTGGTGCAAACCCTGAGATAGGAAGGGCAGCTGCTGAGAGAGACAGAGCAGCAATTGAAGAGTTGCTTCAAGGAGCAGACATGATCTTTATTACTGCAGGCATGGGGGGCGGGACTGGCACTGGGGCAGCACCTGTCATAGCACAGATTGCAAAAGAGCTTGGAGCTTTAACTGTTGCTGTGGTAACAAAACCCTTTAACTTTGAAGGAAAAAATAGAAGAAAAGCTGCAGAAGCTGGTATTGCTGAGTTAGTCGAGGAAGTGGATAGCTTGATTACTATTCCAAATGAAAAGCTAATGGAGATTCTTGGTAAGAAAACTACTATGAAAGAAGCTTTTGCCAAAGCGGATGATATCTTAAAAGGAGCAGTGCAGGGCATATCAGATATTATTATGAAGCCAGGATATGTCAATGTTGATTTTGCTGATGTAAAAACTGTTATGTCAGAAAAAGGTATTGCAATGATGGGAACTGGAAAATCTAGTGCAGAAAATGAGCGAGGAGTAGAGGCTGCTCAGCAAGCAGTTAGCTCAGAGTTACTAGAAGATGTTGAATTAAAAGATGCAAGAGGTGTATTAGTCAATATTACCGCTAAAGGTGTAACACTCTCAGATAATGCAGAGGTAGAGTCAGTTATTGAAGGTTTAATTGCAGAGGATGCAACCATTATATGGGGTGTTGTGGAAGACGCTACCATGAACGAAGAAGAGCTCTTAGTAACGGTAGTGGCTACCGGCATTAATCAAAGAACTGCTACATTGGCCGTAGATAATACTAGAAGAGCAACCGTTCAGTTAAATCCGGTAGGTTTGAATGCTCATTCAGCAAGACATATAGAGTCAGGTGGCACATCGTCTGCAGAGGAAATTGATTTCCTTGATGTGCCGACCTTCATGAGAAAGCAAGTAGATTAATTTATGTTACATGTTCCAGTTCTACTGGAAGAATCCTTAGATTTCTTACTTAATGATCTATCAGGCACATATCTAGACCTCACATTTGGAAGAGGGAGTCATTCTCAAGAAATTCTAAATCGACTCTCTTCCTCAGGAAAATTATGTGCAGTTGATCGAGATGTCGAGGCAATCACTTATGGCCAGCTTAATATCCATGATGAGAGATTTTCCATTGTGCATGGAAATTATTCTGAAGTTAAGACGCTTTTTTATGGGCAGAAATTTCATGGTGTGTTGTTAGATCTAGGCACTTGCTCAACTCATCTCGATAATCATTCTAGGGGCTTTAGTTTTCAGGGTGATGGACCTTTAGATATGAGAATGGATACAACAAAGGGCTTCAGTGCAGCAGACTTTCTTAATAAATCCTCTGAAAAAGAAATCAGCGATGTAATTTACAAATATGGTGATGAGAAAGCATCCAGAAAAATAGCCAAAGCAATTATTGAGTTTCGATCCAGTCGTCTACTTAAAAGTACAGGAGATCTTGTGAAAATTGTGGAGAGCATCCTCCAAAGAACAGGGCGCACTCATCCAGCAACCAAAACTTTTCAAGGGATAAGGATCCATGTTAATAATGAGTTAGAGCACTTAGAATTAGCTTTAGCGCAGCTATCTGAGTTATTGACGGAAAATGGAGTCATCGTTATTATTTCCTTTCACTCTCTTGAGGACCGAATTGTAAAAAATTTTTTTAAGCCAGATGTGCAATTTCTACCAAAGGATATTCCTATAAATAACATAGTGACCCAAGAATTTAAATGTATTAAAAAAAAATTAAAGCCTTCAGCAGAGGAGATTAAAAGGAATCCAAGATCCAGAAGTGCTGTAATGAGGGTATTTTCAAAGGCATGACTACTGCCTGGCCATCCTATCTTTTACTCTTTTTAGTATTTGTTTTGTTTTGCATTGGCTTGGATACTGTAAAAGTAAGATGGCAGATAGCTCAAGAATTTGAGAATCAGGAATATTTAAAAGTTTCTCAAAATAAATTAACTGAAATTAACATCCAACTAAAAACAGAGCATCATCACTTAAATTCTCCAGCCAGAATAGAGCGTCATGCAAAAGAAGCTTTAGGTATGGTGGAAGTGGTACAAAATATTTATGTGACTTATGAAAAATAATCTAGCCTTAAGTTGGAGGGCTTGGGTAGTTTATACAACCGTTTTTTTAATTTTCTTATTTGTTGTTGTAAGAATTTTTGCCATTCAGTTTAACGACCGTAACTTTCTGGAATCCAAGGGAAATACCTTGCTGCTGACTTCCCGAGAAATTCCAGTATTAAGAGCGGGAATTTTTGATAGAAATAATTTCCCTCTTGCGGTATCAGTAAAACAATACAATCTTTTTGCGCTTAGAAATTTTTCTGAGGAAGATTTCAAAGCAATTAATGTCATCACGCCTCTAGCTAAGACATTCACTGAAATAGATGAGTTGAAAAAAAAATCATTACTTTTTCTAAATTTAGATTTTTCGCAGTATGAAGAAATAAAAAAATTGAGATTAGACTCTATTGAGATTGAGGTAGTTCAAAAGAGGTACTATCCACTAGGTGAGCAGATTGCCCCTTTAGTTGGTTTTGCTGGAAAAGATGGCATGGGGACTGATGGGCTAGAAAAAATCTTAAATTCTCAGCTGTCTGGTGTCCCTGGCT
>DKMG01000057.1:0-464 GCA_002469975.1 Proteobacteria bacterium UBA7420
GGGAGTTCGAATCTCTCCGGGCGCGCCATCTCTCACTTACAGAAAGAGGTTTCTGAGATAAATATGACCAACGAATATGAATCATTTATCAAGACTCAAAAGAATGAACCTGTAAAAGAGCTTTCGGAGTATAAAACCCTTCATGATCTAAAAAACGAAATTGAGAGCTATGTCACGTGGTTTAATCAGCGATCACAAAAAACAGTCTTAACCTATTCACATGAATTCAATGCATCCCAATCCCTATTGAGGTGCGTGATAGCCAATAAACAATATAGCTATGAAGAAATTCAATTGACTGCCTATGCAACAAATAAGAGTCAGCCATGGTCGATTGACTCCAGCTTTATAAAAGGTGATCCTTCAGATGCAATATCAGAGAGTGTTTACACTTTGGATAATATTGATTCACTTAAAGGTTTTTCCCAATGCTTGAGAAATCACTTAATGGATATTGTGGTTGA
>DKMG01000057.1:594-13958 GCA_002469975.1 Proteobacteria bacterium UBA7420
CTAAGAACAAGGCACTCGATTAAGTGTGAGACCAGCAGTAACCAAAAAATAAAGGTTGAGAAGTAGTAGAGAAAGCCAGTAAAAGGCTTCGCCAAGTTAATGATGCCAAGCGCCCATAGTAATAGAGGAAGCAGATATCGAATTTTCAAATTAATTTTTGGGATTATAAAAGCGCAATGTTTTATCTTTAATAGAGAAGACTCGAACATATAAAATATCCAGTAAATAGTTTTGATAATTTCTCCAAGGTGATTTTTTCCCTTGCTTAGGCATTCGATTCAAAGCCCTTTGGACATACCCAGAGCTAAAGTTAATGTAATCATCATCGGCAAGTGCTTGAGGATCTTCTTCTGGGCAACAGGTGGTCACACCCTGCTTATCCATTTGATTGAGTAATCGGCATACATATTCGCAGGTTAAATCAGCTCTTAGCGTCCAAGATGCATTCACATAACCAAAGGAAAAGGCTAAATTAGGAATGCCGCCTAGCATCATGCCCTTGTAGGCAAGTTTGTTATGAGGTTCAACCGCAACACCATCCATGGAAACATCAATATTACTCAAGGCATTAAGCTCTATCCCGGTTGCTGTAATAATGATATCAACGTCTAACTGCTCTCCAGACTTAAGTGCTATACCATTTTTATTAAATGAATCTATGAGATCTGTTTTAACTGAAGATGATCCAGCTTTAAGAGACTCGAATAGATCGCCATCAGGAACAAGACAGATTCTTTGATCCCAAGGATTATAGGTCGGCGTAAAGTGTTTTTGTATATTGAAGTCTGGGCCTAGCAACTCTTGAACTTGCTCGAGTAAACGCTTCTTAATGGTCTCAGGATATTTCTTGGCAAGATTAAAGGTAAAGCTTTGCCATAAAATATTTTTCCATCGAATAATAAAGTAGGTCAATTTAGTCGAAAAGAATTTTTTGAGGATTTGATTCCATGAATCTTCTGATGGCGAGGATGCTATGTAGGTTGGAGATCGCTGCAGCATGAAGACATGCCCTGCTTTTTTAGCTAACGCTGGTACCAAGGTCACTGCTGTCGCACCACTGCCTATGACTGCGATTCGTTTGTTGGAATAATCTAAGTCTTCGTCCCAGAACTGGGGGTGAATAACAGGTCCTAAAAAGTTTTCCTGTCCTGGAAAACTGGGTTGGTATGGATTGTCATAACTGTAATAGCCGCCACACATAAAAAGAAAATTACATGTCATCTTGGTAGTGATGTCGTCATGTAGGATTTCAAGATGCCAAAGATTATCTGTTGCAAGCCAATTAGCAGAAATAACTTTGTGATTGAAAACAATTTTTTCTCTTAGCTTAAATTCATCCACAGTCTCGTTTAAGTATTCCAGAATTGAGTGGCCATCTGCGATGGATTTATCGTGAATCCAAGGTTTGAACCTGAAGCCTAAAGTGTGCATGTCTGAATCAGACCGAATGCCGGGGTATCTAAATAGATCCCATGTGCCGCCGAGGTCACTTCTGCCTTCAAAGATGGTAAATGATTTTGAAGGGCAGTTTTTTTTAAGATTGTAACCAGCAGCAATGCCGGAAATACCTGCGCCAACTACTACTACGTCCTGATGTGTCATCATACTTCTGCCTCTTCTAGGTTGCTTAATTGGCCCGAGATTGATCTCGAAGATTTCTAAACTCATTGCCTTCATACCAATTGGGCCAGTCTTCACTGTTGGCAAGTTGAGTGCTGATATTATAAATAACATCTATAGATTGATTCAGGCCAGATAAGTCCCAATCTTCATTGTATTCATCGGCCACATCATGATAAGCGTCTAATCGATAGGTTTCCTCTAGTGCAAAACCAGCCTCTTTGCCTCCTTTGACTAAATCAAACCCTCCATCGGCATAAAGCATGGGAACACCCCTTTTAGCTAAGCTGATGTGATCCGATCTATAGAAATAACCCTTTTCAGGATTTGGATCAGGGTTGATGTAGCGGTTAGATTTTTTCAATTCAACCTCCAACAAGTCTTCTAACTCAGAAGCCCCATAACCAACCACAACCATGTCTTTAGTTAGGCCCGTTGGCATAATGCCGTCAAAATTAAAACCAGCAACCACGTTGGCCAGATCAATCGGAGGATATTTAGCAAAGTATTCAGATCCTAGCAAGCCAGACTCCTCAAGGGTTACAGTTAAAAAAATAATAGAACGATCAGTTTCAATCTCCGAGAATCGTTTGGCAAACTCCAGGATTGAAGCCACCCCAGTTGCATTATCGACTGCGCCATTAATGATTGCATCCTCGCCAGGTAAAGCATTGGGGCGCATACCCAAATGATCCCAATGAGCCATAAACAGAACGTACTCATCTGGTCGGGTGATGCCTTTTTTCATGGCAGCAATGTTATGTGATTGCAGGTATCTCACCTCATTAAAGATCTCGCTACTCAAAGTTAACCCTCGCAGTGGGAATGCTGAAAAAGTTTTCTCTAAAGCAATATCTTTTAATGCTTGGTAATTAAAGCCTGTAAAACTCAACACATCATCCAAAATATCGTGTCTTATCCACCCTTCTAGCGTGACTCGATCAGCGCCTAAATCATTGCGCTGAAGATCTAATTGAGGGCCTTGCCAGCTATTTTCAACAACGCTCCATGGGTATGCAGCAGGAGCTTCTTCGTGAACAATAATTGCTGCAGCAGCACCCTGTCTGGCCGCTTCTTCATATTTATAAGTCCAACGTCCATAGTAAGTCATTGATTTACCATTAAAAAGTCTCATTTTTCCTGTTGCAAAACCAGGATCATTCACGAGAATAACTACAGTTTTACCTTTCACATCAAGGCCCTCATAGTCATTCCATTGATATTCAGGTGCCACAATCCCATAACCCACGAATACAACGTCACTGTCACGTATCTTTTTATAATCCCTGGAATGTTTGGTCCAAAAGACAACCTCCTCACCTGTTTTCATTTTTCTATCGTTGCCACGGAATGAGAGGGTTAAATAAGAGGAGTCTTTTAAAGTAATCTCTGAAGTAGGAACGTCTAAGAAATAATTATTATCTATCGGTTCTAAATCAAGATCTTGAAATGTTTGAGAGATAAAATTTTTGGTTAACTGGCCACCAGCTGTTCCAGGGGCGCGCCCCTCGTATTCATCTGACGATAAGGTTGAAATCCAATATCTTAAACGGCCATCTGTTGTATCGCTTAGAGGCTCAGAGCAGCTTGAGATTAGAAGAATGGACCCAACCAGAGCAAATGCTAGCGAGAAATTATAAAGTGATGCTGAGTGTCTATTTATTTTCATGATGACGTGTATATTGGTTTAACTAAAGTATAAAATATATTTCTAAATCATTGGGGTACTTATTCATGAAAACATTTATTCAAGCATTTGCAATTAATTCATTTTTTATTCTATCGATCCAGGCAGCTTCGTTAAGCGACTTGCCAGAGATTAAGTATGAAACCTTCAAACTAGATAATGGTCTCACCGTAATAGTGCATGAAGATAAAAAAGTTCCCATGGTGGCTGTCAATGTCTGGTACCACGTCGGCTCTAAAAATGAGAAAGAAGGCAAGACTGGCTTTGCCCATCTCTTTGAGCATCTAATGTTTAATGGTACAGAAAACTTTAACAATGAGTACTTTGAACCATTTGAAAAAATTGGTTCAACGGATCAAAACGGAACAACGAATTCTGACCGAACCAATTACTTTCAAAATGTTCCCACCAATGCCTTGGACCTAGCCCTATGGATGGAGTCTGATCGAATGGGACATCTACTGGGTGTAGTTAATCAAGAGAAGTTAGATGAGCAGCGTGGCGTTGTGCAAAATGAGAAGCGTCAAGGTGAAAACCAACCCTATGGCAAAGCTTTTACTAGAATTAGTGAATCTGGATTTCCCAAAGGTCACCCCTACTCTTGGTCAGTTATTGGATCTATGGAGGACCTAGACGCAGCCTCACTTGAGGATGTGCAGGAATGGTTTAAAACATACTATGGCCCAAATAATGCCGTCTTAGCTTTAGCCGGTGACATAGACCTAGAAACAGCTAAGCTCAAGGTTGCTAAGTACTTTGCCGATATACCATCCGGCCCACCTTTAGTGAAACCTGAGAAATGGATTGCCAAGCGAACTGAAGAAAAGCGAGAGATCATGTTTGATGATGTGCCTCAAGCTAGGATTTATAAAATATGGAATGTTCCAGAAGCAGGTACCGAGGCTGCTGCCCATTTTGACCTAGCGTCCAGCGTATTGGTCGGTGGNNAAAAACTCTCCTCTTTACAAAGAACTCGTCTATGACAAACAGATTGCTACCAGCGTCTCATCTTTTTATTACGATCGAGAAATAGCTGGAATGTTTTTTATTGTTGCAGACGTTGTGGCAGGTGTGGACCCTAGCGAAGTTGAATCAGCTATGGATGATGTCATGGCCAATTTTATTAAACGAGGTCCTAACGCCAAACTGTTAAAGGCAGAAAAAACAAAAACTCTTGCAGCTTATATTAGGGGCATCCAAAGAATAGGTGGTTTTGGTGGAAAGTCAGATTTACTGGCTACCTGTCAGACCTATACAGGCGATCCATCATGCTATCAAAAAAATGCGGCCTACCTTGATGCGGTCACTCCAGCAAAAATGAAAGCAACTTTTGCGCAATGGATTGATGACACTCCTTACGTTTTAACGATTCTGCCAACAGAAAAATTTGCTGTTAATTCGACTGATTTAGATAGGTCTGTTGGGATTCCATATCCGACAGATAAAGTAGAATTTACATTTCCAACACTTCAAACAGCTACTCTATCCAATGGATCGAAAGTTGTTTTGGCCCAGCGCACAGGCGTCCCATTGGTGGAAATGAATTTTCAATTTGATTTTGGGTACGCGCAAGAAGATAACGATGAGCTAGGCTACACAAACTTTATGATGAGCATGTTGAACGAGGGGACTAAAAAATATTCCTCTCTAGAATTTGATGAAGTATTAGATTCTCTTGGCTCAAACTTAGGTTTTGGTTCCGGGCTTGATTCATCTTTAGCGTCTCTTTCAGCGCTGAAAGATAACTTGCCTGCCACGCTTGATCTTGCAAAAGAAGCCTTGGTCCACCCAACCTTCCCTGTCGCTGAAATAGATAGAATTAAAAAACAAACCCTTGCATCAATTATTCAAGAGGAAAATAGACCTGCTTCTATTGCCTACAGAAATATAGGTAAGTTGCTATACGGCGAAGGCCATCCTTATGGCAAACCCTTAACTGGCAGCGGCGTATCAGAGACTATTGCGGCTATCACAAGAGCTGATATTCTCGATGTCCACGCTAGGGCAATTAACCCAGCCAACCTCACCTTCGCGGTGGCCGGTGACATTAACTTAAATGAATTGGTCGAGTTACTAGAGTCCAAGTTTGGCGACTGGACAAGCGAGAATGACGCTGGTCTTAAGGCTCTCACTCAAGTAGCGTTACCTCAGACAAGAACCATTTATCTCATTGATAAACCCAATGCACAACAGTCATATATTGTTGCAGGGCAATTGCTCCCTCCCACCGCTACAGATGAAGAGATAGCACTAAATTACATGAACTATGCTATTGGCGGATCCTTTACTGCTCGCCTGAACATGAACCTTAGAGAAGATAAGAGTTGGTCTTATGGTGTTAGAACACGTCTAGGTGATGCAAAGGGTCAAAGAGCCATGTTAGTGACTGCGCCAGTTCAGACAGATAAAACTGCAGAATCAATGGCTGAAATTGTCAGAGAGTATGCTGACTACCTATCAACCAAACCCATCACTGAGGATGAGTTGGCTAAAGGTAAGGCATCAAAGACATTGAGGCTGCCCGGACAGTTTGAAACCCTAGGTGCATTAAAAGGTGGTGTTGCTGACATAGTGAGCTATGACAGAGATTTGAACTATCTCAATGAGCTGCCAATGTTATTAGACAGACCTACCTTGTCTCAAGTCCAAGAAAAAGCGCAGACTTACATCAAGCCTGATCAATGGACTTGGTTGATAGTCGGAGATCTTGCAAAAATTGAAGCCCCAATTCGAGATTTAAATCTTGGTAATGTTGTGGTGATGGACTAATGAGTAAAGCGGTATCGATTAGTAACGAAATTGCCAATAGAAAGTTCAGTGAGCGGCAGCATCCTGCAGCTCATAATTTTGAGACTGCAATTAATCTGACTGATCTAGATTTATTTACCAAAGGTCAACCGCACAGAGAATTCGCTGAAATGCGAGATCAAGCTCCTATTTTCTGGCATCCACCCATTACTAATGACGTAGAGCCAGGCTTTTGGTCTTTAACAAGACATGCTGACATTCTGAAAGTCTCTTCAGATCCAAAAACCTTTTCCTCACAAATGGGCACTGGAACCATGATGAGTTTAGGAAGAGAAGACAGGCGCCACCCAAAACTTTGGCGCTCTGCCATTGATCACATGTTAAATCTTGATGGCGATCTGCACATCAATTTAAGGCGGGAACACATGCCTTTTTTTAAACCCAATTATGTTTCTGATCTCAGGGTTAAGGTGAGCGCTAAAGTTACAGCCCTGCTAGATGCTATGGAACCTAAGGGAGAATGTAATTTTGTGCATGAATTTGCTCAGCAACTTCCGATCTATACTTTGTCAGAAATCTTGGGTATTCCAGATGCTGATAGACCTAAATTAGTAACCTGGATGGAGTTCTTAGAATTAGCCCAATACATTCAAGTCGATCAAATGAAAAAAGAACAGGACGCTCAAGCCTCCGATGAGCCGGTCAACACAGAGATGATTGATATGTTTAACAATATGATCGATGAAATGTTTGAGTACGGCAGAGACATCCTCAACAGTAAACGTAAAAATCCTGAGGACGACCTGCTTTCGGCTATCGCTAATGCAGAGTTGGAGGGTCAACAATTAAGTCCTGAGTTTCTTGATGGCTCTTGGTTGCTCATTATCTTTGCAGGCAACGACACCACAAGAAATACACTGAGTGGAGCTATAAAGCTGTTAACAGAAAATCCAGATCAACGCCAAAAGCTCATTGATCAACCAGAACTCATGCCTAACTTCTTGCAAGAATGTATTCGCATGATCTCACCGGTCATGCACATGCGCAGAACCACCACTTGCGAAACTCAAGTGGGAGACCAACTCATGGGCCCAGGTGAAAAGCTCGTTATGTGGTATGGGGCCGCAAATAGAGATCCGGCAATTTTTACTAACCCCGATGTCTTTAACATCGAGCGTGAGAATGCAGACAAGCACTTAGCATTTGGTATTGGTCGTCACACCTGTGTGGGTAAGCCTGTTGCTTTGATGCAGTTAGAAGAATCCTACATGCAAATTCTTCAGCGTTTTCCTGACATTCACATGAATGGAGAGTGGAAAGTGGCACCGAATAATTTCGTGCATGCCATCCAAGAGATGCCTGTAAAATTCTAGTCGGACTGGGCTGCTTCTAATTTTTCGCTGAGCCCTAACCAAACGGCTTCTACTTCTTCTATTTGGGCTTTAAGCTCTGTTTGGTTTCTGATGAGATCGTGTAGATCTTCCTGGAAGTTGCCCTCATAGGTATCAGGGGATTGCAGCACGCCTTCAACTTCGGCTATTTTTTCCTGCAACCGCTTGAGTCTTTTTTCTGCAGCCATGATCTCAGCTTTAATTTGTCGCAGCAATTTTTGATCTGCTTTTTTATTTGAGCCACCAGTTTTAGCCTTGGCTGCTGATTTCTTGGGTTGGGCCTTGTTGATATTAGCCAGGATGCGAGTGCTGTAATCATTCAGGTCACCCTCATACTCTTTGACTTCGCCATCATCGATCAGCAAGAATTGGTCGACGTTATTGGCCAATAAATGGCGATCATGTGAGATCAATAAAATAGCACCCCCAAATGATTGCAATGCCATGGTTAGAGCTTGCCTCATTTCCATGTCCAAATGGTTGGTTGGTTCATCGAGAAGCAATAAGTTCGGTTTTTGATACGCAATCATGGCCAGAGCCAGCCTTGCCTTCTCTCCACCTGAAAAGAGTTCAATGGAATCTTTCACTTTATCGTTCTTAAAATCAAATCCGCCCAGATAAGTTCGCACCTGCTGCTCAGTTTTTTGAGTGTCCATTTGATGGATGCATTCAAACGCTGTTTTAGTCAGGTCCAGGTCATCGACTTGATGCTGAGAGAAATACCCTACTTTGAGATTCGCGCCTTGAAATCTGTCTCCCTCAAGCAAGGAGATGGCTCCCACAAGACTTTTAATTAATGTTGACTTACCTGCACCATTTGGACCAAGCAGGCCTATGCGGTCTCCTGGGTGCAAACTGATGTTCACTTGAGATAGCACTGCTTCACCGTAGCCTAGATTGGCTCGATCTAATGTTAGTAGTGGGTCGGATAATTTATCAGATTGAGGAATAGAGAAATGAAATGGCGAGTCCACATGTGCTGGAGCGATAACTTCCATGCGCTCCAAAGCTTTCACCCGGCTTTGAGCTTGCTTGGCCTTAGTGGCTTTGGCTTTAAATCGCCTGACAAAATCTTGCATGTGTTCGATTTGGCGTTGTTGTTTTTTGTAGCTGGCTGCTACTTCCGCAAGTCTCAAGGCTTTAACTTCTTCGAATTGCGAGTAGTTGCCGGTGTAGAGCTCGATGGAT
This sequence comes from Proteobacteria bacterium UBA7420, assembly GCA_002469975.1. Taxonomy (GTDB): domain Bacteria; phylum Pseudomonadota; class Gammaproteobacteria; order Magnimaribacterales; family D2472; genus D2472. Next base: position 9,229 of record DKMG01000057.1, read on the forward strand.
TGCTTGCTAATATGAGCGATGGTATTAACGCATTCATCCAAAAACTCTCTGTCATGAGAGATCAAGAGCAAGGCTCCTTTAAATGATTTGATCCAATCAGACAGCCAAACAATGGCATCAAGATCCAAATGGTTGGTCGGCTCATCCAGCAGTAATAAATCTGAAGGCTGCATTAAAGTTCTAGCAAGGTTTAAACGAACTCTCCAACCTCCGGAGAAGTCTTTAACGGTTTTGTGGAGATCCTCTTGACTGAAACCTAGGCCCACCATGAGTTGCTCGGCTTTAGATAAAGCTGAATGCCCATCAAGCGAATTAAACATTTCATGCAATTCACCCAATTTATCAAAGTGTTCGTTGCTCTCAGCGGCTTTGATTTGCTCTTGAATATGGATAAGCTGCTTATCGCCTTCAAGCACATATTCAACGGCAACTTGGTCAGTTCCTGCGACTTCTTGGGCCAAGTAAGAGATTCTTAAATCTTGTGGGTAATCAAGATAACCCTCATCCACATCCAACTCACCCGTGATCATCTTAAAGAGACTGGTCTTGCCTGCCCCGTTTGAGCCAATCAAGCCAACTTTCTTGTCTCGATGTATCACAAAGGACACATCTTCAAATAAAAGATTGGGGCCTCTGCGAAGAGCAAGATTAGAAAATGAAAGCATTACTGGTGTCTTTAAAAAAACGCTAGTGTAACAAAAACTATCCGGCTTTCCTTGTTCTGGCTTTGATATAAAATAATGACATGAAAAAATTTATTTGGTTCCAGCCTCTATCAATTGAAGATTTCAAAAATTCGTCGGTGAACATGGACAAGCATTTGGGCATCGAAGTCACAGAGATCGGTGATGATTACATTGTTGCCAGGATGCCAGTCCTTGAACAAACCAAGCAACCCTATGGAATTCTCCATGGCGGAGCATCCTGTGTCCTAGCAGAAAGCATTGGCAGCATTGCTGCGGGTCTATCGATGGACAGCACCAAAAAATACCCCGTCGGCATTGAAATTAATGCCAATCACCTATCGTCGCCCACAGATGGCTTTGTGCATGCCAAAGCAATGCCAGTGCATATTGGGGGCTCAACTTCCGTGTGGAACATAGATATCACTGATGATGCAGGCAAACGAGTCTGCTATTCAAGATTCACAGCCATGCATAAAAGCTATCCTGCTAGCTAAATAATTTTAATTACAAGGAATCTCGCTTTATACTTTTGGTATGGATTACATCGTATTAGCAGTTCCTTTCTTCTTCGCGCTCTTGGTGATTGAGTTGATCTACGGGATAGCGATCAAGAAAAATACCTATAGATTAAATGATGCGATTAGCAATTTGTTTATGGGCACTCTGCGCACCTCCAATAAACTAATTATTATTGGTGCAGGGGGCTATGTTTTTTATTGGGTGGAGACACACTTTGCTTTATGGCGAATGGATGGTGATTCAATCATTACGTGGATCTTTGCCTTTGTGGTTTATGATTTTTTTTACTATTGGTTTCATCGCATTAGCCATGAGAGACAAATCTTTTGGGCTTCGCATGTGGCTCATCACCAAAGCGAAGATTACAACTTAAGCACGGCGCTCAGACAAACCGGGACCGGTGCTTTGGTGAGTTGGGTTTTTTATGTTCCTATGTTTTTTATCGGCGTGCCCTCCTACGTCTTTGTCAGCGTTGCATCGGTCAACCTTATTTATCAGTACTGGGTACACAGCGAACATATTCCAAAACTGGGCTGGTATGAAAATTATTTTGTGACCGCATCCAACCATCGAGTGCATCATGCCCAAAATGAGCAATACATTGATAAGAATTACGGTGGTGTATTTATTGTCTGGGACAGAATGTTTGGGACTCACAAAGTTGAGGATGAAAATGAAGCGTGTATTTACGGAATCCGTGGTACTTTAAATAGCTTTAATCCAATTTGGGCTAATCTACATATCTATCTAAAAATCTTTAAAGAAATGTGGTTTTCAAAGAATTGGAAGGAGAAGCTCTATGCACCCTTTGCTAGAACTGGCTGGACTCCTGCAAGCATGCCCAACGCTGAGCCAAAATCAGAATTTGATGCCAATAAATTTGTGAAATACAACCCGGTGGTTGATAACAGAATCAAGGCCTATGCCCTGTTTCAATACCTATTTATCACCTATATTTTCCTAGCCTTTATACAAAGTGGCTACCTGGACTATCAACAACTCTGGGTCACCATTTCCATGATGACCTTTACGATGTACTGCACATCTCGATGGCTGGATGGAAAAGAAGGTTCGAGAATGGAGGTGATGAGGTTAGCTCTATGCTTGATCATTGGCGCATATGCCTACCTTGAGATCACTTTGGGACAAATTGCGATTAGTGTCATTATTTATTCAGGCATCAATATCCTCATTCTACCTTTCATAAATAGGCCTCAAGCAATGCAAGAGGCCCAAAAAACTTAACTCATCTTAGAAATCAGTTGATTGAGTTACAGTAACGTCGCCAAAATTAGCGGCTGAAAAATGCATTGTTTTAGCAACCCATTCACCATCTTCTTTTACCCAATTCATTGAAGCGCGAGTTCTGTAGTCTCTGGTAACATTAGGAGTCTCGATAACACCTTCGTAATAGAATCTGACATGAACCACATTGTCAGCTAGTTCCGTAAAATCTGGATGATAAGTCGTTAAAGTTCCACCCAAAGTACTAGCTTTCCAATCCGCTTCTGATTGCTTGTTTAGTGACTTATGAAAACTACCGTCTGAGTTAGTATTCAAAGTGCCTGATGCGCTTTCAAGAGCAACAACCGTCTTGTAGTCTTGATCTGTGCGAGCCTGGAAATACTTTGCAAATGCAGTAGCTACTGCTGCTTCAGCATTTGATGGCGCAGCATCAACTTGCACAGCAAAAATAAGCATTAAGCTTAATAACATTGATAAATTCTTCATCTATTTCTCCTTAGTTAAGTTAAAACAATACTGTATTACAAAGTATGTGTAATAAATAGTTTTAGATATATTTATATCTCTACTTTTTTGAAATAAAACAGAACCCCTAAACTTCTATAGAAAAGGTCTCTATAGAAGCATTAGGTACTGTATCGGTTACAAACTAGTTAATGTCTAATGCGTATTCCCTAAGAATATTTATAGGGACTAGCTCAAGAGTTTTTTCATGAGTCTTCGTTAGGTAGATCTTAGGAGCGCAGTTGGCTTCATAGGCCTCTACCCACCTTGGGGCACACAAACACCAGTCATCCCCGTCCTTCAGGCCTGGAAAGCCGTATTCAGGCATGGGCGTTGATAAATCATTGCCTTGAGCTTTAGAGAAAGCCAAGAACTCGTCGGTCATATGAGCACAGACAGTGTGAATGCCATGATCCTGGTTCATGGTTTCACATGAGCCAGAGCGAGTGAACCCAGTCATAGGGTCTTCACAACAAATGGGTAAAACTTCGCCAAATACATTTAATTGATCCATAAGATGATTATACGATTTATTTTGACAAAGAGAGGACTTCACCAGGCTTAGGTGAGCGAAAAAAGTCTGGGCTTAAACCTTTGGCTTTTAATTCAGCTGCAAGTCTTTGTGGCGGCTCTGCTACCGGTTCATCTGTTAGAGTAAATGTTCCCCAATGCATCCCAAATGAATGGGGTGTTTTAAGGTCTAAAGCTATCTGAACAGCCTCCTCAGGGTTAACGTGAGAGTCTTTCATGAACCATCTTGGGTCATAGGCTCCAATGGGAATAAAAGAGTAGTCTGGAGCTCCAAGCCTCTGATATGTGGTATTAAAATCATTCGAGTAACCTGTGTCTCCGGCGTGATAAAGCTTGAGATTGCTTGATTCAATGAACCAGCCACCCCATAAACTTTTGTTGCGATCAAATAAACCTCTTTTAGACCAATGTTGAACAGGGGTAAAATGAATAGTCGAGCGCCCTACTTCCATGCTTTCCCACCACCTCATCTCATGCACATGAGTTAAGCCTGCTTTGATAAGTCTTTTTTTATCGCCCATCGGCACCAAAAAAATAGTCTCAGGATTTAGTTTGTGGAGTCTTTTTAGAGAATACATATCCAGGTGATCGTAATGATTGTGACTCACCACCACCACATCAATCTCTGGCAGATCATTCAACTTCATAACTGGGGGAATCATGCGCTTGGGTCCAGCAAATCCGATGGGAGATGCTCGCTTAGAAAATATGGGGTCGGTCAGAATATTAATATCACCATTATTAATCAGGTATGTAGCATGCCCAATCCAGACTGCGTAGAATTCCTCTTCCCCGCTTAGAGCCTGCCATTGATCAGAGGTTTCTATCTCTATTTTATCTGGGCTCTTCTCACCATCAAAAACCCAGCTCATCAGCTGACCGAATGACTTACCATTTTGATCATCGTTAGTATTGCTAAAAGTTTCTGCGCTTAGAGGGTTAGCAATAAAAATTAAACATGCTATTGCGTAGAACTTCTTCATGATCTTTCCTCTATAAGTATTCGCCCATCATTATGTTCATGATTGCCTGAATCTTCAAGTCATTGAGAGGCTAAGGAGCTAGCGGTCATGGGTGCATCGGGTTATTATTGACTTAGCATGAGCAATTCAATCACCATCAGCAAAGTTAAAGACCTGTGCAAGCAGAGAGAATTAAATTTTACTGCCTCAAGGTCCACGATCATGTCTGTGCTCATTCGCCTAAAAAGCCCTAAGACAGCTTATGAAATTTTAGAAGAAGTTC
>DKMG01000085.1:0-1890 GCA_002469975.1 Proteobacteria bacterium UBA7420
TTCAAAGCAACCCCTATTCTTTGCTGCAGGCAGCGGTGAGAATAATGTCTTAATGGGTTCGAAAGTAATTGAATAAGGGTGAGTGTTGAGATAGAATGAGAAAGAATTCCGATAGGCGCACATCCCCAAACTACATAAATGTAGCTTGCTCCGCTCAAAGTAAGGGATTGCGGGTTGTATAGATTTAGCGGCAAAAGAGTTGAGATTTGAAGAACAAAAACAATAATAACAAGATTTAATGGCAAGTTTAAGTGCGCAAGTTGATACTGTAAAAAGAAGTCGTGGTCAAAATGCTATAGCAGCTGCGGCTTACAATTCACGCTCTAAATTAGAACTTAATATTACGGACAAAGAGACTAATGTTACTGTTGCTTTGCAGTGGGACTATAGCAACGTTGCTGGTTTAGCCTTCTCTAAAATATACGCACCCGAACATGCCCCTGAGTGGGTTTATGATCGCGAAAAACTCTGGAATGCGGCAGAACAAGCTGAGAATAGAGTGAACTCTACAACGGCACACAAGATCATGTTACCTCTGCCAAATGAATTAAATGCTGAACAAAACATTGCATTACTTGAGGATATTGTCAGCGAATTAGTTGATCTTGGTATGGTGGTTGATGCAAATATTCACGATGATAATCCAAATAATATACATGCCCATTTACTTGGTACAATGCGTAATCTTGTAGAAAATAGACATGGAGAAATGGGTTTTGCTGCGACTAAAAATCGTGATTGGCATCATAAAAAGTTTGTTGATTTTGTGCGTGAGATGCATACCGAGAAGGTCAATGAACATTACCAGATGCATGGTTATGACAAAAGATTTTGTCATAAATCATATAAAGAACGAGGTGTAGATTTAGAGCCTAGCGTGCATGAGGGGCCAGCGCGGAACATTAAAAACTCTGAACTTGTTGAGCTAAATCGTCAGATTGCGGCGGATAATGCTGAAAAAATCAGGGAAAAACCGAGTATCATTTTGGATGTTCTTGGTATAAATAGCCCCGTGTTTACTAAGGAGCAAATAGCTAGTGAACTTGAGAAGCGACTTCATGCAGGGATAGACTTTGAGAAGATTGATGACATTGAATCTATGCAAAAGAAACTGTCTGAGGAGTTCACTATTGCATACGAGAAAATCTTGAACTGCCCTGAGATCACCCAAGTTATAGAAGCTGATTTAAAGGGCAGAACGCTGTATACTACTACGAAACGCCTTGAATTAGAGGAGCGATTTACTAATAATGTTAAACAATTAAATAACTCTAGCAGGCATAGTTTAGGGTTGGAGGCTAGTGCATTGGATCATTTGTCGATTCGGGAGCAGATAATCGATGATGTTAAAGAGGTGGTAAGAGGTACAGCTACTAAGATTGAGGACAAAACTGGCATCAAACTTGATGCTATTAAGAACGCTACTAAAGCAAGGCAATTCCTATCTGACGAACAAAAGAGCGCCGTTTTAAACATTCTAAATGGCAAGGACATATCTGTGCTTGAAGGGTTACCGGGGGCTGGTAAAACTCTGGCAGCGAGTGAGATTGTGCGTCAATGCAAGAAGGCTGGGAAGATTGTAATTGGTGTAGCGCCTAGCAGTAGTGCGGCCTTAGAGCTGTCTAAGGCTACTGGTATTGAGTGTAAGAATGCTAGTTTGTGGCGAAAAATTTGGCAGGAACATGCAGGTAAGAAATTTGAGCTTAATTTGCGAGGAGATTACTACAAGGAAAAGCAATATAAAGATTCAAATAGCATATTTCGTAGTTCATACTTAACCAAAAAACATGTGATCATTATTGATGAAGCTAGTATGGGTGAGCTTGCCAATATGGATTATTTTATTAATGAGGCAAAGAAGGTTGGTGCTAAAATCATTAAGCTTGGAGA
>DKMG01000085.1:1945-4087 GCA_002469975.1 Proteobacteria bacterium UBA7420
TAGAGGAGGTCAGAAGGCAGCAGAATCCACTCCATAGAGAGGCAACAAAGCTACTTGGTAGTTATCAGGTGAGAGCAGCACTAGATATATTCTGGAAGGAAGGAAATATCAAGATTGCAAGTAATCCATCTGAGGCAAATAGCGATTGTGTGCGCGGGTTTGTAGAATCTTATCTGGAGTCTGCATCTAAGTTAGAACGTGACGATTTAGTATCAATTCGGAGCAAGGCAGTTGGAGTATTCTCGAATGAAAGCAGAAAGTTATTAAATGGCAAGATTAGAGAGCAATTAAAGGAAGCTGGTGTTTTAAAAGGTCACGAATATGAGATTAATGTTGGCAATAAAAGTATCAAGCTAATGCGTGGTGAGCAGATAGTATTTAGCCGTAATGCGAACCGCTTAGGCCGCTCTGGTATATTTAATGGCGAGATTGGCACAGTGCTGAATGTTAAAAAGCCCAATAAAAATGGATTAGCTAATCTTAATGTATTAGTGCATAAAGCAAACGGGTCTAAGGAAAAAGTTTCGATTAATTTACGACATTTAGCAAAGTCGCGTTATTTCAACGAGGGAATGGCGTTAGATCATGGTTATGCGGTAACTGCTCATAAGGTACAGGGAGCATCAATTGATGAGTTTGCAGTGCGCCTTGAAAAGGGTGTGGGCTTTGAAGTATTTAATGTTCTTGCGACTCGTCATAGAAAGAATGTGATTTTTTACGCTGACAAGGAAACGTTAGAGGATATGTTCTATGAGTCTTTGGACAAAACAGCTGCTCAAGCTAAAAATCGTTTTGAAATCAATGCTAAAAACGAAGAAGTGATCTTAAAAGGCGGTCTTGCTAAGATGGTTTCGAAGCGTACCAATACAAGCTTTGCAAGTGATTATCGAACTATGGGACAATTGGCTGAGGATCAAAGTGTCAAAGCATATTTGGATAGGTCAGAAGAAACGATATCATACGTACGCAAAATAACTGCTTGGCAAGCGCAAGAATTGCGTAAAACTGGTGAGAAGCCAGCAATGTGGGCGCATCCTGAATTATGGGAAAGCTTTAAAGAAGCAAGAAAAGCTAGGTCTAAAGCGGCAAGTATACTGACTAGTGACTATGGAAAGTTCAAGAATAGGTTACAGCAACTAAATATGAATTATGCAACTGTAGAAAAACATGCAAGTGCATTAGCTTCTACCCAGCTAGACAAAGTAATAGTGGAACAAAAATCAACTATTTTGCATAAACAAGATAGTTTTAAGGAATTGATTCAGTCGGTATCTGATGGCCAGACTATTTCTATTAAAAAAGCATATACAGCAGTGAATCTAGATATTGCTGATTCATTAGCATCTATTGAAGAAAAAAGCGCGTTAATATTAGATCATGAAGATCAAATGCAGGAGCTAGTGGATGCAATATCACATGAGAGGCATTACCGTAAAACTCTATTACCTGAATACCTAAACCGTATATTTAAGACTAAAAGCATAAGCAAGCCTGCAGGAGTTGAGGCACTGGAGAAATACAAAATACTAGTTAATGAACATGGGCATACAGAGGCGGCGAAGCTAGTAACTAATGACATCACAAGGTTAGGAGCGTTAAAGGGTATTGGTTTTGGTACAATGCTGGGCATTGGTAAGGCGCGCGGAGAGGTGATGGCATTGAGCGTGAACCTAGAAAATTATTTAATATCATACGGAAAGAGTGGAGAAATGATAGAAAATTATAATAAGGAGATGAAGGACATGAATTTTGGTGAAAAGATGTTTGTATTGCGGGAAGAGATAGAACATTTACGGTCTTTATTGCCAAATGATCTTGATAATGAATTCCTAGAACAGGTTGGTGATACGCTAAAAGAGAATAACGGTACAGACGCTAATATCAGTTGGAAGGATTTGCAGCAATCGGCAATATTTGATGCTGTACGCATAGACGGATTCGTTGAAAAAAGAAAAGATATTGTCGAAAATGATTCCGAAATAAATATAGTGAAGGCTCCAGCCGTAACTAAAGTGACCGAACAAGAGTTGAAAGCTCCAGCCCTAGCTAAAGTTGCCGAGCAAGAGTTGAAGGCTCCAGCCGTAACTAAAGTTGCCGAGCAAGCATTGAAAGCGCCAGTCGTAGCTAAAGTAATCGAGCAAG
>DKMG01000055.1 GCA_002469975.1 Proteobacteria bacterium UBA7420
TTTTATTAATCTTGTAAGGTAATATTTTTACAAGAAAAATAGCAAAGCGGTTCTTTGATAATTATTATGAGGCCAGTTGGCCTCATAAATGGACTGTTAAGTGTAATCTCATAATCACGAGGGAATGTATGTCATGAATAAGAAAGTTACTGGAAAGAAAGCTGCAAGCAGCGCATCGAAAACTCTAAAGAGCCCATCTTCAGGTTCTAAATCTAAAGCGGCAGCAGGTAGTGCACTGTCTCAGACAAAAGCACCCAAGAAAACAACATCAGCAAAAGCCGCAACATCTGCGTCAAAAACGCTGAGTGACGGTAGAACTAGCAAAGCCTCCAAGTCAGCAGCAGGCAGTGCTTTGGCGCAAAAGTCTGGGAAAAAGAAAAAGTAATGGCGTACAGCCGACACTTAACAAGGGTAGGCAACCTCTCCAGCGCAAAAAACGCGCTGGCTGGACGGCTTACGCTTCGCTTCAGCCGCCGTTGCTATCGGCGTTATGCAAACAAATTAAGGAATGCAGATGGAATACGAAATTGATTTTTTACCAGTTGGTGAAGGGTCTTCCTCAGGTGACGCTATATGCTTGCGTTACTCCGATGATGAAGGGGCTTCATGGCATGTAGGCGTAATTGACGGAGGAACGCAGAGTTCAGGTGAGAGTTTATGTGAACACATAAAAACTCATTACAATACCGAGGTTGTAGATTTTGTAATATGCACACATCCAGATAAAGATCACGCCTCTGGATTATCTAAAGTATTTGATGAATTAACAGTAAAAAAATTATTAATGCATTGCCCTTGGAATTATGTTAATCACATTTTTGAAAGTGTTACTGATGGAAGAATTACGAAGGAAAGCATGCGCGAAAGGCTTATAAATGGACATCCTTATGCTTACAAAATTTATGAGTATGCTATTGAAAATGAAATTCCTGTTCACCACCCATTTTCTGATAGAAATGACCACAATATTCCATATCTAGATATCGTTGGACCATCTGGTGACTTTTATCTTAATCAAGTTATCAACTTCAGATCGATTGATGAAGTCACGGAAGATAGTATTGAAGAGAGTAACTTGCTGAAAAGTGCAATGGATGCGGCAATGAAAGCAATCAACTGGATATCGGAGGGGTGGGATGATGAGAAACTCGTGGATCCTGCTGCTGATGCCACATCAAGTGAGAATAGTTCAAGTGTTATAAGCTTCTTTAACTTTGACGGAAAAAAGATCCTCTTTACAGCAGATTCAGGAACTCTGGCATTAACCAAAGCAGCAGATAAAATAGAGGCTTTAGGGCATGATTTGCAAAGCTTTTCGTTTGTTCAAGTACCGCATCATGGAAGTAAAAGAAATATTGGGCCGACGGTTCTCAATCGACTTGTTGGTACACCAAAGCTAATAGGCTCTTCTGCAACATTTACTGCATTTGTTTCTGCTGCAAAAGAAGGCGAACCTAAGCATCCTAATAAAAGAGTTGTAAATGCTTTTAAAAGAAGAGGTGGCAAGGTAATAGCAACACAAGGTTCCACTATGTACCATTACACTAGTGGCACACCTGATCGAGGCTGGTCTAAAGCTGAACCACTCCCATTCTATAAGGATGTTGAAGATGATTGATTTAGCTAAAATTACTGACCCATATGAAAGAAAAGCACGGCTTTATCCTGCTTTAATATGCTTATTTCCCTTAATGGTGGGAATGTCTATTACATTCCCAAAGGTATACTCTACTCTGTCGGGATTTGTAGCATTAGCTGCGGCTATAGGAGGTATACAGTTTCTATCTCATCTGGTTAGAGATAGAGGGAAAAAGCTTGAACCTACTCTTTTTAAAAATTGGGGAGGTACTCCATCTGTAGCAATTTTACGTCATAGCGATAAATTAATATCTCCTCCAGCCAAACTCAAGTATCACTCGATTCTTGAAAATAAGTCTAAAATAGCAGCTCCTTCAGTAGATTTTGAAAATGGCAACTCTGACCAGGCTGATGAAATATATTCAGCCTGGTCAGATTTTTTGCGTGGAAAAACTCGCGACGTAAAAAAGTACCCTTTAGTTTTTAAAGAAAACATAAACTATGGATTTCGTAGAAATCTATTTGGTGTTAGATGGCATTGCATATGCTCTGCATTAGTAGCAATTGTCATTATGCTTTCACCAAGCTTAGAAAATCGTTCATTATCTGAAGTTCAAATAGCAATAGGATTATTTTTAGTCGCATATATTTTTATATTTTTATTCGTTGTTAGCAGAGACTGGGTGAAAACTGTAGCTGATGCATATAGTAGAAACTTGATTGAGGCTATAAATGCATAACAAAAAGCTACACCTGACATTTTTTGCTACGCTCAATTGTGTATGTCGCGTAGCTCCATTTTACACAATTGCTCTCCGCAAAAACTGCAGGTGAGCTTGGCGTTAGGCATTCTCTAAATTGGAGTCATCATGGAAAATTCAAGTATTCCCTTTCACACAATAGATTGGAAAGGTGTTCCTCGAACAGAGCACAAAGGCGAAACAGGAATTGCTTATTGGCAGACAATACAATTCGAAGGTTTGAGAGTTCGAATTGTTGAGTATTCTAAAGACTATAAAGCAGATCACTGGTGTGAAAAAGGGCACATAGTTTATTGCTTGGAAGGTGAAGTGGTAAACGAGTTAAAAGATGGTACTAAATCAATTTTGAGTGTAGGCATGTCATACATTGTTTCAGACGATCTTAGCTCTCATCGTTCTATCACCGAAAATGGTGTTAAATTAATGATAATTGATGGTGCATTTTTACAATCAAATGCCTAAATGGACTGTTAAGCTTCAAAACTACCAAGACTATACATATATTTAAAAACAGACTCGATAAACTTTATACTTTCCGAAAGAAGCACGCATACGTATTTCAATGTGATACGCACCCACTTCCCATACACCCACAGGCTCCTAAAATAGTTTTGTTCAAACTCCATGTATGAAGCGTGCAAAAACCTAAAGTTTGAGCAGCCAAGTGATTACCGTGATCACTGCATTTACTTAAAGTGCAGTTAATGAGCCGTTAAGTTCATTAGCTGCCACTAGTGGGGTGCAAGTAAAGCTCAGCTTCAACGCTCACCGCCATGGTGGTGTTGATGAGAAGGTCTTTATACTGCTTTAAATCTTCCACCGTGTGCCTAGAGGTAGAGGTAGCGATAGAGATGGCGCCAATCACTAGCTTTGATGAGGTGAGAATAGGGGCCGCGATGCTAATAATGCCGTTTTCATGCTCTTCTTTATCATAAGCAATGCCTTCACGTTTTATGCTGCCTAGCTCTTCAAGTAAAGCCTGTTTGTCTGTAATAGTAGTGTTGGTAAACTGGATAAAGGTTTGCCTTT
>DKMG01000045.1 GCA_002469975.1 Proteobacteria bacterium UBA7420
GCTAAAAGAAAAAAATGTTGATAAAATTTAATCATAAAAAAGAGAGTCTAAGTTCCCTTTAATTTTAGCTTATTTCCATCAATGAAACCTTTAAATCAAGCTAATAATTTCTTCCAAAACCTTGGGGGAAGGCCTCAGAAATAATGAACTATAAAAAAAGGGAGCATCAAGCTCCCTTTTTAATTGCTAAATTAGATTTAGAAATCAACCCTCAAATCTAAGTAGAAGTATCTACCCATATCTGAGTGCGCATCTGACATAAATCCATTGTATCCATCTGCAAGCGGCGCTCTTTCGTCCGCAATATTTTTCACTGTTAATTTAGCTCTCGCTTTATTGCCACCAATATCAAATGACTTGCTTAATGAAAAATCTGCAGTTGTCATTGACGGTATAGGCCAAGGGAAGCCTGCAGACGTTTCTCCAGAGTCAACAAAGCTACCAATTCTTAGAGCCGTTAATGAAGATCTCCAATCGCCTCTTCTGAAACTAACTTGAAGCCTATCTTTTCTTTCAATCGCACCCAATTCAGTGCCTAAGATATCACCAAAGCCGGTAACAGCTGCAAAGGCAGGAAGCTCTCCGCTGGCCTGAGCCACTGCAAGAGCTGTGTAGTCGCCTGTGGGCTCTTGATAAAATTTATCAGTTAATGAAGTGATCAGTGTGATTTCAAATTCACCAACACTTGTTTCAAAATCGTAATACACAGCTATATCGGTACCCTCAAGTTCTCTGGTTGCTAAATTCTGGTAGTTGTCATTGGCTACTTCTATTTTACCCACAGGGCAAAGGCCTAAGTTGGTGAATAAAGCTTGCTCATCAGCATCTAGAGTGTCAGCAGACAGCCTTTGAACTGCAGGATCTCCAGCAGAGCAATCAGCGCCGCCTCGAATTCTAGCCAATAAATCAGCAGCAGAAAGATTGTTTCTTCCAAACAGGGCGATGGTGTTTTCTTTTTCAATCGACCAGGCATCCACGGTGATTGTTAGACCTTCTATCTGGGTTGGTGTTAAAACAAAGCCGATAGAATGATTGGTTGATTCTTCTGGTTTTAAACCGACGGCGCCTTCAGCATATCTGAGAGCCGTGAAATTACCGTCCATGTCGCCTGAAGTAAGAACAGAGAGACCATTTTCTATGCGCACATACTGCATGAGCCAATCGTTTACCGCCCCAGTTCTTGCAACTTCTTTTTGATTTACTTGCACTAAGTTAGGCGCTCTAAAAGCAGTAGAAGTCGAGGCCCTGAGTTTTAACCAGTCATTTACATCGTAACCAACGGCAAGTTTACCAACGGTAGCTGAGTCTGAATCAGAAAAAGCTTCATGACGCAGCGCTACTTGGGCATTGATGCTATCAGTTACAGGTGCCTGCATTTCAACAAATACAGATTTAACACTTTTTGAACCAGAGGTATCGTTGGTCGCACTGGATCCCATGACATTAGATCTGTATGGGAAGGTGTTGGTTGCAGATGATGATGTTCCTGGTCCTGCTAGCACCACTGTGCCATCTAAATATTTATCACGATCATCTCTATATTTCTCTTCTCTGTACTCAGCACCGAATAAGACGGCAACAGGTCCCGCAGGCACTTGGAACACTTCTGGGTTGCTGGCTTTAAAGTCAATGGACCAGAGCGAAGAAGTGTCGCTTCTTCTCACAGTGTCTGAAATAGAAGCAAAGTTATTTGTTAAAGGATTAAGATCAAATATATTATATGCAGCAGCCGAATTATCATTTACAGATTCTACAAACTTGTTGTATACCACTCTTCCAGATGTTGCATCTTCGGACTTAGCTTTGGTGGTCAGATAAGCTGACTCCCATGACCAATTTGAATCTGTTACACCTCTAAGGCCTATAAGATAGCGATAATCTTCTTTATCTACTTTAGTGTTTCTAGGATGGTTGATCGGTCTCCACCCATCAATACGGACTGCTTTGCCATTGGCAATACCTTGTGCCGCTGATGGCAATTGGCTGAACCAGTAATAATCTGCAGGCAGACTTACAATCCCCGCTGTAAAAGCACCGTTGTTATCAAACTTGCTGCTATTAGATCGATATTGACCAATTTCAGCAAAGAGCTCGTTGCCATTTTCTAGCTCATGATTGATAAACACAAACAAGTTATCTCTTTGCATGTCTCCTCTGTACTGACGTCCTGCATCTGAAGGGTTGTAATAATAGTTAGTATCAGGAACTAAACATGAACCAAAGCCTGTGGCGATGGCGCCAGAGTTTGAGCACTCTGGACGAGAGCTTGGGAATAATTGCGTCTCACCAGCACTATCTGAGAAAGAAAACTTGCCAGTTGAATCAAGCTGCATCATGCCGTAGGTGTATTGGTTTCTAAATGAAGCATCATTAGCCCATACTGAGCCAGCCGGTATCAACCTTCTGAAATCCATGTCTGCCCATTTTTCATCTTCAAGCAATGAAATGCTTTCTCTGTCTCTGTGGGAGAAAGAAACATTGACATTGGTTCTTCCCTCATTAAAAAACTTACCCCACTTAACTTTAAAGTCGGTATCTTGGGCTTTAAAGTGATCATAGCCAGTGATTTTTGCATTTACTCTGAGGCCTTCATAATTTGTTTGCAATACATTGTTAACAACACCAGCAACTGCGTCTGCACCATAAATAGCAGAAGCGCCATCTTTTAAGACTTCCAGTCTATCAAGGGCATTGGTCGGGATTAAATTGGAGTTAACAGTCATAGTGGGAACATAGTCACCGCCAATTAATTCAGTTTGGTAGCCAGCATTGTTCACCAATCTTCTGCCGTTTAAAAGCACCAAGGTATTTCCAACGCCTAAGCCACGCAGGTTATAAGCTCCAACATCACCCCTTGCAGCATTAACACCGCCAGAAATTTCTTCCTGCTCATTAAAGAAGTTCATGCCTTGCTCGGTAAGATTATTAACAAGCTCATCCCCATCAAGAGCACCGATTGCATCGATGTCATCAGCAGATAGAACCGTTACCGGAAGAGCTCCTGTAATTTTTGCCCCTTTGATCTGTGATCCAACAACCACCACCTCTTCAACATCTTGTGTTTGCTCCTGAGCAGACACACCAAAAATTATAAACAGTGAAGCCAACAATAATTTTCTAGATAATATAAACATAACTTTTCCCTGTGATGAAATAACTAATATTGACAGTATCGTATAGAAGATTCTCCTAGAGCTCAAGAAATATTTTTTAGTCTTTTCTGGGGTTAGTTTCTGTAATCTAGAGGCGGATCTCTATCTCCAAGCAATGGCACATATTCGAAATTCTCTCCGACTCTTTCATTATATTCTGCATGAGCAGCCTGAATGATTGAGGGATCTTTAAATATATCTTGGGCCGTATCCGCAAGAACCTGAGCGGCTAACTTCGTGCCTTTCATCCCGATGGATGTTCCACCGGCGGCAACTCCTTGCCAAGAATGACCAGCCGTTCCCGGAACCCAGGTTGCAGTTCTTAATCCTGCTTGCGGCACTACCCAGCTGACATCGCCCACATCTGTTGAGCCGTAGGTATGCGATGTTTTATAAGGAGCTACCTTTTCTTGATCTCCTATTTTTGCACTCGGTTGCACCATAGTTTGGTAGATCGTTTCAGCATATGCCTGTTCTTCTGGCGTGTATTTAATGCCACCGCGTTTAACAAGATTTTTATGCATCACTTTCTGTAAGACATCATTGGCTAGCTTGGAGTAATTGCCATGCATAACCTCGTGGGTCACAGTCGTCTCAGTGCCAACTGCGGCCCCCTCTGAGGCCTTGACTACCCAGTCAAAAATTTCTTGTACTTTTTCTCTGCGAGGATGCCTCACATAATAATAAACCTCGGCAACATCAGGCACGACGTTCGGTGCCAGACCTCCTTTGGTGATCACATAATGTATTCTTGATTCTTGCGGAATGTGTTCTCGCATCATGTTAACCATCATGTTCATGGCTTCAACGCCATCCAATGCAGATCGTCCTTTATGAGGCGAGCCCGCTGCGTGAGCAGAAATACCAGAGAATTTAAATTTTGCTGATTTATTGGAATTAGATGATTCTGCGTTGGCACCATTAGAGCTACTAGGATGCCAATGCAGCACAGCATCAACATCGCTAAACAGTCCAGCTCGAACCATATAGACTTTTCCTGAGCCACCTTCTTCCGCAGGTGTACCATAAAACCTTATCGTTCCAGGAGTGTTTGTTTTAACCAACCAGTCTTTTACTGCAACAGCAGCCCATGCAGAGGCCGCGCCAAACATGTGATGCCCACAAGCATGGCCAGCGATCACATCATCTCTTTCTTCTTTAAAGGGGGAGGTCGTTTGCATTAACCCTGGCAATGCATCATATTCGCCCAGAATACCAATGACAGGACCACCATTCGAATATTCAGCAATAAATGCTGTGGGAATATCAGCTATGCCGGTAGTAATTTTAAAGCCATGAGCCGCTAGCTCAGATTGCAGTAACTCAGAACTTTTGTATTCTTGGTAGCCAACC
Source organism: Proteobacteria bacterium UBA7420 (assembly GCA_002469975.1). GTDB lineage: Bacteria > Pseudomonadota > Gammaproteobacteria > Magnimaribacterales > D2472 > D2472. The sequence continues at coordinate 4,506 of DKMG01000045.1, forward strand.
TCAGCAAAATCCCAGATTTTAAGTGCTACCTCTTGAAATGTATCTTGATTTTTATTGATGCTTGCATTGAGGGTTGAGTCAGCAAGACTGGAGATAGAAAATACTAATGCTATTAAGAAACCTGATTGCTTTTGAAACGAACTTTTTTTCCTATCCATTCTTCCTCTCCCAAATGATTAATAACTTCTTTATCAGTTGATGTTAGTACTTTTCTCTTCTCTTGAGAATCCTCAATATAAAAAACACTTTTTATTGGCTCGTGATTTTCAAAGAGGGTCGTACAGCCCAAGACTGTTCCTTCGCCATTCTGCTCTTGAGACATTGCAACTGGAGCTTCGATTGCAGAAGCTTCATTTGTTACATCCTTCGATTGAAAATCCATCAAAGGCTCTTTACCCCATATGGCAAAAGCCTGCTTGGTCATTAACCCAGATACACCCGTAATTAATCCAATTTCAGCGGGCTTGCTTCTAATTTTTTCTAGCATTTGAGCCGTTGCATGCAACATATAATTATTCAAAGGTCCACCTGCAAAGGGCATGCCGCCAGTCACAGTCTTGTCTACGTTATCTGGAACATTTAATGCTTCAGCAAACAATTGAACGGCCACAGGGAAGCAGCTATAGAGTTCAAAGAGAGACGGTTTTATTTGATGCGAATAAGCTGTCTCCATGAGATAGTCTGCCGCTAAATACAGGCCAGCAGGTCTTGCAAGATTAGGTCGCTGAGCTAGAGCAATCATGTGGTTTGTTTCACTAGACACAAGGGGGTAAATCCTTTTGCTTATTGGCACATTCAGCTTATCTGCAATATCCTCGCTGCATAAAATTAGAGCCGAAGCTTGATTCACATTCCAGCTAGAATTATGAAGTTTGTTATAAGGGTAGGCTATTCTTTTATTTTTTTCTGATGGCGTGCAAATCTCTTCAGCACTATATTTCTGTTGATTCCAGGCGTGAGGGTTTTGCTCAGCAACCTCTGAGAATCTTTGATAATAGTTTCCCAAGAAGTTTTCATGTTCTTGCGGTGTCCTGCCATGCCTGAAACGCAAAGCGCTTTCAATTATTGCATAGTAACCAACTGCCATCATTCCCAGGGCTTCGACTTCCTCGGGGATATAGAGATCTTCTTTGGCTTGAATATACTGATCAGGATTTACAGTTAATTCAGTTTCTGCAAATTCTAAGCCCTCCTTTAAAGCTTGAATTTTTTTGTATCGAGCCTCCCCACCAACAATCAAACTGGCACGAATATCACCATTCAGAATTTTGGTGCAGGCTGAATTAATGAGGCTTTGCTGCAAAATACCAATTTTAGTGAGGCTGGTATGAGCATGAGAGAAACCATGTTTTTCTGCAATCCACTTGCCTGGATCTTTATATGTCCAGTCTCCCTTGGGGATTTGAATATCATCAATGTAGTTAACAATGGATGGGTTTTCGGTATCGGCAATAGCAGCTAGGGTTGCTTTCTCCATTAAGACCAAGGCTTCATCGAGATCATCAAATGATCCTTTTTGTTGAAGGGAACCTATTCCAATTAAGACGGGTCTATTTATCATGCTTACTCCTGTAAAGGGTCTCCAGCTACGGTAATTCTATGCAGCAGTCTTTCATAACCATCATAGCCACCTTCTGCCATATGCATAACACTTCGGTTATCCCACATGATCAACATATCAGGCTCCCATTGGTGACGGTATA
>DKMG01000104.1 GCA_002469975.1 Proteobacteria bacterium UBA7420
CTTACCGACGTTGCGGGATGAGGCAGCTCCTATGATTCCACACATATTATTTTTTGTTTTTTGCCCAGTCTTCTTTAATGATTTGCTTGCCTCTGCCTACAGCCAAAGCTTCGTCTGGCACGTCCTTGGTTATTACAGAGCCTGCACCCACATAAGCGCCCTTGCCTATGTTAACCGGTGCAACCAAAGAGGAATTAGTGCCTATAAAACTGTTGTCTCCGATGGTGGTTTTAGATTTATTAACCCCATCATAATTACAGGTAATGGTGCCGGCTCCTATGTTTGCGTTGGCTCCAATGTCTGCATCTCCAAGATAAGCTAGGTGGTTGGCTTTTGCGCCATTTCCAAGTTTAGTTTTTTTGGTCTCTACAAAATTACCTATTTTTGCATTGTTTCCAATCTCAGATCCCTCTCTTAGTCTGGCATAAGGCCCAATACTGCAGTTTGATCCAATGATTGCTGAGACTAGGTGTGAAAATGGCTCGATCACCGAGTTGTCGCCAATTGAAACATTTTCTAAGATCACATTTGATTTAATGGTGACGTTTTCACCCAGGCTAACGGTGCCTTCTATAATAACGTTCACATCAATGCTGCAATCTTTGCCGGCACTCAGTTCACCGCGAAGATCAACACGGGAGGCGTCTGTGAGTGTAAGTCCTTGGTCTAAAAGTTTTTCTGCATTCATGGTTCTTAAAATAGATTCAACGTGGTGTAGCTCTTTTTTATTATTCACCCCTATTACTTCTTGAGGGTTTGCTTGAATAGAGTTTATTTTAACCCCTTTTGTAGAAAGTATCTCTACAACATCTGTGAGATAGTATTCAGAAGCTGCATTGTTGTTCTCTAGGCTCTTTAATGCATCAATCAACAGACCTCCATCCACCAACATGGTTCCGGTAAACACTTCATTAATTTTTCTTTCTTCTGGGGACGCGTCCTTGTGCTCAGTTATTTTTAAAGCATGGCCTGCGCTATCTTGGATGACTCTGCCATAACCTGTAGGGTCTGATAGAACCATGGACAATAAAGAGCAAGGACTCTCGCTGGATATTAAATTTTGTATGGTGGCATTAGAAATTAGTGGAACATCGCCATAAAGAATTAAAACTCTTTGATTCGGCGTTATTAAATGGACTGCTGTTTTGACAGCATGCCCTGTGCCTAATTGCTCGTCCTGATCAGCTGTCTTAACAGAAGGATAGTGGCCCTCAATGTAGGATTTTAGAAGGTTTTTTTGGTGTCCAACCACCACAGTAATATCATCGCTGGTTTTTTGGGCGGTGGTGATCACTCGGGAGATGAGGTTTGATCCACCAAGAGGCTGCAGCACCTTGGGCAGGTTGCTGTTCATGCGAGTTCCTTTGCCCGCTGCAAGGATAATGGTATGAATTGTCAATGCGAAAAAAAATTAAACGTGATACAAGTACCTTACTTGTTTTTTCTAAGTTTTTGAATAGTTTTAATTCTTGCTGCCGCCTCTGCTAATTGAGCAGCGGCTTTGGTGTAGTCCAAGGTGGACTGTTGATCGTGCATGTTTTTCTCTGCTTGTTCTTGTGCTTTGATGGCCTCTGCTTCATCCATTGAATCAGCTCTTTCTGCTCGATCAGATAAAAAGGTTACAACATCTGGTTGAATTTCAATAAAACCACCTGAACAGAAGAAAGTTTGCTCGTCGTCTCCATTTTGAACTCGAACTGGCCCTGGAGCTAAACCTGTAAGGAGGGGTGTATGCCCGGGAGCAATACCAATCTCGCCAAGAGATCCTGTTGCAAAGACCATGGTGCCTTCGCCAGAATAAATTTCCTCACTAGCTGAAACTATGCTGACTTTAATGGTAGACATGATTGGTAAGTTATAAGGTTTTAGCTTTTTCTACAGCCTCTTCAATGGTGCCAACCATATAGAATGCTTGCTCAGGAAGATCATCATAATCCCCTGCTAAAATTCCTTTAAACGATTTAATGGTGTCTTCTAGCTTCACATATTTACCTGGCGAGCCTGTAAAAACTTCTGCCACTGTGAACGGCTGTGATAAGAATCTTTCAACCTTTCTTGCTCTCGACACTGCTAATTTATCTTCTTCAGATAGCTCATCCATTCCCAAAATTGCAATGATGTCTTTAAGCTCTTTGTACTTCTGCAAGACACCTTGCACGCCTTGAGCAACATTATAATGCTCTTCACCAACGACCAATGGATCTAACTGTCTGCTGGTAGAGTCCAGTGGATCCACTGCAGGATAAATTCCAAGCTCAGCAATTTGTCTGGAAAGTACAACTGTTGCATCCAAGTGAGCAAAAGTTGTCGCTGGGGATGGGTCCGTTAAATCATCCGCTGGAACATACACGGCTTGAATAGAGGTGATTGAACCATCGTTGGTTGAGGTAATCCTTTCTTGTAGTGCGCCCATTTCTTCAGCCAATGTTGGCTGATATCCGACGGCTGATGGCATTCTTCCCAGTAGAGCTGAAACCTCTACACCGGCAAGGGTGTATCGATAGATGTTATCAATAAACAACAACACATCTCTTCCTTCATCTCTAAATTTTTCAGCCATAGTGAGTCCAGTCAAAGCCACTCTTAATCTATTTCCTGGAGGCTCATTCATTTGACCGTAAACCATGGCCACTTTTGATTCACTTGGTTTTTCAATGTTGACCACGCCTGATTCTTGCATCTCGTAGTAGAAGTCATTTCCTTCTCTTGTTCGCTCTCCCACACCAGCAAACACTGAGAGACCTGAGTGCTCTGTAGCAATGTTATTGATCAGCTCCATCATATTTACCGTTTTGCCCACACCAGCTCCGCCAAACAAGCCCACTTTACCGCCCTTGGCAAAAGGACAAATCAAATCAATCACCTTAATTCCTGTTTCTAATAGCTCATCAGAAAGAGATTGGTCCATGTAGCTTGGGGGCTTTCTGTGAATAGGCATGGTTGTTTCTGCGCCAATTGGACCACACTCATCAATAGGGTTGCCTAAAACATCCATAATTCTGCCAAGAGTTTTCTCTCCAACGGGAACAGAGATAGGTGCATTGGTGCGCTCTACCTTTAAACCTCTTTTTAACCCTTCAGTTGTACCCATGGCAATTGCTCTAACAATGCCATCGCCCAGCTGTTGTTGAACCTCTAAAACTGTTCCAGTATCAGAGATAATAATTGCCTCATATACCTTTGGGATGTTAGTTTTTTCAAACTCTACATCAATAACCGCTCCAATAATTTGTGTTATTAAACCATTACTCATTTTTTTCTCCTTAAACCGCAGCCGCGCCGCCAACTATCTCAGATAACTCTTGAGTAATTGCTGCTTGCCTTACATTGTTATATAAAAGTTCT
>DKMG01000076.1:0-5779 GCA_002469975.1 Proteobacteria bacterium UBA7420
CGATTGAAACGTCAACGAGACATGCTTAAGAGTATGACGCCTATGGCAAAGTTTGGGGGAGCGACTGGTAATTTTCATACCTTGCAGCTCAGCGATGAAAATTTAGACTGGGTTTCCAAAACTAAAAAATTCATATCCTCATTCAAGGTAGAGCAAAATCCTATGACTACTCAAATTGAACCACACGATGGAATTGCCGAGATCGCTCATTGTATACAGAGAATTAATAATATTCTTATAGACTTCAATCAAGATGCTTGGCTCTACATCAGCAATGATTTGTTTAGTCTGAAACTAAAAGATGGTGAGGTTGGCTCATCAACCATGCCTCACAAGGTCAACCCTATTGACTTTGAAAACTCAGAAGGAAATTTAGGCCTGTCTAACGCAATGATGGATTTTTTTGCTAACAAGCTCACAAAATCAAGATTACAGCGTGATCTTTCAGATTCAACTGTTTTAAGAAATCTGGGTGTTGGTTTTGGTTACTCGTACGTTGGATTTTCTTCAACCCTCAACGGGCTAAGCAAACTTCAGCCAAACAAAATGAAAGCAAAAGAAGAGCTTGAGAATAATTGGCAAATTCTTGCAGAGGCATTACAAATTATCATGAAATTAGAAGGGCTTGATAATGCGTATGAAATTATTAAAGATAAAACTAGAGGACTAAGTCTAACTAAAACCACTTATACCAACCTGGTAGAGACACTAGCCATTTCAGATCAAGCAAAAGCTAAGCTTAAAGCTCTCACACCACTGAACTACATAGGAATAGCTGAAAAGCTAGCTAAAAAATAGATTCTGTAGTCTAGCTACATTTCTAATACCTTTTAAAGCCTGTTTTTATAGTATTTTTTAATATAATTGACAAGTGAGTCTATATAAAATTTAATTCACTACATAATTTTTATGGAGTAATTAATGGGTAGATTAAAGTTGTCATCAGAGATTGAGCGTTTAAAGGCAGTTCCTGGCTTCAAGGGATCGGACTGGAACTCTATCAAGCCTGAGTTTGCTGCCAGAATGGTTATCCAAAACCAATTTAAAACGGGCATAGATATTGCAAAATACACAGCTGGAATAATGCGTAAAGATATGGACGCTTATGACAGTGATACCTCCCTTTACACTCAATCATTAGGTTGCTGGCATGGATTTATTGGCCAACAGAAACTAATTTCAATTAAAAAACATTTTGGTACAACGGATAAAAAATATTTGTACTTATCTGGATGGATGGTTGCAGCCTTAAGATCAGAGTTTGGACCCCTTCCCGACCAGTCTATGCATGAGAAAACATCTGTTGCTAGTCTTGTTGAAGAGCTGTACACATTTTTAAGGCAAGCAGATGCAAGAGAGTTAGCCGCCTTATTCAGAAAACTTGATAGCGCTGCAGAGAGTGACAAGCAATCAATTCAAGACCAGATAGACAACTTTGAAACCCACATTGTCCCAATTATTGCAGATATTGATGCGGGATTTGGTAATGAAGAAGCGACCTATCTTATGGCTAAACAGATGATTGAAGCTGGTGCGTGCTGCATTCAAATTGAGAACCAAGTTTCAGACGAAAAGCAGTGCGGACATCAAGATGGAAAAGTTACAGTTCCTCACTCAGACTTTTTAGCAAAAATTAATGCTGTCCGTTACGCTTTCCTTGAGCTAGGGGTAGATGATGGGGTTATTGTTGCTCGCACAGACTCGCTTGGTGCAGGCTTAACGAAGCAGATCGCTGTTACCAATGAGGCAGGAGATTTAGGGGATCAATATAACTCATTTTTAGATGTTGAAGAGATGACTGCTGAGACTATGAACCATGGTGATGTCCTGATCAATCAAAATGGAAAGCTAGTACGTCCTAAACGACTACCCAGTAATCTCTATCAGTTCAAGAAAGGAACTGGGGAAGCTAGATGTATCTTAGACTCTATTACAAGCCTCCAGAATGGTGCTGACTTAATTTGGATTGAAACTGAAAAGCCCCATATCGGTCAGATTGGCGCCATGATGGATGAGATAAAAAAAGCTGTTCCAAACGCAAAGCTTGTGTACAACAACAGTCCCTCCTTTAACTGGACATTAAATTTTAGACAGCAAGTCTTTGATGCTATGCACGAGGCTGGACAGGACGTATCTGCCTATGAGCGAGAAAATCTGATGGATATTTCTTATGATGCCAGTGAATTAGCTATTGAAGCCGATAGAAGAATTCAAACTTTTCAAGCTGATGCTGCGCGCGAAGCTGGAATATTTCACCACCTTATCACTCTTCCTACATATCACACAGCAGCTCTTTCAACAGACAACCTGGCAAAAGAATACTTCGGTGAAAAAGGAATGCTAGGCTACGTCGAAGGGGTTCAAAGAAAAGAAATTCGTCAAGGCATCGCCTGCGTGAAACATCAAAATATGGCGGGTTCTGATATGGGCGATGACCACAAGGAGTACTTTGCTGGAGAGGCTGCCCTTAAGGCTTCGGGTGATGACAATACCATGAACCAATTCTAGTTATCACAATCCCCCGTGGTAGTGCGCCCGCAAATTTGACAGGGCGCACCTTTTTCAAGATTAGCTAACCCCCCACAACTTCCAGTAATTGGCTTATCTTTTGTGATCACCCCTATAGCAATAGCAGCAAAAGAGAGGGTGATTACTGCAAAGACAAGAATAAATTCAAACATGTTTAATGTTGCCAGTTATTTGATTTCAAAAATTTAATTGTATCGTTATCATTAATTATATATAAAACAGATATATTTTCTTGCTCTGCCAGCTCCAAGCCTCGGTCTGCTCCCATAACATTCATTGCTGTAGCCCATGCATCTGCCTCCATGGATGAGATCTTAGAAGTTACAGTTACTGACAGAATATTATTAGAGATGGACTGGCCTGTTTGCGGGTCAAGTGTATGACTGGTTTTATTGCCTCGCTCATCAACAGCAAAGTTCCTGTATTCACCTGAAGTTGCAACGGCTAAAAAGGAATCACTGAGTAAATTAATAATTGATTGGTTTGAGTAGCTGGTTGGGTCCTGAATACCCACAACCCATGGTTCACCATGGTTAGAGCCGGTTAATATTAACTCTCCACCTATATCAAAGAGGAAATTATTTTTATCAGAGCTTATTAAAAGATTATAAATTTGATCTACAGCGAAGCCTTTTGCTATGGATGATAGATCAAATAAGAATTGATTAAATTTCTCTACATACATATCCTCCGTCATAACAAACCTCTTGGTTGACAGAGGCTCAAATACATCTGTGTTTATCTCAGGGCCAAATCCTGCATTGATAACAGAAGAACCGAGAGTGATGTCATAGGCTCCATTGGATGCAGTTGTCAGCTTTTCTGCGAAACTTAGTAAGGTGTATAACTCTGTGCTAATTTTTACCTTGGTGTTTGTTGGCGCTTGGTTTAGCAAAGATAATTCAGATGATGTCTTGTAGGTAGAAGCAATAAAATCAATCCTATTCAACTCATCTACAATTGATTGCCTTAATGAGTCGGGTATGTACTCCGTGGAAACCAATTTCCAATAAGTTCCGTAAATATTTCCGCTAACTTGATAAGTTGATGATTTATTATGATTGTAGGCAAGCAGTATGCAAAGAATGCCAACAGAAAGAGCAAGGGCTTTAGATGCTATGAGGCGACTCAAGTAGCTAGGCTATCCACCAAAGTCATCGAGCATTATATTCTCTGGCTCAACTCCAAGGTTAATTAGCATGTCTGTAACTGCTTTGTTCATCATTGGAGGTCCGCACATATAAAACTCACAATCTTCAGGTGCCTCGTGAGATCCAAGATAATTATCAAATAAGACTTGATGTATAAATCCAGTTAACCCTTTCCAATCATCTTCGGGCTGAGGATCTGATAATGCTACATGCCATTCAAAATTCTCATTATCTTCAGCAAGCTTATTGAACTCATCAACATAAAACATTTCTTTTAAACTTCGAGCGCCATACCAAAAGGTAATTTTTCGATCATCATGAATTCTTAGTAGTTGATCAAAAATATGTGCCCTCATTGGCGCCATTCCCGCTCCTCCTCCCACAAACACCATCTCTGACTCTGTTTCTTTTGCAAAAAATTCTCCAAATGGACCAAAGACTCTGACTTTATCGCCGGGCTTAAGGTTAAAGGTCCAGGAAGACATGAGGCCTGGAGGTATATCAGAAGAACCAGGGGGTGGAGATGCAACTCTAATATTAAATTTCAACACACCCTTCTCATCTGGATAATTAGCCATTGAATATGCTCTTATAATTGCTTCTTTATTGTTGGCAACGTTATCCCAAATTTTAAATCTATCCCAATCCTCTCTGTACTCATCAGCTACATCAAATGAAGTGTAGGCCAGGTTCTCATAGGCTGGAGCTTCTAGCTGGACATATCCACCTGCTTTGAAGTTAACTTCCTCTCCCTCAGGGAGCTTAAGGATCAATTCTTTGATGAATGTTGCAACATTATCATTTGATACCACTTCACATTCCCACTCTTTCACCCCAAATACTTCTTCGGGAATGGTAATCTTCATGTCATTTTTCACTGCAACTTGGCAAGACAGTCTCCAGCCTTCTTTCTTTTCTTTTGAGTTAAAGTGAGATTCTTCAGTCGGCAGAATTGATCCGCCGCCTTCAGCTATCTGGCATTTACATTGACTACATGTTCCGCCGCCGCCACATGCACTCGATAAGAAAATCTTATTATCAGCTAGAGTTTGCAGGAGTTTGCTACCTGATGGAACTTTAATTGCATTGGAGCTGTCGCCATTAATCTCAATAGAAACCTCACCTGAACTCACAAGCTGACTACGCGCCATCAAGATAATAGTTACAAGCAATAAAACCACACCAGTAAAAGAGAGAACACCTAAAAATAAATCAATTTGCATAATTAAACCTTAAAGAGAGATACCACCAAATGACATAAATCCAAAACTCATTAGCCCAACAATAATAAAAGTAACCCCTAGGCCCTGAAGACCATCAGGAATATCTGAATATTTTAACTTCTCTCTTATACCCGCTAGAACTAAGATAGCCATGGCCCACCCAACGCCAGCGCCCAAACCATAAACTACACTCTCACCAAACTTCAGATCTTTTTCGACCATGAACAGGGTTGCCCCTAAAATAGCACAATTAACTGTGATGAGTGGTAAGAAGACGCCCAACGCGTTATACAAAGCCGGAACAAACCTATCTAGAAACATTTCTAAAATTTGAACAGCGGCAGCAATCACGCCTATATAACTAATCAGCCCTACAAACTGTAAGTTAACATTTGGTAAGCCAGCCCAAGCCAACGCGCCATCTTTTAGTATGGTGTTAAAAATAAAATTATTTAAAGGCACTGTAATTAGGCAAACTGCTATAACAGCTACCCCTAAGCCAAAAGCTGCATCAATCTTCTTTGAGATAGCAATAAATGTACACATGCCTAAGAATACTGACAAGGCTATGTTCTCAATAAATACAGTTGTAATAAAAATACTTAGATAATGTTCAAGCATTTAATTCCCTCTTGGATAAGTCTGGCGCAGTGGCATGTTTAGATAGCTTAAATTCATTCACTTCAACTTGATCACTTTTGTATGCCCTGATACCCCAAATCATCAATCCAATAAGGATGAAGGAGCTGGGAGGAAGTAATAGCAAGTTGTTAGCAGGGTACCATCCACCATTTGAAATAAGCGGAAGAATTTCGTATCCCATCAAGCTACCTGCTCCAAAAAGCTCTCTGACGATTGCAACAGCGATTAAGATAA
>DKMG01000076.1:5941-9016 GCA_002469975.1 Proteobacteria bacterium UBA7420
TAGGCCTTCAATAACTCATCAACAACAATCACAAGTGAGGCGATAATTGTCATTTGAACAATAATTCTCACGCTGCTTGGAATATAGTTTCTGATAATTGAGATAAAGAGATTGGAGAACGATACAACGCTAGTCAAAGCAACACACATCACCAAGGTGACTGACAGGTTACTTGTCACTGCTAATGCAGAGCAAATCCCTAAGATTTGTAATGTTATAGGGTTCTCTTCAAGCAATGGCTTGGTCAGGACTTCCTTATATTTTTTAACTGTCATAATTTATATTTTTAAGTGTCTCTTGATAACCGCTCTCGCTAAACCAAAAGGCCAACATATTAGTCACACCCCTGCTAGTCAATGTCGCTCCTGAGAGACCGTCAACTTGATAGTCAGCCATTGCATTAGATGGATCTACCTTCCCTTTAATAACTGCTATCTCTATATCACCATCTTTGTAGATTTTCTTGCCATCCCACAATGCCTTCCACCGAGGATTATCAACCTCTGCACCAAGACCAGGAGTTTCCTTGTGTTCATAGAACTCAAGTCCTCTGATAGTATTTAGATCTTTATCAATGGCAATATAGCCAAAGAGCGTTCCCCAAAGGCCATATCCGCGTATGGGCAGAATAATTTTCTCAAGCTGATTTTCTTCATCCTTCAAAAGGAATATTTTGCCGATGTTTTCCTTGTTCTTAACTATAGCAATATCAAGATCAGGAGGAATGGGTGTTGAAAAACCAGCTTGCTTAGAAAAATAGACAGGATCATAAGTGGTCAAATCTAAGTTTTCATACTCATCAAGCAAGAGCCCAGAGCTGAAATCTACAAATTTTGGCGTGAGCTTGGTGAATTGAGATTCTACAGATTGCTGTGGATCATAAATAGCTGCAGTTTTTAAAATCTTAATTCTTTGATCATTTAACTTATTAAGGTTTTGAGTATCTCTAAGACTTACCGCAGCGAAAGACACTATAAGAGAGCAAAACAAACAAACAACAAAGGAGACCGTTAAAGTTTTTAATACTGAATCATTCATGAGAAAGAGCCCTCTGACGTTTAGCAATATTGCGTGAGACAACCATATGATCAATGACTGGAGCAAATAAGTTTGCAAAAAGAATTGCCAACATCATGCCTTCCGGGAAAGCAGGATTAACAACTCGTATCAAAACAACAGTCACCCCAATAAGGCCTCCATATAACCATCGGCCAGCATCTGTACCAGATCCTGAGACAGGCTCGGTTGCCATAAAGACTAGTCCGAAAGCAAAACTACCTATAACAAAATGCCAATACCACGGCACTTGAAACATCGGATTAGTATCAGAGCCAATAATATTCAGAATTGAACTCATAGCCATCATGCCGATAATCGTGCCAAGAATAATTCTGTATGAGGCAACCTTGGTGGCTAACAAAATAATGGCTGCTATGCCTATTGCGATGATAGAGGTTTCTCCCACTGAGCCGGGTATGTGGCCAAAAAAAGCATCAAACCAAGAAAAGTTATTCGTTAAGCCATTTAAACCATCTTCAGCAGCATAGCCTAGAGGGGTCGCGCCACTAAAGCCTGCCGGGGTAATTCCAGTATCTGATAAGCCTGCAATCCAAACTTTATCTCCAGAGAGCTGTGAGGGATAAGCAAAGTATAAAAAGGCTCTTCCAGTCAAGGCTGGGTTCAAGAAGTTTTTACCAGTCCCACCAAAGACTTCTTTGCCAATAACTATACCGAAAGTAATTCCCATCGCTGCTTGCCACAACGGTAAATCAGGTGGGCAACTGAGAGCAAATAAAATAGAGGAAACAAAAAGGCCCTCATTAATCTCGTGCTTCCTGACCACTGCAAATAATATTTCCCAAAGTATTCCGACAGCAAAGGTAACCGCATAAATAGGAATAAAATAAACAGCTCCTATCCACATCTTGCTTATAAAGCTGTCTTGAGAATAACCAACTAAATTGATAATAATGTGATGCCAATCATTTGTATTGTTTGATCCAACAAGCGCTAGATAGTCTAATGTTTGGTTGCCTATATTGTACATTCCAAAAAACATTGCTGGAAAAGCAGCCAACCAAACAATAACCATAATTCGCTGAATATCTATCGAATCTCTTACATGGATGGGATTAGTGGTTTTTTTGGTGGAAGAGAAGATAAAGTTTTCAATAGCATCATAAATCGGAAACCACTTAGCTTTTGAGCCGCCTGGCATGAAATCAGGTTTGATTTTAGCGTTTGCAGAGCGTAGCCAAGTTTTCATTTATACTCCTCAAACATTTTTTCAAGATTGCTATCTAAAATAGATTGATAATCATATTTACTAGGGCAAACGTAACTAACTAACCCAAGATCCTCAGGAGCAAGCTCCAAGACACCCAGTTTCTCTCCGAGCTCAATATCAAAAGTGACCAAGCTTTTTAAAAGTTGTGTTGTCAAAATATTTAATGGCATAACATCTTGATAGGACGGAACTGGAACAATTGCCCTGTCGCCACCGTTCATAGAAGCATTAAAAATAAACTCCTTGGGTTTTAGCCAGGATGATAAAAAGGCTGGCATTCTTGAGTGTAGCTTGGTGCCAGGCATGGCCCAGTTAAAGAGAATGTCGTTAGTCTCGTCGCTGATTACTGATACTTGATTATCATAAGCACCAAGATAATTCATAACATTTTCTGCTGTTCTGCCATTAAGAATGGAGCCAGAAATGACCCTAGAGCTTTCCTTGATTGCTCCGGCTGTTAGCTCAGATAGATTACTGCCATATCTAACTTTGAGAATCTTTGGATCATGGACGCTTGGACCACCCAATGCAATGAGCTTATGGGTGCGCAGCTGCTTATTTTTTAATAAATAGCCTAGGGAAATAATCTCTTGCCATGAGATAGACCAAACAGATCTATTTTGACCAACAGGATAGAGAAAATGAATATGAGTTCCAGTTAAGCCCGCGGGATGAGGACCATTAAATTGATTGTAATGTATATTTTCAACTGACTGGTCAAACGCATTGTTTTGATAGCAACAAAAAGTTTTTGCACTCGCATTAATAGAGTCTACAAAGCTTAGACC
>DKMG01000025.1 GCA_002469975.1 Proteobacteria bacterium UBA7420
TTGATGCAATCTTTGTAAGGTACTTTTCTTTTTGAGCTTGACTTCCCGCTGCCAGAATAGCGGTAGGAGCCATGACATAAGGGGCTATGTATGGAACGGGCCCAATACAAGAACCCAAGCCCTCGGAAACCACTGCAGCAAACAATAAATCTAAGTCAAGGCCACCAAATTCTTCAGGAATCAATAATCCACTAATCCCTAGATTAAGAAAGCCCCGATGAATTTCTTTGCTTGTATGTGCCTCGTCACCACTGGCAATCTTTCTAATCTGATCCAGAGAAGCATGATCTTCCAGATATTTTGTTACATTGTCTTTAAAAAAAGACTGTTCTTCTGATAATCCAAAATACATTTTATGCTCCTTGAATTTTAGGCTCTTTTGGCATGCCAAGGCCGCGTTCGGCGATGATATTTTTTTGAATTTGACTGGTTCCTCCGCCAATGATCAGCCCCAGAAAATACATATAAATAAATTGCCATGTACCATCATTTTTTATATGAGGACTCTGCTCATAGAGAGTGCCAATTTCACCCATAACATCTATTGCCAAGCCTTCAAGCTCATGCCTTAACTCAGTCCCAGTAAGCTTTTGAATCATTTTTCCAATTTTGACATCTGTGCCAGGATTGAGCTTTGCTGATAACAGCCTCAACCCATGAGATTGTTGAGCCAACACTTTGCCTTGAATTTGCATCAAACGATCTCTGTAAATTGGATGCTCAATGAGGGGTTTGCCGTCAAGAGTTTCATTTTTCATCAAATCTATCAGCATGTTTAATCGACTCATTGTTGCGTCTGGTGGGGCAAGAGAGCCTCTCTCATAGCCTAATGTAGCATTTGCAACAGCCCAGCCTTCACCTCTTTTCCCGATGATATTGCCTTCAGGAATTTTGACATCGGTAAAAAATACTTCGTTGAAACCCGGTTTTAAAGTCATGTCTACCAATGGTCTAACCTCAATACCAGGTGTATCCATTGGAATTAATAAATAACTAATTCCAGCATGCTTTGGGGCATCCGGTTCAGTTCTTACAAGACAAAAACACATTTGAGAAAATTGAGCTGTGCTTGTCCAAATTTTTTGACCATTGATCACCCATTCACCATTGATGAGCTCACCCTTGGTTTGAAGACTTGCCAGATCGCTGCCAGCGCCTGGCTCTGAATAGCCTTGACACCAAATCATTTCACCGTGGAGCGTAGGTTTAATGTATCTCTGTTTTTGTTCTTCAGTACCCATTTCAAGAAGTGTGGGAACCAACATATCTATTCCTTGGCCTCCCATTGGTGTAGGGGTTTTCGATTTTGAGAATTCTGATGCAATAATCCTACTTTTTAATATATCAGCTTCGCCACCATAGCCCCCATATTCCCTGGGAACTGACCTAGCAAAATATCCTTTTTCAATTAATATCTTTTGCCATTCGGACCGATGCATTACAGGCCCACTTGACCCTTCTGATTCCGCAAAAGGTGTTTTAGGACCATCTTTATTAAATGTTAGCCCATGATATTGCTTGCAGAATTTTGCAACTTCATCTAAAAATTCTATGTACTCCGGTCCATATTCTAAATCCATCATTTACCTCTTTATTTATTTCGAGTTTTTAAGATTTCTTTGTTTTAACCAGGCCTGCAAATACTTTTTTGGTATTTTTCCTAGGAAGTGCCTTCTAGTACTCTTTGAAAGATGGTAAAGCCTCACCACATATCATCACTACTATTATATTGGCTCAGAGTAATTAATCTTCTATAAAGCCAGCTAATCTTTCATAGGCATTGATAAAATCTTGTTTAAACTCCTGCACCACATCACTGGCAGAAATGCTCTGATTCATTAAGCCCACCCCTTGACCCACCCAGTAGGTTGAAAGCTCTTTTGCACCTTGGTGACCACTTTCAGCGAGCTTCGTGACCTTTGCTAGCGCTGGTTCGGCTACCATCGGCTGCAAGGGTAATGGAAGTGGCTCTGGTGCATCCTTGGCCTCCCATGCCTTTGTCCATTCGGACACTAGCTGTCTTGAGTGCTTACCTGTTCTACTTCTTGATCTGATAGTCTGACCGGAGTTTGCTGCGATCATCTTCTCTTTAATTGCTGGTGGAACCTCAGATTCTACAGTGGTTAACCAAACTGACCCGCACCACGCTCCTGCAGCGCCCATGGTCATGGCAGCAGCCATCTGTTTACCGGTAACAATTCCACCTGCCGCAAGAATTGGAACATCTCCATAAGGTTGAATGGCTTCATGAACCTCAGGTATTAAAACCATAGTAGGGACACTTCCACAATGACCACCTGCTTCTGTGCCTGAGACCACTAAAATATCTACCCCAGCTTTGACTTGATTGATTGCATGTTCTGCAGTGCCAAGAAGAGCAGCAACTTTTACATTATTATCTTTTCCCATTTGCAACATCCAATCTGGCGGAACGCCTAAAGCATTGGCGATTAACTTAATGGGATGAGAAAAAGCAACATCTAGCAGCGCCTTGGCGCCATCAGCTTTAGTATTTTCTGCCATGTAGGTAGCAGATGGCTTGATTGTTCTGAGTTCAGAGGCCTCGATTCCATGTTTCTCAAGAAGATCTGCTCGAAAATCAGCATATTCTTGAGGAATCATCGACACAAGTTCTCCAGAATCAAATTTTTGATCTTTCCCAGCCATTTTATTTGGAATTAATACATCAACACCATAAGCCAAGCCATCAATGTGCTCATCAATCCATTTAAGCTCCTCCTCTAATTGATCCGGCTTCATTCCAACCGCGCCTAAAACTCCACAGCCTCCTGCTTTAGAAACTGCAACTACAACATCCCTGCAATGAGTAAATGCGACTAAAGGAAATTCAATATCAAGAAGTTGGCAGATTTTTGAATTCATTTTTTACTCTCTGGATAAGAATTTCAATATTTATGTTAGCACTCAGGATACACAAAATGAAATACATCGAGCATAATCATTCCTTGTATTAAAAAACTTTTAACTATGTCAAAAATTAAAATTGATTGCGCAATGATTACCAGAGATCCTGCTGAAGCTGGCGAGCTAAGTCAGCAGCTAGAAGACCTAGGCTATGATGGAGCCTATACATTTGAAGGTCCTCATGAACCCTTCTTACCTCTTGCAGCTGCAGCTGTGGCTACTCAAAGATTAGAATTATTAACTTCAATAGCGGTAGCCTTCTCACGAAATCCAATGACTTTAGCTAATCTTGGGTATGACTTGCAGTTGATGTCTCAGGGAAGATTTACTCTTGGTTTAGGTTCTCAAATAAAGCCTCATATTGAAAAAAGATACTCTATGCCATGGTCCTCACCAGCCAAGAGAATGGAAGAAATGGTTAATGCTATTAAAGCAATTTGGAGCTCTTGGCATGATGGAGAGGAGTTAAACTTTGACGGTGAATTTTACAAGCATACTTTAATGACCCCATTTTTTAATCCAGGAAAAAATCCATTTGGGTTGCCAAAAATCTATGTTGCAGGCGTTGGCCCACTCATGACTCAGGCCGCAGCAGAATCAGCAGACGGTTTCCTTGTCCACCCATTCCATACCACTAAGTTTCTTAAAAATGTTACAACACCATCGCTTGAGAAGGGGTTAGCACTAGCTGATAAGAAAACATTTGATGTCTCAGTAGGTGTAATGATTGCAACGGGAATGAATGATGAGGAGATATCAGCCGCTAGAGAAACCTGTAGAGCCCAGATTGGGTTTTATGGCTCAACACCAGCTTACAAGGTTGTGTTGGAGCAGCATGGCTGGGAGGGCGTGCAACCTGAGCTCAACAAACTAACTAAAAATGGTCAATGGCAAGATATTGCAGCTCTTATTACTGATGAGATGCTTGAAAGTATTGCTGTGAGTGGAACACCTGCGGAAGTTTCCAGGCAAATCTTCGAGAGATATGGCAGTATTGCTGCAAGAATTGCCCCGTCAATTTTTTCCGGTGATCCATCTGTAACTGCTGAGCTTATTAAGTCATTAAAGAGTCACTAGCATAATTAAAATTACTAATTAACTTGAAAGAATGATGCAAAAAAAATTGCTAGGTAGGTTAATGCTTGATTTGAGCGGCCACTCTCTTACCGATGAAGAAAAAATAATCTTACAAAACTCCCAAGTTGGTGGAGTAATTTTATTCTCTAGAAATATTTTTTCTAGACATCAAGTGATTTCTCTGTGCCAAGCAATTCAAGATATTAATCCATACTTGATCATTGCAGTAGATCAAGAGGGAGGAAGGATTCAGCGTTTAGAAGAGGATTATACGAGATTACCCTCCATGCAAAAATTAGGCCAACTCGCCGCGAAAGACATAGAGACTGGTCTAGCCCTTGCAAACCATTTGGGGTGGTTGATGGCATCAGAAGTGATTGCCTCGGGCCTTGATATCAGTTTTGCTCCAGTATTAGATCTGGACCTCAAAACTAGTTCTATTATTGGCGATCGATCTCTTGGAGAAAATCCTAGAGAGGTCATCGCACTTGCAGACTCCTATATAAATGGCATGAATGAGGCTGGGATGAAGGCCATTGGCAAGCATTTTCCAGGCCATGGAGGCATACAAGCTGACACGCATCTAGAGTATTCTGAAGATCACCGATCGCTCATACAATTGGAGCAGCATGATTTACTTCCCTTTAGCCTTTTGCATAATAAATTGGGCGGCATCATGACGGCTCATGTTTCTTTCCCTGAGATTGATTCCGAGATTCCAACTTTTTCAAAATTCTGGCTTCAGGAAATTCTAAGAAAAAAAATACATTTTAATGGTGTGATTTTTAGCGATGACCTTTCCATGAAGGGCACTAATTTTTTTGGAGATATAGTTTCTAAAACTCACCAAGCTCTTCAGTCTGGATGTACTATGATTTTGATATGCAATGACCGCGCCGGAGTAAATCAGGCATTAGAATTTATGCTCAATCAGAATATTTCTCAGTCTACCGAGATTCCACTCTTAAAAGCATCTCAATCTCTTACTTGGGATGACTTAGAGCGTGACCCAAGACGGCTGCATGTTCTGGATGAGATTCAGAAACTTAGCCTCAAAGTAGTATGAGTTCTTTACCAGACCTATCTGATCAGTATCCTG
>DKMG01000111.1 GCA_002469975.1 Proteobacteria bacterium UBA7420
ATGAAATATCTCTTATACAAAGTTGATACAAAATTTTTTGAAACCCCTTTAAATAAAGGGTTTCAGAGGGTATTACTCATTGAGTGGGAATAAGTATTAATTCATTGCTGTTTAAAAGTTAAGATGAAATATAGAGCAGAGATTGACGGACTCAGAGCATTAGCCGTATTACCTGTAATGTTTTTTCATGCTGGTTTTGAGTGGGTCAGCGGAGGTTTTGTTGGTGTAGATGTTTTTTTTGTAATCAGCGGGTACTTGATTGCCACATTAATAATCTCTGAGCTTGAGATAGGGCAATTTTCCATTCAAAAGTTTTATGAACGTCGTGCTCGCAGAATCTTACCAGCACTATTTTTTGTTATGTTGGCCTGCCTTCCATTTGCTTTTTCTTGGTTATCACCCAATGAGTTAAAAGATTTTGGTCAGAGTCTTGTCGCTGTTTCCACCTTTTCTTCTAATATTTTATTTTGGTTTGAAAGTGGGTATTTCGAAGGGACTGCAGAGCTAAAGCCGTTACTTCATACTTGGAGCCTAGCTGTTGAGGAGCAATTTTATATTTTTTTTCCTTTGCTCATGATTCTGCTCTGGAAACTCGGCCAAAGGTGGTTGTTAGCTTTTCTGGTAATTATGTTTTTAATGAGCTTAGGGTTAGCCCAATGGGGCGCATATTCCTTGCCAACCTTTACCTTTTACTCACTTCTTACAAGAGGTTGGGAGTTAATCCTGGGGATATTCATCGCTCTTTACTTTAAGAATTTTCATTCTTTTAAATCCCAAGTTTTAAATCAGACTTTAAGTCTACTTGGGTTGGCAATGATTCTTTATTCCATAATCTTTTTTGATGAAAGAACTCCATTTCCAAGTATCTACGCCTTAGTTCCGACTTTAGGCACTTGCTTGATCCTTCTTTCAACAACTTCAACTACTATTGTTCATAAACTTTTAAGTTGGAAGCCATTCATAGGAATTGGCCTAATTTCTTATAGCAGCTATCTATGGCATCAGCCAATCATTGCTTTTGCACAAATTTATTCAATTGATATGCCATCAAAATTTTTTATGCTACTCCTGTTGGCAATTTCTATGATATTCGCATACTTTAGCTGGCGCTATATAGAAAAACCATTTAGAGATCCCGATAAAATTAATAAAAAATCTATATTCTACTGCTCATTGTTTGCTTGTATTTTCTTCATATTTTTTGGGGGATTCCTGCATACGAATGACGGCTTTAAAAATAGGTTTACACAAGACCAGTTAACAATCCTGAGCTATGAAAATTCAAGAGAGAGAGATGAACTATATAGAAACCGCACCTGTTTCTTGCGAAAGGATCAATCTGCTATTGATTTTCAACCCGAATGCTTTGACGGGCATACATTAATATGGGGAGACTCTCATGCTGCCGCTATTTCTTATGGAATGTTGCGGCATAGAAATTTAACACAGTTAACATCGTCGGCTTGTCCTCCAATTATTGGATTTAAGGTAGCAATTAGGAATAATTGCATGCAAAATAATAATTTTATTTTTAATGTACTTCAGAAAAATAAGCCAAAATTCCTGATCTTACATGCAAACTGGATCAGCAATAGTTACGATACTTATCTTAATGAATTTGAGACTTCGCTGGAAATTATCCTCTCTGATCACAAAGATATTGCTGTATTAGTAGTTGGAGGCCTGCCTCAATGGAAGCCATCCTTGCCTAGAGTTATGATTAAATCAATAGATTCCTTTGATAAGAATATTTCCTATCTTTCTAACAGCTCAGTAAAAAAAATTGAGGCTCAGGACAAAAAAATTCTAGGACTAATCAATAAACTGAATTCTAAGAATTTAAAATTTTTGTCACTAACTAATCGCTTGTGTAAAGATGATAAATGCTTGATCAGATCATCAGGCGATAATATGGAACCAATAGTTTCTGATGCATCACATCTAACGCGCTCAGGATCATTAGCAGTTGCCAAGATCATTGAAAGTGAGTTGCAGACCTATTGGACTCCATGAACTCATAGTATGATAAATAATCCTTATGAGGGCTAAGTACTAAAAAATATTCTTGCTTCAGCAGTCAGGTTATTTATTACGAGAACATATTATGAAAGTTTCAGAAGCTATTTTATCCCGGAGCTCTATTAGAGCTTTTAAAAAAAATCCGATTTCTACCAAGGTTATTGAAGACCTCTTATTTAAAGCATCTCGTGCTCCTAATGGTGGCAACTTACAGCCATGGAGAATTTACGTCTTGAATGGGCCTAAGATGGACGAATTTTTAGAGTTTCAAAAAACTTGGGATGAACCGGAGAATCATGAATATGATATTTACCCAGAAAAATTAAAAGAACCCTATCGAACATCAAGGTTTCAATTAGGTGAGGAGATGTATGAAATTCTGGGCATCTCAAGAGAAGACAAAGATGCAAGAATTAAACAAGTAATGAAAAATTTTGAATTTTTTGGTGCTCCAGCAGCAATCTTTTGTTTTGTTGATAAACAAATGGGTCCCCCGCAATGGTCAGATCTTGGTATGTTTCTTCAAAATTTGATGCTCTTGGCTCAAGAAATTGGAATTGATACTTGTGCTCAAGAAGCTTGGGCAATGAAAGCTACCAGTGTTGGTGAATTTGTTGGATCCCCAGCAGATGAAATGCTTTTTTGTGGAATGGCAATTGGATATAAAGATCCTGATGCGCCCATTAACCAATTAAAGTCAAAACGCAGACCCATAGAGGAATGGGCTAAAATTTTATAATTAACAATTATTAATAGTATATTGTATTTACGCCAGCCTTATGGCCAAGCAATAAAGCTATTAGTCGCTCTGAGATTCGAGACAGTCTATTGGCAGAACGTAGCTTCCCTCTAGACTTTTTAGCGCAATGAATAAAATCTTTATATCGAGCATCATTAGTTAAACCCAATTTTTCGATAATCACATTAATAAAATCAAATCTCCTGTATAACAAACAAAGAGATAGATAAACATCAATCATTCTTTGATCATTTACAAAATTCTCTAGCATATACTCTGGCAACCTCATAAACAAAGCATCTCCTCCAAAACAGCTACCAAGCAAACTTGTCATAGAATCTCTCTCCCATCTCGTGAGGGTGGTAAAATCAATAAATGCTAGGTCTTGTTCTTCCATAAAGCTTGAGATTTCTCCAAATTTGGGTTGATCCTTATATAATTCTATAAACTCTACTTCCGTCTCTACCCCGATACAGTTTTTTAATGTATTTTTTGAGCCTTCAAGTACTTTTAACTCATATCCTTGAACATCTATTTTTATAAAGTCAGCAGCCTCTAATTCTAGAGAATCTAAGCTTCTTGCAGGCACAGTTGCCTCGTAATCAAAATCAAAACCACTTGTTACTCTCCCAGTGAATAGACTAATTGCATCATAGTTCGGTTTAAAGACTGAGGAATGAGAAGGTTTTTTTAGTATATTTAAATTCAGAGAATCGTTAGTATCTGATAATGCATAAGGATAGTTCATATTACCCCCTGCCTCAAAACCAGCAGTGTTAGATAATTTTTTTCTAGCACCATCATCAGGCTCAAATCCATAAACATATATTAGAGACTGAATAGGTTCCCATCTTGGCTGAATACCTTTTGCAGATCCTACATCAATAAGTGTAATTGGTTTAGAAATACCTAAAGATTTAATTGCTTTAATTAGGCTTTTGTCATCAGAGAGCAAACTTTTTAAAAAAAGCTCAATACCGTTTAAGATATTCTTCATATATTAATGTATGTTTTTATAAGTATTATATATATGACATTCTGACAGTACAGGTAATTTAAGTATTTATAATTTCTCTGCGTGATTGGCTTAGTGTAAATAATTTAGTTAAACTTTCCTCGTGACAAAGCTTAACATTCGATCCGCTACTAAGAATGATTCTTCTGATCTCCTTGAATGGAGAAATGATCCGCTTACAATTCAAATGTCTCAAAGCACTCATGGTGTCTCACCTGCAGATCATGACTTATGGTTTCAAAAGGCTTTAAAAACTCAAAGTATAAAATTACTCATCTGCGAAATTGAATCTGACCTGAAGAAAATTTTAAAAATTGGAATGGTGCGTTTTGATGGGACTGCCGACAATCTCTATAAAGTGTCAATTAATTTAAATCCACTCCATCGAGGCAAGGGTTTGGCAAAAAAATGCTTAGAAAGCTCTGTTAATGACTTCAGCATAAAAAATAAAAGGAACATTCAACTAATAGCAGAAATTAAAGCAAGCAATGAAGCGAGTAAAAAAATTTTTTGTGATGTTGGTTTCAAATATTTAAAAAATATTGATAATAATTTTTTGCAATATATGCTTGATCTTAATTTATGAAATCTAAAACTTCAATTATTGCGTTAGAAAGGGTGCTAAAAAAACCAGCTCAAATTAAGAGCTTATACAAACTGCTTAATCAGCGTAAATATTCCATAAGCAGCTCAAAGAAACCGTCATTCTCTGAGCATACTCATTTTGTTCGTGCTCACCCATATAGAGCGTGGTATTTAATAGAAGTTAACAATACTCATATTGGAAGCATTTATATTCAAAGAGATAACTCTATAGGAGTTAATTTGCTTGATGAAAATAATGCTCTTGTTCCTTCAATCCTTAAGCAACTACTTTTGCGATGGAAACCATTGACACCGATCCCATCTGTGCGACCTGCAGGTTTCTTTATTAATGTGCCATCAGCAAATAGCGCTTTGCAAAAGGAGATTCAAAAGATGGGTGGCAAGCATATTCAAAATACTTACACAGTATCAATCTAGCATTTTATAAATGTCAGACCATATAGACAAATCATCAATTACCTTCTTGTCTGGTTCTGCGGGGGAATTGGACTGGGTATTGCCGATTTTAGACGATTTATTACTAAAGGGGTTTACTAATCATATTTGCTGCTTAACCCCGGAAGTACAAGATAGTATCAATCAAAATAAGCTACTCAGGGAATATATAAATAGATCATCAAAGAAAATTTTTGTTCATGAATGCTTTTCTTCCTCACCAAAGATTTTTGATCAACTGGTATATTATTTCCATCGCATTAGTGTAAAACTAGGCTTGAGAAAATTTTTTTTTACTAAACGAGTTATCTCTGCAATTGATTCAGTTCTAACAAACTATTTTTTGCAGCGTATGCCAAAAAATATTTATTTAGTAAGACATTCTAAAAATCTTATATTTACTGAATTTCCTACCATTCGAAGGCCTCTAAATATTTGGCTAAAAAAGAATTTTAAAAACTCTTTATTTTTTTATATCCCACATTCACCTCATTTTTATTCTGAAAATATTAATGATGAATTTTCAGAAGGACCACACATTGATTATTCTTACGACTCATTTTTGTTGCTTGGACACCCTTTGGATCATCTTTACCTTGAAAAGTTATATGACTTTTCTAATTTAGAAACTGTCTTTTTAGGCCATCCAAAGTACTCCAAAAAATGGCTGGAAGACATCAAGGCACGATCGGCGCCTTCGAAAGTTTCTCGGGAAGAAATTAATATTTTTGTCATTAGTCGCGGAGTGGGCAGCTATTTAACTGAAGAAAAACATCAATACCTTGTTCAATCCACTTATGACACCATTAAAAGTAATTTCAGTAACTATAATTTACTGATAAAAAAACATCCAAGGGAGTTGAATTCTGCTTGGGATTATTGCACTGAGATAGATCAATTTACCAATTATACAGATGAGCATATTTTGCAGGCGGCTGCAGATGCTGATTTAGTTATTTCTTTCTGGAGCTCAGGTGCAATGGATTGTTTTGCGCTTGGAGTCCCAGTAATTGAGTTTTTTAATCCAGATTTATCTTCTTTCCAGCAGGTACAGCTAGGCAATTCAAAATATACAACAATATATAGATTGCTTGGTTGCGTCTTAGAAGCTAATGATCAGATTGAACTAACCTCTCAGATTTTAGAGCTTAAAAAGAATAATTTCTATGCAAGCAAAAGCCAAACTCATCCTAGAATGCTTGATTTGCTGGATAGATCTAATTCTTGGGAACAACACTTTGCTAAAATATTGCATAAAAATGATTTACTATGAGCGTTAATCTAAATTACAACCATTATGAAACTTGATATTCTAATAATTGGAGCCGGCATGTACGTATGCGGCAAGGGAACCGATGGTTTTGGAACAGTTCTACCAGCTATCTTCCAATGGAACAAAGAGACCAATAATCTTGGTAATTTATACTGTGCTTCAACAACCACTGATTCAGCAAAGAATTTTAGTAAAAAATGTTTAGAGCTTTCTCAAGTCTTTGAAACTAATCTTGCGCCTCATTGCTTTCCTGAAAACGATGATCAGAAATCTAAAAGCTACAAGGATGCTATTTCTCACATGAAAAATCCTTCATGCGTAATTATAGCTGTGCCAGATCATTTACATTATGAAATTGCAAAGGAATGCATTAAAGCCGACCTCCATTTGATGGTAGTCAAGCCTTTAACTCCTACTTATGCTGAGGGAGAGGAATTATCTAATGCAGTGAATAAAGCTAATCTGCATGGAGTGGTTGAGTTTCATAAACGCTGGGATAGATCAAATTTAATTCTGAAAGAAAAATATGCCAGCGGTCAGCTTGGTGATTTGCTTTACTCGTTGGTAGAATATAGTCAGCGTAAATCTGTTCCTCAAAAACACTTCAAGTCTTGGGCGGATGAGACTTCAATCCTCCAGTATCTGGGTGTTCATTATGTTGATATGATGAGATTTATTACTGAAGCATATCCCCAAAGAGTTTCTGCCACTGGTCAAAAAAATTACCTACTGAAGAATGGAATTGACACCTATGACTCAATACAATGTCATGTTGAATGGAAAACAGCAGATGGCAACACGTTCATTCAAACACTTCTGACTAATTGGATTGATCCAGAAGGAACTTCGGCAGTCTCAGATCAAAAAATTAAGATTGTAGGAACAAAAGGCAGGGTAGAAGCAGATCAAAAAGATAGAGGACTGATGATGGTAAGTGATGAGTCCACGACCGAGCACATCAATCCATATTTTTCAATGAGCTATAGCGCCCAAGATTCTTCTAGAGAATGGTTTGGCTATGGTATTGATAGCGTTACCACTTTTTTAAGAGACGTTTCTGCAATTACCAAGAAAGAGATAACTCTGCAAAGGCTTAAGAAAATCCGCCCTTCATTTGAAGAGGCCCTTATTAGTACCGCTGTGATCGAGGCAGCTCACTCAAGTCTTAAAAATAATTCAAAGTGGGTTAATGTACAAAATTCATGAGTAATACTTGTATTATCCCTGTTCGGAAAGGCTCTGAGAGACTGCCGAAAAAAAATTATAAAATACTTGAAGGAAAATCAATCTTGGAGATTGCTATATTAAAAGCAATTGAATCTAAGGTGTTTGATGAAATTTATATAAATACAGATGACGAACTATTAGAAAAAGTTTCAGAGGAGTATGGTATTAAATTTCACCATAGAGATGTAAATTTAGCAAATTCTGATGCGACTAGTGATCAGGTTGTCTTTGATTTCTTTAATACATTTAATTGTTCAAATTTATTTTGGCTTAACACAGTATCTCCGTTGCAAACGATTGAAGATATTCAAAATTTCGTGAGGACCTCAAAAAAACAAGATTGGAAATCAGGCGTCTCTTATTCACCATCATACGTTCATAGTTTTCATGAAAATACGCCCATTAATTTTGAATGGAGTGGGGGCTTTGCAAAGACTCAAGATCTAAAGCCTATCGACTGTTTAAATTATGCCATGATGGGTTGGTCATCCTCCATGATTCCAAAGCTAAAGGATGGCCAACTTTTTGATGAAAATACTACTCTTGTAGAATCTTCAAGATGGAGCAACTACCTACTGAAGACACAAGAAGATTTTGAAATAATTAAATTACTATATAAAAATTTATATAAAGAAAAGTAACTATCTAACCAAGCTAATGTGAAAAATAATTTTCTGATTTATATTAATATATAATACAGATATTTAATAAGGCAAAAGTAAATGTTAAGTTCTGTTAAAGAAATTGAAGATGCATTGCATATGCAAGAAAATCCTTGGGAGATAGATGAAAATTATCTACAGATTAAAAATTTTTCTTTCTCAAAGATCCTTTTAATTGTACCTTTTGTCTATTCAAAGTTATTAAATATTCTTCCAGCTTTGGCAAAAGATATCTTGTTATGGCATTCATTTAACCATAAAAGCCCATTATCAACCGTTACTGCAAACACGCGTTACGAATCCCTAAGAATCAAATGTGATATTTTTGTCTCCAATCTAGTCTCACTACGCTATAAAAAAAATAAACGTAATGCACTTTTATCTATTGCTCAGGATGGATTTATCGAGAGAAAGCTTGGATCATTGAATTCTTTAGATGCAATTTTTCTTAAAGCTTTGCGAACATCCAAACCAAGACATGCTGGCGCTAGACCATTTTTGCGAGATAAAAATCAGAGAAAGATAGCAAATTCTATTTCTGCATATTTTGATATAAATAAAAATGATTGCGCTAAAATTACGGATCTGATCCGAGAGCGCAGCCCTGATATAGATCAGCACTTATCCATGCTGGCTGGTTATCACGCAAGCTTTAAAAATATATCTTACTCATTGGCGATAGTGTATGGACAAAATTCAAATTCAGAATTTCACCAGGATACATGGTCTGGAATAGCAAAGGGCTTTATATATTTATCGGATGTTGATGAGACCTGTTCTCCATTTGAATATTGTAAATCTAGCTATCAGGATGCTGAATTTCGAGCAAAGAGAACGAATAATGCAGTTATGGCGGGAGAGCATAAGTTTTCAAGGTCTACAAGATTACGAGGTGGTGATATCGAAGATGCAATCACTCAGTTTGAATTAAAAACCATAGTCGGAGATTCTGGCCATCTTACTCTTGCAAATACCTCTGGATATCACAGAAAAGGACAGCATCTTTCTTCCAAGCCAAGAGTTACTCTAACTTTTCAGATCCCTCGAAAAAACATCATTAGTAAACTTCTTATTAATCTTTCTAAAGCAGCTCTGCCAAACATTTAATTAAAAATATTATTATGAGTATTTTCATTGATTCAATAGAAGCTCTTGACTTAAGAGTTCCCACTTCAGATACCTTGCTTGGTTCAGACCCTTTTCACAAGAAGCCAAACTACTCATGCGTGTATACTCAAATTAAGCTTAGTAATGGCATAGAAGGTCAATCAGTTTGCTTTACCTCTGGAGCGGGCAATGACTGGATAGCCTATGGTGTTAAAGATATTGCAAAGTTACTTGATGGATATGATTTTAATGAATTTACTAGTAATCCAGGAATAATATATAAGCTCATTAATGATCATCATCAACTTCGATGGTTGGCTGATGGTGTTAATAGAATGGCTCTGGGATCTATAATAAATGCCCTCTGGGATGCTTGGGCAAAATCTGAAAATAAGCCGCTATGGAAATTATTAGTAGATTTACCCTCATCAAAAATTATTGATGCGATTGACTGGCGCTATTTAGAAGATGCTCTAACTCCAGAAGAAGCATTAAATATATTGCATGACAAGGAATCGTCACATCAGAGTCTAGAGAATGACTTAAAAATTCAAGGACCCAAGGCATACTCAACTGCTGGCTGGTTAGGTTTATCTGATGAAGAGATTATTAAGACTGTTACGGCTTTAAAGGCTGATGGATTTGATTGCTTTAAGATGAAAGTAGGACAAAACCTTTCTCAAGACAAGGAGCGCTTGAGTTTTATAAGAGATGTTATTGGTTATGATGCAAAGCTAATGGTTGATTGCAATCAAATTTGGGGAGTGGATGAGGCTATTAACTATATGACAGAATTAGCAGAATTTAAACCAATGTGGATTGAAGAGCCGACTGCTAGAGACGATGTTCAAGGGCATCTAAAAATATCTAAAGCATTAGAAAAATTTAATATTAAGGTTGCCTCAGGTGAGCAAGTTCCTTCTCCAGTTGTCTTTAAACAATTACTTCAATCTGGAGCAATTGGGTACTGCCAAATTGATGCTAGCAGACTTGGCGGGGTAAATGATGTTATAGCCGTAATACTAATTGCTAAAAAATTTGAAATTCCTGTATGCCCTCATGGAGGAGGGATAGGTCTATGTAATATGATTGTCCACTACTCAATGTGGGACCAAATTAAAGTTGCCAGCCATTCAGATTCTCAAGTTGTTGAATATTTAAACTTTTTGCAAGAAGATGTTTTCGTATCACCAGTTCAGGTTAAGCAAGGACATTATGTTGCACCTTCCTGCAACGGCTGGGGTTTAGAAATGCAGGACAGTTTTATAGAGGATCATTTATATCCGTCAGGCAAGGTATGGAATGGCAGAGAAGAGTCAGGAAGCATTACATTTTTAGCTTAAGCTATTAGATTAAATAGAGAATTATTATGGTTGACTATGATGTTGTTATTCGTTGCAAAAATGAAATGGAATGGTTGCCGCGTGTTATTCAGTCACTGCAGTCTCAAACAATTAAACCCAGTAAAATAATCTTAGTTGACAACTCAAGCTCTGATGGATCGCAAGAATTTGCCATGGAGCAGGGATGCACAGTCGTTCAATATGACCAAGAAGATTTTAATTATAGCTATGCTTTGAATTTAGGCATCCAAAATACCTCTGCATCCAGCACTTTAATTCTCTCAGCTCATTGTGAGCTAGTCACTAATAATTCCATTGAGTTGATGTTAGAAATTTTTAAAGAGTATGAAAATGTTGCAGGTATTTTTGGAAGGCAGATACCTTCGGTCAACAGCAATCCTTTTGATACAAGAGATTTATTAACCGTATTTGGTCGAGAGCGAATTATTTACTCAAAATATCCCTTTTTTCATAATGCATTTTCTTTAATCGATCGACATGCATGGGAGGCGATTGAATTTGATGAAACCTTCAATGGAATTGAGGACCGTGTTTGGGCTAAAGCTCAAACAGCATCAGGAAAGGTTATTGTCTATGAACCAGATGCAGTTGTTTTCCATGAGCATGGATTGAATCAGGGCACTACTCCTGCTAGAGCGGAAAGAGTATGCAGAGCCCTAAAAAATTTGCATGAAGATGATATGTTTCAGTGGCCATCATTCCATGAAGATAAATAGTTGTAACTCTGCTGTTAAAAGCTTCTCCCTTGAACTCACTTTTTAACAAACTTACTATTGGCACTGCTCAATTTGGTCAAGCATATGGATTTAATTCTACCTCTACCAATGTTAATAATGAGCAAGCACTCAAGATCATTAATTACTGTTATGTTAATGGTATCCGATCTATCGATACTGCGCATGCTTACGGAACCTCAGAAAATATTCTAGGCAAAATTGGCGTTAATAAATTTTCAGTAAATTCTAAATTTTGTATTCAAGATATTGGCTCTCAAGAACGCACGGAGAAAGGTATCTTATCCTTTGTCCAAGAGTCATTGCGCAGGCTCAAGATTCATAAATTAGATAGTCTCTTGTTACATAGAAGTGAGGATTTACTTGGCCCTTCTCAAAATTTAATTATTTCAACAATGAACACTTTAAAAGAAAAAAATTTAATTTCTAAGTTTGGAATTTCTGTCTATACACCTGAGGAAATTTTTCAATGCTTGGAAGTCTGTGATTTAGATGTCATCCAAGCCCCTGTAAATTTCTTTGATCGTAGGTTTTTAGATTCAGTGGTCATAGAGAAATGTAAAGATCATCAAATTGAGCTTCATGCCAGGTCAATATTTCTTCAAGGTCTCTTGCTCCTAGAGAAAGCTAAGATCCCAAAAAAGTTTTTAAAATTTTCTGATGAATTGGGGTTATGGCACCAATTCTTAGCTGAAAATAACTTAACACCACTTCAAGCGTGCCTTGCATTTGTTTTAACTCAACAAGAGCTTTCTAAAATTATATTTGGCATTGATAGCTTAGAGCAGTTGATGGAGATTACCTCTGCTGCAAGTGAATTCATAGATATTAAGACAAAATTTTCAGAAAATATTATTCCCAATAATAATTTAATTGATCCAAGATTATGGCCAAGCAGCTAAAAGTTGTTGCTATCGTCCAGGCCAGGATGTCTTCTTCCAGACTGCCAGGTAAAGTATTAATGCCTCTAGGTGGCCTCCCTGTAATCTATCATGTAACCCAACGCTCAGAAAGAGCTAATTTGGTGGACAAAGTGGTTGTTGCAACTTCCACACTGCCAGATGATGATGAAATTTATGCATGGTGCAAAAATAATAGGGTTAGCTGTTTTAGAGGTAGCCTCGATGACGTTCTTGGCAGATATTATGGCGCATCTCAAGCTTTTGATTGTGATGCAGTTGTAAGAATTACAGCCGACTGCCCTGTAATTGATCCAACTATCATAGATGAGCTAATTAATTTTCATGCTGCAGGAAATTATGACTATAGCTCTCTTTCAGGAGAATATCCTGATGGACTTGATTGCTGTATCTTTTCAAAAGAAGCTCTTGCATCCTCACATGTCAATGCAACCTATCAATATGAAAGAGAGCATGTGGGTCCATATATTGAAAGCAATCCTAATAAATATAAGATTGGTAAATTCAACAAATTTGAAGGATTAGAACACCACCGCTGGACTCTTGATGAGCCAGAGGATCTAGAATTCTTGTCAAAAATATTTGATATGTTGATGCCAAAAAATATATTTTTTGATCACCAGGATATTTTAAATCTACTCAATGAATATCCAATGCTTTTAAAAATCAATAATGGCATAATTAGAAATCAGGGACTTATAGATTCTCTTAAAAATGAAAAATAAAGATCATGCAGACAATTCTCTTAATGGGGCTTCTACCACAGGGCTAGGCCATAACCTAGGCAAAGGGCAGAAGTTATATGAGCATGCAAAAACTATAATCCCAGGCGGCACTCAACTTTTTTCTAAGCGTCCTGAATTATTTGCTCCTGACCTGTGGCCATCCTACTATTCACATGCAAAAGGCTCATACGTTTGGGACTTAGATGAAAATCGATTCTTGGATATGTCTTTAATGTCTGTTGGTGCCTGTATTTTAGGTTATGCAGATGATGATGTGGATGAGGCTGTCATCGAGTCCATTAAAAAAGGAGTCAATACAACTTTAAATTGTCCTGAGGAAGTTCAACTTGCTGAGATGATGCTAGATCTTCACCCATGGTTTGATATGGTTCGGTATTCAAAAAGTGGTGGAGAAGCAGTTTCAATAGCAATTCGAATTGCTAGAGCTGCTTCGAAAAAAGAGATAGTGCTTTTTAGCGGCTATCACGGCTGGTCTGATTGGTACTTGTCTGCAAATTTAGCCAGTGACAATGCATTAGATGGTCAACTTATGCCTGGGCTTCAGCCAAATGGCATTCCAAGGGGATTAATGGGTACGGCTGAATCTTTTGAATTCAATAATATTGATTCTCTCAAAGCAAAAATTATAGGAAATGAAAATAATATAGCGGCCATCATTATTGAGCCTGCAAGAGGGGAACTTGCTTCAGATAATTTCCTCACTGAGCTGAGACAAATTGCCGATGATCTCAATGCGGTATTAATTTTTGATGAGATTACTTCCGGGTTTAGAATGTGCGCAGGCGGAGTTCATAGGGAATTCAAGGAAAAACCAGATATGGCAGTCTTTGCTAAGTCTCTTGCAAATGGTTATCCAATGTCAGTCATTATAGGCAAATCTTCTGTTATGGAAGCAGCGCAATCTACTTTCATCTCAAGTACCAATTGGACAGAGAGAACTGGCTTGGCTGCTGCCATAGCAACAATTACAAAATATCAAAAATTAAATGTGCATCAACATATTAAACGCATTGGAGAATCAGTAAAGCAAATATGGGAATCAGAAGCAGAAAAGCATAGCTTAAATATTTCAACTTCAGGTTTACCAGCTATTGCTGGCTTCACATTCAATCATGAGAATGCGCAAGCTCTTCAGAGCGCCTTTACAATCGAGATGCTTTCTCGTGGAATTCTTGGTTTCAAGCAATTTCGACCCTCTCTTGCTCATACAGAAAAGGAAGTAGAGATTTATAGAAAAGCAGTAGACGAAGTATTTTTATATCTTACTTCTTTAAATGAATTAGATATAAGCAACATAAATCTTGCTGATTCAACTTTCACAAAATTAACAAAAGAATAGTGAAATCACTACAACCTTCAATCTAGAATCATGAAATCAATAGAAATTGGTGATATAAAAATTGGTCCTTCAGAACCTCCTTTTATCATTGCTGAAATGTCAGCAAATCATAATGGAAGTATTGAAAATGCTTTTAAGATTATTGATAAGGCAAAAGAATGTGGCGCTTCAGCAGTCAAGATGCAAACCTATACTGCTGATACAATTACTTTAAAGTCTGATAGTGACGACTTTAAGATTAAAGGTGGTCTTTGGGATGGCAAGACGCTTTATGACTTATATGAGGAGGCGCATACTCCATGGCATTGGCATAAAGAGTTATTTGATTATGCAAAAGAAAAGCAGATCATTATTTTTAGCTCTCCATTTGATGAAACTGCTATTGAGCTCTTGGAAGATTTGGGGGCGCCTGCATATAAAATTGCTTCCTTTGAGCTAGTTGATCATCAGTTAATTGCTAAGGCGGCGCAAACTGGTAAGCCTCTAATTATGTCGACAGGCATGGCTAATCATATGGAAATTTCTGAGGCAGTAACTTGTGCAAAAAGTAATGGCTGCGATCAACTAGCATTACTTCATTGCGTTAGCGGATATCCGGCTAAATCTGAGGAATATAATTTAATGACATTAAGAGATTTGCAAGATAGTTTTGGGTGCATTGTGGGCTTGTCAGATCATACCCTTAATAACATTACAGCCTTTACTAGCATTCCTTTTGGAGCCTCAATTATTGAAAAACATTTTACTCTTGATAGGAAAGGTGGTGGACCAGATGACTCATTTTCATTAGAGCCAGAAGGTTTAGTTGATTTGGTTGAGGGATCCATGAGTTCTTGGCTTTCAATTGGTAGAGTCAATTATGAGCCAACAAAAGGGGAGCAAGAAAATATTAAATTTAGAAGATCCCTATATGTTACTCAGGATCTCAAAGCTGGTGATGAAATTACCTCCAGCGTGATTCGAAGTATTAGACCAGGATATGGCCTCTCTCCAAAATTCTACACTCAGATCATGGGAAAGAAAGTTAAACAAGATATTCAAGCGCCTTACCCTTTATCATTTGAGGACCTTGAATCATAGTAAAGTCATGGCATTAATTTTTTTTCAAGACATAAACTTATATAATAAATAAAAACGGAGATTCAATTGAATAATTTTCAAGAACTGCTCGAACTTTACAGTCAGACAAATACACAAATTACATTCTTTCAAACAG
This sequence comes from Proteobacteria bacterium UBA7420, assembly GCA_002469975.1. Classification (GTDB taxonomy): domain Bacteria; phylum Pseudomonadota; class Gammaproteobacteria; order Magnimaribacterales; family D2472; genus D2472. Next base: position 15,403 of record DKMG01000111.1, read on the forward strand.
TAGTTAATTTCTTAATATGCATGGCATTAAGCTTCATCGTTCGAGCTTTTTATGTCAACAGATCTTTTAGCTTAGTTGGAAAAACTCATATTGCATCCATTATTCCAATTTTATCTGGAGTTGTTTTTTTGGTTATCATGGTGGTGAAATCTTCACTTGCTCTTTCTCTTGGTCTTGTTGGGGCATTATCTATTGTAAGATTTAGGACGCCGATCAAAGAACCAGAAGAGTTGGTTTATCTTTTTTTAGCCATAGGCGTGGGGCTTGGTTTGGGAGCAGGCCAATCTATGCTGACCAGCATTATTGTTTTACTAATTCTGCTGTTTACTTACTTCTTTCTATCAAACAAAAAAATTAATAAAGTTCTAGAATATAATTTAATTATTAACTGGGAAGACGACGGGGTTGCTCTCAAAACAATTCTTGAAGGCCTTGAGCAGAAGCTACAGACTTTTAAACTTGTGAGATATGATTGGAGTAATTCTGCTAAGTCTGCCTCCCTTATCATAGAGCCTGAAAATGATTTTGGTATTGATGATTTAATCGAGCAGCTTAAAAAACAGGCTCCAAGCATCAACGTCACATTCTTTGAAGCGAAGACTAATTGGTAGCATCTCATGCTAGCAAAAATTAAGAAGGGTAAGTCTGTAATTACTGCTTCAGTTCTCGTGCTAGCAGCAACACTATTCTTAAATATTAATAAGTCTAGTTTAGAACTTTTTTTATTTGACTCTCTTGAGTCAGTAAATTCATATGATCTAGGGTATTCGAGCTTAAAACAATTTCTAGGAATTGATACTATTGTTAGCTTAGGCGTAACAAATACTGAAATCATCTTGGGATTATCTAAGAATTTTTTATTTACTGGGTTGCCTAAAATTCCAAAGATGCTAGGTAACAAACTACTTGGAACAAATGAGCGTCCAATCATTGAAGATATAAAATTTGATATAAAATTTGAAGATTTTCAGACTATTTTGGAGGATAGGCAGCAAGGTATTCGAGATGGTATTTTGATTGATCCTCGTTTTGTAAACGC
>DKMG01000056.1 GCA_002469975.1 Proteobacteria bacterium UBA7420
CCACACCGTACTTTTAGGCGCAAATAATAACAAAAATGTTATCATGGAAGGGATCATCCACTTACTGCCTACCAACGCAATATCTCCCTTATAGATAGCTTTAATGCCAATATATACACCGCCAAGAGTCATGGCCATAGTGCCAACTGGAGTTAGATAAGTATTATTCGACTCAAAAATCATTGCTATCGCATTAAATACTTTATTCAGTAGTTCACCACCACCATACGTCCATATTGGATATTCCATTAACTTCTCTCTCTAGCTATTAGATGTTTTTCAAGTTTTTCAGCGCGATCATTAATACGGTCAGCATCAAGCATGACAGCGGCCCACTCGTTTTGTGCGAAATCTAGCAATCTATCGAGTGACTTCTCATACTGAACTAAATATTTTTCATTCATTTGTTTTTGCTTCAATGCAATCACGCTTTTCTTAATGTCGTACGTTATTGATTTTAAGTGCGCTAACAACATATATCTGGCAATTAATTCACTTGACCCATCAAGTATTGAATGGCCTGATATGGCCTCTAAAGTTATGTGGTCAAAAATTGGAAAACTACTACCCAGCGAATCAAGGAACCGCTTCTCTTCGAGTTCGAAATCTTTAAGTTGATTACGCATTGTCACTACTAAAGTATCCAACTTAGCTCTGGCTTTTCCAGCATAAGAATTTTCCTTCTTGATCACGATATTATCTTGCAGAGCGATCTTTAAGCAGGCATCATTATTGCAGGTATACGCACTAGCACCGCTGCCACCATTAATATGTATATTCCAACTTTGTGAGTCAGAAGCAAGCGATGGGTAAGGTATCATTACCCCATCAATAACTACAATAGTCCCCATCATTGACATTAAAGCAGAACGCAAGGCCTTGGGTATGCCAGCATTTTGCGCAGCTTTGGTGAAGATGTTGTAGTTATCCATCAGTAATTCTGGATCTTTTGCTTGCGCCTTTGCTACTGCTGCTTTTTGCGCAGCATGGTTACGGCATTTTTTACGCTGTCCACCAAGGTCATTACCGCTATCAGCAGCCATTTCATCGCAGACAGTTTCATACATCGCACTATTTTTGGGCAGCATGGCTGCATAACCTGCTTGCACTGCTTTGCAATGACCTATGCCAAATTGATTTAATTGCATTTGCAAATTGCGCAAATCTTTTAAAACCTGCTCAATCTGTGGCGCATAAGTTTTCATACCCAAATGAAAACCATATACAATAGCTTGTGACCCTATATTCTCAGCAATAGTTACCAATTCACCAGCAGATATCATAGAAAATGATCCTAAAAAAGCATCAATGCCATTGCAACCAGAACTTAACGACGGTGCATTCATTGCAAAAGGCCGTATGGCTGTATTTTTTGTCCTAATAACTGAGCTACCACCGCTATACCAACCAGCAGCAGCATCCTGATAATTGCCAGGGGCCGTATTATTAATATGCAAATTCTGATACACATTTTTTAAACCAAAACCCATCGCGGAGCTAGCATTAAACACGCTAACTATTATCAGCAACATGCTAGTTATTTTCTTGTTGATTAGTCTCAAAACAACCTCCTTAAATGCTTGTCGATTCTCTTAATTTGAATAATGATTTCATCCTCACTATGAATTCCTCTGGAAATCGGTATTACTTCCTTGCCATCAGATTTAACAAGATACAAAATTGGTGCTACCTTGTTTGGGTTGAACATCACCATTTCACCACGATCTTTAACGCCTTTAATCTGCTCAAAATCATCGCCATCTTTAGACGCTGCTAAAAGCTGAAATCCATAATTATTGGCAAATTCTAATACTATCGGGGCAAAACCATGACAATGTGCGCAACCATCTTGAACCTGTAATATCAGCCCCCAATCTTTGCTTAATTTAGATAGTTTCTTTAACATATCCTGACTATCAACTTGTTCTTGAATAGAACGATGCAATACATTGCTGTGCTCCTTCATGTTAGTGAATTTGCTATCAAGCATGGCGACCGCTACCCGCCTCTCGCTATAGAGCCGTGACTTGTTCATCATTTCTTTTTCTAAATATAATTCAGTCAACAAATTCTCGTTAGTTGGATTATCAAGAGCTTGCCTATGAGCTTTCTCATGCCTATCTTGCAAATCACGGATATTTTTCTCATATTCAGGCAGTTCGTTTGCTTTTTGTTCCGTCTTTGTAGATTCAGCAGTGGGTTTTTTAATTTCTTTTTCTTTTGGCGTGACCTGCTTCTCAGAATACCAGTTAAACCCCTCTAGTGATTTTGCTCGCGGGGCAGCATAGCTATTTGCCGCCATGCCTAATAGCAAAATCAGTAATAGTTTTAAACTAGCCAAAATCTTGTTCATTAACTCCACACCCATTATTTATCTAGCTTCTGATATTGTTGTTTTAAATCATAAATATCGAGACCTAATTTTTTAACTTTATCGCTACATCTTTGCAGGCTGCTCCATTCATTTAGATGGCCCTTGCGCCATAGATCATAACCAGTAGAATTCCAATATCGGCGAGCATCTTCAGCCTCCCTTTTAGCAACAATTAATTCTTTTTTCTTCTCTGCTATCTGTTTTACTAATCTCCCTACTTCAATTTTAGCCAAGCGTGTGCGCTCCAGACGCTCTTTCTCAAGACGTGCCGCCTCTAGCCTAGCCAAACGATCAGCCTCAATCTT
>DKMG01000004.1 GCA_002469975.1 Proteobacteria bacterium UBA7420
ACCCCTGGATTTCTAGGATCATCTTCAGGTATCCCTGCTTCAATCTTTCCAACTAAGTCTGCTCCAACATCAGCACTCTTTGTAAAAATACCGCCGCCAACTCTTGAAAATAAAGCTACAACTGATGCGCCCATTCCAAAGCCTTCTAGGGCGTGAACATGCTCAGCACTAAAGAAATAAAATAACCCACCTAAACCAATGAGTCCAAGTGAGGCAACACATAGTCCCATGACAGAGCCGCCGTAAAATGAAACAGATAATGCTGCTGCAGCACCATCTTCTTGGGCAGCAGTAGCAGTTCTAACGTTTGCTTTGGTTGCTGCATACATACCAATAAATCCAGCAAGAGAAGAACAAGCTGCACCGACAATAACCGCAATGGCTGATTCCTGAGAGATAAATACTGCAACCAATGCCACTAATATAGTTACAAAGATTAATAGATAGGTATATTCAGTTTTCATGAACTTCATTGCACCTTTGTGAATTTCATCACCAATTTTCTTAACTTGATCAGTGCCATCTGAATAGCGCATGACCAATCTAAAAACTATGAAGGCAACCATTAGGCCTACTACACCAAGGGCTGGGGCAAGTAATATATTCATCATTTCTCTCCTTTAAAAAAGTGGTTCATATTAACAAATAAAATGTAAATTTATTAGTGGTAATTCCTAAGAATTAAAAACTTTCTCGTCTAATTGATTCTCAGATTTTGCAACGATGCAGGCTATGGCTGCGTCACCAGTAACATTTACAGATGTTCTGATCATATCTAGCACTCTATCAACAGCCAAAATAATTCCAATCGCTTCCAAGGGCAAGTTGAATTGCTGCAAGATAATAATGAGTGTGATTGTGCCAGCAGATGGAACAGCCGCAGTACCGATCGATGTAGCCACGGCCAATAGAACTACTTGAGCGTATTGAAAGAGAGTTAAATCAATGCCGGACATCTGTGCAATAAAAACAGTGGCTAAACCCTGCATGATAGCTGTGCCATCCATATTTATAGTTGCACCAACTGGTACGACAAATGAGGCAACATTTTGATTCACACCTAAATCCTGGTTAACTGTTTTTAAAGTAACTGGAATAGTTGCTGCGCTTGATGATGTTGAAAAAGCAAAAAGCGCTACATTTTTAATCTTCTTAAAAAATGTAATTGGGCTGAGACCGCCAATAAATTTTAAAAAGATGGAATAAGTAAATAGAGCGTGGAAGAGGAGTAAGGATATAAGTAAAACAACATAGGCTAAGACATCTTGAAAAATATCCAATCCATCCACAATGACAAACTTGCCAATTAAGCAGAAGACTCCGATAGGAGCAAAACTCATTACCATAACAATTAGCTGAAGAAAGACGGTATTTAGTTTTGCAAAGGAATCACTAAAGTTTCCAGTTAAGTGGTTCGTCTTATTAAGTGCAAGCCCAAATATGATGCTAAAAAAGACGATAGCTAGCATTTGATTGTCTGCCATGGCTTGAATAATATTTGATGGAAAAATACCTGTGATCGTGGAATAAATGCCTTGTCCTTGAGGTAGTGCACTTGGGGCTGCTAATGCAATATCAGCACTATAGTTTGATCCAGGTTGGAAGAATGCACCTGCTAATAGGGCTAATGACACTGCAATGGCAGTAGTCAAAAGATAAAAACTGACAGTCTTTAAGGTTAATGCGCCCAAAGATTGAGAGGCACCTAATGATGAGATGCCCGTCACCAAAGAAAAGAAAACTAACGGGACTACAAGAAGCTTTAAAAGATTCATGAAGATTTCTCCGCCCATCTTAAAAATATACAGCTCTACAAATGAATCAAAAGAGCTTGGTAGAAAATCAGTGTAGTAAAGAAATGAGCCGACCAGAAACCCTAGTGCCAAACCAAGAATGATATCTCTTGTAAGATTTTTGGGCGTTTCGATCATTCTATCTCTGTCATCTCAAAATCCTCTTTGCCGACTCCACAGTCTGGGCACAACCAATCTTCTGGAACATCGTCCCAGGCAGTGCCTGGAGCAATGCCATCATCTGGCCAGCCCAATTCTTCATCATAGATTAAACCGCAAACGATGCATTCCCATTTTTTATATTCCATATTCTCTCTCAATGATCTGGACTAAAAAGTCACGTTAATGAAAATTTAAGCAAGTTATAATATCAGATTTTAGAGATGTAATTCATGCGCACAAAAAGAATCGGAAAATGGCTTCTTGAAACAGAGCTTCACATGCACTTGAATGATGAGGAGACTCTGTCTTGGCTGCTTGAAAATAGTTCTATTACCCAAAGAATTTCTGCTATGGCAATTTTTAAGCTTGAAATCATCAGGGATCAGCTTGGGCTAACAAGTATGGATCAGTATTTGGCGCTTGGTCTTTTCCCGCAACCAGTTAGAGTAAGAGAAGTTATATTATCTGGTGATAATCGACCTATGGTGCATGCAAAAAGTATTATTCCCTTTTTAACCTCTTATAAAGGATACCCAGAACTTGGAAAAATTGGGAGCAAGCCCCTAGGTGATTTAATCTTTACCAGCAACCTATTTGTAAAACAAAGCAGAGTGTTTGCGCCATTTCTTGAGCATGGTCATGCATCGAAGATATGGGGCAGAAGAACTAATTATTCGGTTCAAGGATACCCATTTAGCATCATGGAGGTATTCTTGTAAGATCATGAAGAAAATTATTGCCGCCTTTGAGCTCATGAGGCTTGATAAACCCATTGGAATCTATTTACTGCTTTGGCCTGCACTAATAGCTCTTTTTATTAGCACCAAGGGCAATCCTAATATCTGGCAAATAGTCATAGTAGTGCTAGGGAGTATTGTAGTCCGATCTGCTGGATGTGTTATTAACGATATTTGGGATAGAAATCTTGATGGGAAGGTAGCTAGAACAAAAACCAGGCCTCTGCCCAGCCAAAGGCTTACCCTCACAGAAGCATGTGTAATTTTTTGTATCTTAGGAGGCATGAGTATTGCTTTGCTGGCCTGGGTAAATACATATACACGGGTCATAAGTTTAATATTTGCAGGATTGATAATGCTCTATCCTTTAACCAAAAGATTCTTTATAGGGCCTCAACTCTTTCTCGGTATCACCTTCAATCCAGTGATTATTGTGTTTGCTCTAACCGAACAATTAGACAATCCAGTCATGCCATATTTATTTCTTGCCATTGCATTCTTGACCATTGCCTTTGATTCATTTTATGGGTTGGCTGATAAGAACGATGATCTGCATTTAAAAATAAATTCAACTCCCCTTTGGTGGGGCAAAAATACTTTGCCAATTATTCTGGGATTCCAGTTGATGGCTATTACTAACTTCGGATTGATTGGGAAGATTGATGATCTGGAATCAATTTGGTTTATTGGATTGATAATCTTGGGAGGTTTTTATATTTTTCAGCACAAGCTTGCAAGAGATAAAAAATATTTAGAGGCCTTTAAAAATAATCACTGGGCCAGTCTTTTTCTGCTGATTCTTGTTTTAAGCGCCTATATTTTTTAGCAGCAAACATGAAATCAAAAATTCAAAAGATAGGGCTACGAGAATTAGATGACGTAGAAAATACATTATCTCAGAGCAATCCATTTGAAAGTATTGAGTATTTAAAGGCAATGGAAGAGAGTCATTCTGCCTCCGAACAGTCAGGCTGGATCCCAGAGCATTTAGGGAAAATTGAAGGGGGAAAATTAGTGAGCCTTTTGCCTCTCTACAAAAAATTTAATAGCTATGGTGAGTTTATTTTTGATCATCAATGGGCAAATGCCCTCCAGCAAGCAGGAAGAAATTACTATCCAAAACTGTTAACAGCTGTGCCTTTCACTCCATGTGAGGGCGATAGAATTTTAGGTAGAAATGAGTCAGATAAAATGCAGTTAATAGATGCGTGTATAGATAAGCTCGAAATAGAGAAGATAGAAAGCTGGCATATTTTATTTCCAAACAACACAGGGAAAAAAATTCTTCGTCAAAAAAAATTGATCGAAAGATTCAATTATCGATTTATATGGAGGAATAATAATTATTCTACATTTGCAGATTTTCTTTCAATCTTTACATCGCGGCAAAGGTCAACTATTCGAAAAGAAAGACAAAGTATTGTTAACGCAGGCATTACCTTTAAATGCAAACGTACTGAAGAAATTAGTCTAGAGGATTGGGACCTTTTCTATCCCTTTTATCAACAAACGTACCATGAAAGAGGGCAAAGCCCTTATCTAAATAAAGATTTTTTTTATAGAATAAACATTTCAAATCAGATAGTTAAACCTATAATATTTTTTGCTTATCAGGGCGATGTTGCAATAGCTGCATCGCTTTGTTTTGAAGGCAACGAGACTCTGTACGGAAGACATTGGGGAGCACTCACAGCAGTCAAGAACCTGCACTTTGAATGCTGCTACTATCAAGGCATTGACTACTGCATTAAAAATAACATTAAATTCTTTGATCCTGGAGTTCAAGGTGAGCATAAGATCAGACGAGGCTTCCAACCTCAAGTAGATTCTTCATTTCATTTTTTTTTACAAGATGATTTGCAGGGAGCTGTTAGAAATTTTTGTGACTCGGAGAAGAAACAAATTGAAAATTATATTGAAGCATGCAAATCATATACACCATTTAACAAAGATTATAGAATTGACTAGATGGAAAAATCACTTAAAACTAGCAATCATCTAAGCGCCTGCTCTTCCAATTTCCTAAGACTAAAAAAAATTTTAAAAAGCTTCCAGAATGAAAAGTATTCGTTTGATATTTTATATTCTGAAGCAAAGGGAACAGCTGAATTTAGTGTCATCTCTAGAACACCACACACACTAATTATTGAAGCAAAATTTTTTAATCACTCCCCTGTGTTCATTGATTTTTTACTAAGAATAAATATTTATATTGATGCAAGGATGGCAGAGGTAATTTCATATCAACAAGAAAAACCTGTTCCATTTTTTATCAAAGCGCCCTTCTCTCAATCACAAGATGAGAAGTATCAACAAAATAAAATATTGACCGAATGGTTAGAAAATATTTTTATTCATGGAGCAATTGAAAAACAAGAAATCAATTTTTTGAATGACTAAGATTTTATATCTTCATGGCTTCGCATCTTCGGCCACTTCAACGAAAGCGCTTCAATTTCAAGAATATATTAAGGATCACTTAAGGCAATCAAGCATCCTCATTCCAAATATAGAAAATAATATTTTAAAAGCTGCAGATCAGATTAATAATCTAGTGCAAGAGGAAAAACCTACCGCATTAATTGGGAGTTCTTTGGGGGGTTTTTATGGAGCCTATTTTGCAGAAAAATATAATTTGAAATGTATTGGAATAAATCCTGCGGTAATTCCGCCAGCTGACATGTCTCAATACTTAGGAGACAACATTAATTTCTCAACTGGTCAAAAATTTATTATTGATCAAGGCCAGTTAGATTGTCTAAATAATATGAGCGCAAAAATTCAAGTTATTAAGAAGGCATCTAATCACATGGTATTCCTGCAGTCTGGAGATGAGTTGTTGGACTATCGAGCTGCCCTTAATTTCTATAAAGGGGCTTATCTCAATCTTACATATGGGGGGAATCACTCATTTAAAAACTTTGAAGGGTGCTTCCAAAAAATGAGATTATTCCTAAATATGCACTAATATTGTGCAATAAATATATTTTGCCCTATAATAAAGCAATAAATGCGCAATTTAAGTGCAAATAAATTGGCATAACAATTGCATATATAATATTGCTACATAAATAATTTTGAGGAGACAGTTATGGCAGATTATAAAACTTATGAATATATTTGGTTAGATGGTTACAAACCAGAATCTTCAATGCGAAGTAAAGTGAAAGCTACAGATGCAGCCACCCCACCAGATTGGTCTTTTGATGGTTCCTCCACTCAACAAGCAGAAGGCAGCAGTTCTGATTGTTTATTAATACCGGTTCAGACTTATGAAAATCCAAATGGGCATGACTTGGTAATGACTCAGGTTCAATCTGCTGATCATACAACCCACCCATCTAACTTTAGAGCTGAAGCTGAAAAAGTGGTGACAGATGATTGGTGGTTTGGGTTTGAGCAAGAATTCTTTTTTACAGATCCCGAAACAGGTGATCCGCTCGGCTGGGAAAATGGTGAGCCAAAAGAACAAGGCGACTATTACTGTGGAGTGGGCGCTGGAAATGTTGTTGGAAGAGAGATTTCAGATGCGCACCTTCAAGCCTGTTTGGATCTAGGGATCACCCTAACAGGAACAAATGCAGAAGTTGCACTTGGTCAATGGGAATATCAATGCTTAGGAAAAGGCATTAAAGCAGCTGATGATCTTTGGGTGAGTAGATACTTGCTTTACAAGATTGCAGAAGAGTTTGGTGTGGGTGTGAACATTCATCCTAAGCCTAAAACTGGAGACTGGAATGGATCTGGCATGCATACTAATTTTTCTAATGAAGAGATGAGATCAAGTGGCTCTGAGGAACTTTTTACAACAATGTGCGATAAGCTGGGTGAAGTGCATGCAGAAGGTATTGCCTCATATGGCTCTGATAACGACATGAGATTAACTGGTCTTCATGAGACTCAAAGCATCGACAAATTCTCATATGGCGTCAGTGATAGGGGGGCAAGTATTAGAATTCCTATCTACACTGTTGAGCATAATTGGAATGGATATTTAGAAGATAGAAGACCAGCCTCTAATGCTGATCCATATAAAATTCTTTCTCATATTGTAGGCACTCTGACTAAATAATGGTGCATCTTGCGTAACGAGTTTAATAAGTCTAAGCATAGCCTCCTTTTCAGGGGGCTATTTTTTGCTTCAAATATATTATGAATACGTCTGAATTCGAAATCTTTAATAGCCTCAATACTGAGATCATTATTCTAAAGGCTAAGGATTTCTCTTTACTCTGGTTAAACGACTCTGCAAAAGCCACGAATTGGATCCCAGACTCCCTGTCGCATGAATCAGTCAATATCTTTTCATTGATGAATGAAGCTGCTGCTGAGGAAGTTAAAGAGCTACTCAGTCAGGCAAAAAAAAATGCCAGCTCCATTACTAGAAGAGATTTTATAATTGAGGGCCGCTCTGATCAGCTTCGCACTCTAGATCTTACGGTGACCTATTCTGAGAAAGCTGACCTGATTTATATCGAAGCATTGAACACCGAAAACTTGAATAAAATTATTGATTCCACCAGAAGCTTTGCAACACAAAAAATTGCAGCTAGCTTGGCTCGGACACTTGCCCATGAAGTGAAAAATCCTTTGTCTGGAATAAAGGGTAGTGCTCAAATCCTTAAATCAAGGTACTCAGATGATTTCTCTAAGAAATTTTTAAAAATCATTGAGGATGAGACGGATAGATTAAATGAAATTGTTACAAAAATTCTTACTCCTGCAAAAAAACCATCCTTTGCGTATTTTAATCTTCATGAAACGCTGCAAAGAGTTTTAGCTCTTACCGATGCAGAAACACAAGAAAATTTAACAATTAATAGAGAATTTGATCCTAGTATTCCTGAGATTTATGGGGATAAGAATTTATTTATTCAGGCATTAATGAATGTTGTGAGAAATGCCATGCAGGCATGTGCTGATTACTCAGAAATACCAATGCTGAGCATTAAGACTCAAATAACATACAGACAACCTATTAATGGAACTATTCATGGCACTCTTGCTGAAATTATTATTAGCGATAATGGCCCGGGAATTGATCCTGATCTGCGCGATCAAATATTCTTTCCAATGATTTCAAGCAAAGAAACAGGCTCAGGAATTGGCCTATCAATTGCTCAGGATATTATTAGAATTCACGGTGGAGCTATTTCTTTTGAGCGTAGAAATGAAGAAACGCTCTTTTCAATTTTAATACCTATTTCTCAAGCTATGCAGGGTGCACAAAGTGCATAAAGTGTGGATTGCTGATGACGATGCAGCTATTCGCATGGTCCTTGAAGAAGGTCTTAAAAGTGACAGATTATTAATTACTACCTTTGCTAGTGGCGAACTGCTGATCGAGGCATTAAATGCTGATCAGCCTGATTTAATTATCTCGGATATTAAGATGCCTGGCATGCAGGGCTACGATCTCTTGAAGCACATCAAGAACAATTATGAGAAGCTACCAGTGATTATCATGACAGCTTTCACTGATATGCAAGCTGCAATTGATGCCTATGGTGGTGGTGCCTTTGAGTACATTCCAAAGCCGTTTGATTTAGATGAGGCTCTGCAAACAATCAATCGAGCTCTTGAAGAAAATAAACAAACGGCTCCAAAAAAAATCTCTAAATCTGAAATTATTGGCTCGGCAACTTCCATGCAGGTAGTCTTTCGCTCTATCGGGAAGCTTGCCAATACTAATGCAACAGTTCTAATACAAGGCGAGTCAGGAACAGGAAAAGAGCTTGTCTCAAAATCACTCCATAAAAATAGCCCAAGATTTGATATGCCTTTCATTGCATTAAATATGGCAGATATTCCAAAAGAGTTAATTGAATCAGAGTTATTTGGCCATGAAAAAGGTGCTTTTACAGGTGCTGTGGAACAGCGGATAGGCAGATTTGAGCAAGCAAATGGAGGAACTCTTTTTCTTGATGAGATAGGTGATATGCCATTGGAGACTCAAACTCGATTGCTGCGAGTACTATCCAATAAAGAATTTTTTAGAGTAGGTGGAGATAAGCCCATTAAAGTAGATGTAAGGATTTTAGCAGCAACTCATCAAAGTTTAGAATCACTAGTTGCAGCAGGAACATTTAGGGAGGACCTCTACTACAGATTGAATGTTATTCGTGTGGAAGTGCCCCCCCTAAGAGAAAGAAAAGAGGATATTGGAGATTTAACTGCAGCATTTCTTAAAACCCATGCAGACTCTTTAATGGAGCCAAGTAAGTCTCTTTCGCATGAAGCATTGATGGCCTTAACGGCCTATGATTGGCCAGGCAATGTACGGCAACTTGAAAATACTTGCTACTGGATTGCTTTGATGGCACCAACAGACAATGTAAAGCTCGAAGATCTGCCCAAGGAAATCTTTAATGTCGCATCGTCAACTGAAAAACAATCATCTGACTGGGAGGCAGGATTCTCTCAGTGGCTTGCAGAGGTCTATCTCAACAACCCAGAAAACATGCTTGAGATCATCGAACCAAAAGTTGATAAGCTAATGATTGATTTTGCACTGGAGCAAACGAAAGGAAAAAAACAGGATGCTGCGAAGGTTTTAGGCTTAGGCAGAAATACCTTGGCAAAAAAAATGAGCTCTCAAAAAGACTAATTCAGGAGATCCATTAAATTACCAGCAGAATGGAGAGCAAACAAATCGTCGCACCCACCAACATGATCATCATCAAACCAGATTTGTGGTACCGATGTTTTTCCAGCCTTATCTGCCATTTCAGCTCTTAGCGAAGGATTAAAGTCAACGGAGATCTCATTAAATTCAATACCTGCTTCTTTGAACAATCCTTTTGCTTTATAGCAATATGGGCATGTTTTAGTTGTATATATAGTGACTGCTTTCATAGTTAATTACTTGAGATTAATATTTTGAACTGCTGATCCAGCTAGGATAAATTGAGCTTGAGCAAAGGTAGGTGCTGATAATTTACCCATGGCATTATTGGAAAAGCCATATTGCTCCTTGGGAATTCCAAGAAAGTTTTTATCTATTTTCTTGTTTCCATTTAAATCAATAAAAAGTGCAATGGCATAGGATCCATCTGGGATATCAAGGGTGAATTGAGATACCTCTTGTGGCTCAACAAAAACCTCAAGGCCTGCAACAACTCCATCCTCTGATCGCTTCTCTCTCTTAACAGAGTTCTCATAGTCCATAGAGTTATCATAGAGTGCTAGCATTAAAGTGCCTGGCTTGTCCTGGTTTCCAAGATTAATAATGAGTTCGCCAGCATGAGCATGACTTGCAAAGGTGAGGACAAAAAGACAAAAGCTATGAGTGAGCAAATATTTCATGAGATTACTATACCTGAACAAGTGGCAAGCCATCTTGCTGCCAGGTGGATATGCCGCCCTTCAAAACATAGGTATCTTTATAGCCATGAGATTGAAGTTTTTCACCGCTTAATGCTGCATTCCTACCCATAGAGCAAAATAAGATAATTGGTTTATTCTGCATCTTCAATAATTCATCATGCCTAGAATCTAGCTCATCGAATGGAATATTAATTGCTCCAGCAATAGACCCTGCTTCAAATTCTTTTTTAGGCCTCACGTCTAACAGTGCCGCTGATTTTTTGTTCACTAATTTAGTTAGCTGTGCGCAATCTACCCTGCTACCCCCACGCCCTGTCTCGGAGCGAAACCACAGTAAAATAGAAAGAAATAAAGGCACAGATAAGTACCAGTTATCAATTAAAAACAAATTGAATTCAAGCATTCGTCTATTATCGCTTAAAATATATTTTCATGTGAGGTTTATACAATGAAAGATCATAATTTTTTAGTTTTAGTCAGGCACGGTCAAAGTGAATGGAATGCAAAAAATTTATTTACTGGATGGAAAGATCCAGGATTAACTGACAAGGGGAATGATGAGGCCAAGACTGCTGGTGAGCTTATTAAAAATAGAGAGATCAGATTTTCAGTCATGTACACCTCGGTGCTTCAACGCGCAAAAATTACTGGAGATATGATACTCAATGAGATTGATCAAGCGGATATACCTGTGATAGAAGATCAGGCGTTAAATGAACGAGATTATGGTGACCTTGCAGGCTTAAATAAAGATGATGCTCGCAAGCAATGGGGCGAAGAACAGGTGCATATCTGGAGAAGGTCTTATGATGTTCCTCCTCCTGGTGGTGAAAGTTTAAAAAATACAGCCGAAAGAGTATTGCCTTATTTTAATCAAGAAATTATGCCAAGATTAATGGCTGGAGAAAATATCTTAGTTGCAGCTCATGGTAATTCCCTGCGATCTCTTGTCATGCAATTAGATCAACTATCTAAGCATGAGGTCTTGAGCTTAGAAATTCCAACCGGGGCTCCAATTTTGTATTCTTTTTCTGGTGAGCCAATCCCTGCGGGCAAAGAAAACCTTTTTTGAAACAAGACTTTAAAAATATTTCTACCCAAGTGGTTCATTGGTATCTTGTCGATGGCAGGCATGATTTACCATGGCGTCACAAAGTCACTCCATACAGAATATGGATCTCTGAGATTATGCTTCAACAAACACAGGTGCAAACAGTTATTCCTTACTTCAATGCTTTTATAAAAAAGTACCCCACCCTGGCAACCCTCTCACCAGCTTCTGAAGATGAAATTTTAGCTATGTGGTCAGGCTTGGGTTTTTATAGAAGGGCAAGGAATATCTTTGCGGCCAAGGAGATCATAAAAAAAGAATATGAAAATAAATTCCCAAAACACTTAGAGCAAATTATACGTTTGCCAGGCATTGGTAAATCAACAGCTGGTGCTTTGATGTCCCTGGCATTTCTTGAGCCGCAGCCAATTCTAGATGGCAACGTTAAACGAGTCATCTCTCGTTTAATTAAGAAAGATATTGCTGTCTTAAAAGAAAAGGAGCTGTGGGAGCTCTCTAAGAAGCTAGTGAATCAAGAGGATTGCTTTTCTTATACTCAGGGCATCATGGATCTTGGCGCCACTGTTTGCACGCAAGCCAATCCATCATGCCACACTTGCCCCCTCAATAAATCATGTAAATCAGCATTTAAGGTTAAGGCTCAGGTAAAAAATAACACTGCAAAAACAAAAAAGATTATTACCATGAATTTCTCTTTGGTTCTCACAGCTCATTCTTTTTTACTGGCCAAGAATGAAGAGGGCTCAATTTGGAATCATTTGTGGGTGCCCTTTAAAGACTCAGTGATCGCTTTGCATGCCTCGAAATTAAAGCTGCTCAAGCGTGAGCACATAAGACATGAGTTAACGCACCGGAGTCTTGATCTATCTATTAATATCTACCTTGCAACCAAAGAGTTTAAAGTAACCACAAACCAAAAATATGAATGGATAAAAAAGTATAGAATAAAGGATTACGGAACCCCTCAACCTCTAACAAAATTAATGAGTCAATTATGAGCAATACAGTTTTCTGCAAAAAGTTTCAAAAAGATTTACCGGCTATGCGTGTTCCGCCTATGCCTGGACCCAAAGGTAAAGAGCTGATGGATTCGGTTTCACTAGAAGCCTGGGAAGCCTGGAAATCTCATCAAACAATGTTAATTAATGAAAAACACCTAGATCTATCTAAGTCAGAGGATCGAGCTTGGCTGATTGATCAAATGGGTAAGTTTTTTAATAACGAAGATGTGGAGCAAGCTTCTGGTTTTAAAGCTTTGGACTAACTGTTCCACCAGGCAACGTCAGAAAAAGGTCTTAAATCAATTTCGTGAGTCCAGGCAGATCTATGTTGCTGGGCTAAGTGATAATAAGTCTCAGCAATTTTTTCAGGCAGAATCAATCCATCATGCTCCATTCCACGAGACTCTCTAAGCTGTTGAAACATTTCTTCGCCTAGCATTTTTCCCAGGGTATCTGGTGCATCAACCATGCCATCAACAACGACATGCGCAACGTGAATTCCTTTGGCAGAAAATTCTGCATTCAGAGTCTGACAGAGCATCCTTCGACCACCCATAGCCGCTGCATGTGAGTGCTGGTTTTTATTCCCGCGCATGGCTGCCGTTGCTGAGGTTACAAGGAAGGTTCCAGAGCCTCTGGCTTCCATAATCGGCATCAAGCTTTTTGCGATCCTAAAGAGTCCCAAGTCTGCCATTCTCCATCCCCACTCAAATTCTTTTAAGGAAGTTTCATGGAGCAACTTCATCCCTGATTGAGCCCCTAAGTTATATATCAGCACTTCGATGGGGCCTACATCCTTTTCAATAGTAGCAACCAGATCCTCTAAAACATTTTCCTCAATGGCATCTATAAGATAACCAGAGGCGCTGCCTCCCCTCTCCTCAATCTGACTCACCATTTGATCTAAACCATCCTGATCAGACCTTCTGCACAAACAGGCATGAAATCCTTCGCTAGCAAATTTTGCAGCAACTGTTCCTCCGATCCCAGCTCCTGCACCTAAAACTAAACATACTGGCTTCATTCAACCTCTCCAAATGATAATAATATTTATATTCTAACTAACTATTCTCCATCGCGCAGTTCGGTTATAATTTTCAGCTCTCAATGCCCAGATAGCTCAGTCGGTAGAGCAAAGGATTGAAAATCCTTGTGTCNNGTGTCGGTGGTTCGATTCCACCTCTGGGCACCATTCTTACAGCATTCTTACCCTCTAAATCATTTCGCATACTAAATATAACCCCCTCGCAAAGCCTTTATTTACAAGTACTTTTGGTCAAGCAAACTCTAAAACTAATTGTTCTGCTCTTCTATAAACCTTGTGATTAGAAGTCCTTGCCTTCATCTGCCCATACCTCTCTCAAATTCTCTGGATTGTGACATAATAATTTGATGTTATTTAGGCAGTTATTTCATGCAAGCTCATCAACCTTTACTTACCTCTTGGCTTCAAAACAAGGCAATGCTGTGATTATCGATCCAGTGCTTGATAAAAATTTGGTATATAAAACATTGCTGGAGCAACTAGGACTAACTTTGTCCTACTCCATTGATACTCATATTCATGCAGATCACACATCTGGCTCTGGCCAATTAAGAGAGCTGCTGGGTTGCGAAACAGTTAGTGGTGTTTCAGGTCCAAAATGCTCATCTCATAATATCCAGGATCAAGAAATTCTTGAGATTGATGAAGTAAGAATAAAGGCAATTTTTACACCAGGACATACTGATGACTCTTACTCTTATTTGCTAGAATCAGTTGAGCCCTATTTCCTGTTTTCTGGAGATACTTTATTGATCAGAGGCACTGGAAGAACAGATTTTCAAAATGGAGATCCTGGGACGCTTTATGATTCCATCACCACAAAATTATTTACCCTGCCACAAACTACTAAAATCTTT
>DKMG01000060.1 GCA_002469975.1 Proteobacteria bacterium UBA7420
TGATTAGTTTTGTAACAGGCCCTGAATCGGGCTTTTCCAACAAAGAGCGATTGCTGCTGGAGAGCAGTCACCTCTCTAGTTTTACGATTGGGCACTATGTTTTGAGAGCAGAGACAGCTCCTCTAGTTGCACTATCTAGATTGCATTTCTTGCATGGCGAAAACTCATGAAAAATTCTACATCGTTATTTGTTACTGATCCCTTGAGCTCTTTGAATCCTAAAAAAGATACTACCATTCTTTGGATGCAGGAAATTGCAGCGCAGGACGGACATATATATCAGTGTGAAATTAGTGATTTGATATATTGCGATGGCTTAACTCAAGCAACAGTTTCAAAAATTCCTGACCCACTTTCTAATCCTCAGGTCGCCCTTTCTGTAGACCAATTGATGGCTCTAAATGATTTTAATGTGGTGTACATGCGAAAAGATCCTCCGGTGAACGAGGATTATATGAATGCCCTGCATTTGTTATCTCAGGCTAAGCAAGAGGGCGCAAATGTCATGAATGATCCTGACTCATTAAAAAAATTCAATGAAAAAATCTTTGCACTGCAATTTAGCCAATGGATGCCAGACACTAGAGTGATCTGCAAAAAAGAAGATTTACTAAGCTTTAAAAAGAAACATGAAATAATTATTTTGAAACCATTGGATGGTATGGGCGGAGAGTCTATCTATAAATTTGAAAATTTATCTCCACAGCATTTAGATATTTTTCAAGATCTAACTAATAATTTTCAAACTATGGTGATGGTACAGAATTTTTTACCTGAGATATTTGATGGCGACTATAGAATTTTAATTATTCATGGCAAGCCTTTTCCTGTGGCATTGGCGCGCATCCCTCAGGGTGGAAGCTTTAAAGGCAACCTTGCTGCAGGTGGCAAGGGTGAAGCGCGAGCATTAAACCCAATTCAACAAGAGGTAGGAGAAGAGATTGGCAAGCTACTTTTAGCTCAGGGTATTACTTTTGCAGGCATTGATATGATTGGTAATTACTTAACCGAAATTAATATTACAAGTCCCACGGGAGCGAGAGAAATTTTAAATCAAACTCAGCAAAATCCTATCACAGCATTTCTGGAATCTCTTTAGTCGTGCAACCTCTCATATACAAGCAACGCATTCACAGATGGGGTTTTCGAAAATCTTTTTTTGCATCCTTGGGCTTTCATGTATTTATCTTATTTGGCATCAGCTTTGCTGTTATTCAGCAGCCTTGGAAATTTCAAGAAGAAACCATTGTTAATATTAAATTTGCAAACTCAGCATTTGATATGGCTGGTCAATCTTTGGGAGCCGACTCTCCTTCAAAACAAAATACAAAACCTGGTGCCTTAGTTACCCAAGATGTAACACTGCAAACAGATTCTCAGTTTAGCGTTAGGCGTTTAGAGTCGAACTCTACGCTTAATAGTTTTGAGGCAGTCTATCTTAATGCCTGGCAGCGCAAGATTGAGATGGCCGGGTACTATGAAATCGCATCATCTAATCTAGCTAAAGGACAGTTCAGAGTGCAAATTAAATCCGTGATTGATGCTCAAGGAACTTTATTATCTGCGGAGATATTAGAATCCTCAGGTGACCAGCTGCTTGATAAGATGGCCCTAAGAATTTTAAGAAAATCTTCGCCGTTTCAACCATTTTCTGCGGAGATGCTATCGAGATATGAGCAACTAGAAATTATTCGAGACTGGAATTTTACAAATTCTTAATGATGCAAATTCTAGCCTTTGATTATGGAACTAAACACATTGGTGTGGCAGTTGGGCAGACCATTACAGGAACTTCTTCACCCCTGACCATCCTGAATGTTCAAAGAGAAGGGCCAGATATTTGGCGCACCATTGTTCAATTGGTTGAAGAATGGAAACCTGATCGCTTGCTTGTGGGCCAGCCCCTGAACATGGACGGTACACCTAGCGAGATGATGAAAAAAGTCAATAAGTTTTATATTAAATTACAGGCACAGACGGACATTCCCTGCGAACTGGTCGACGAAAGACTAACCTCTTTTGAGGCCAAGCAACTTTTAGAGCCTGATTCAAAACCAATACGCATTGATGACTTGGCAGCAAAAATTTTCCTTGATACCTGGATGAAGCATCATGTCAATTCCTAGTAGTTTCATTGATCAGCTCATTGATCAATCTGATATTGTCGAGGTTGTTGGGCGAAGACTTCAGCTGAACAAAAAAGGTTCTAATTTTTGGTGTCTTTGTCCCTTTCACGATGACTCAAACCCCTCCATGGCCGTTAACCAAGACAAGCAATTTTTTTACTGCTTCGTTTGCCAGGAGTCTGGCAATGCCATCCATTTTCTTAGGCAATATGAGAATTTAGATTTTGTAGATGCTATAGAAACATTGGCAAGCTCTTTAGGTTTAACGGTCCCATACGAGAACACCAAACAAGATAAAATTAAACCAAGCGGCTTGGTTGAGCAAGCTGTGATGTTTTATCAAAAGAATCTCAAAACCAAGGCTGCAGAAAAAGCAGTTCAATATCTCAAGGATAGAAATATTACCGGAGAGACTGCCCAGAAATTTCATCTTGGATTTGCAGAAGATAAATGGGATGCGTTATCCAATCATCTAGGAAAAAATATTCCTGTTAATGAGTTAGAGGCTTCAGGTCTTTTTAGCCACAAGGATAATAAGTTCTACGATAGATTTAGAGGAAGAGTGATTTTTCCAATCCGTAATATTAAGGGTGAATTTATTGCAATGGGCGGAAGAATCATTGATGAGGGGGAACCTAAATATCTTAACTCACCTGAAACTGCATTTTTCAATAAATCAAATGAGTTATTCGGATTGTTTGAAGTTAAAGATGCTCAAAAGAAAATCTCTTCCTTAATAGTGGTTGAAGGCTACATGGATGTCATAGGCCTGTATCAGCATGGCATCAAAAATGCTGTGGCCACACTAGGTACAGCCGTAACACCAAGCCATGTTGCCAAAATTATGCGCTACACCAATAAAATATTTTTTGCATTTGATGGAGATTTAGCTGGAGGCAAAGCTGCTTGGAAGGCAGTAGAAAACACTTTTCCTATTATCAGGGAAGACGTCAACATTCATTTTGTTTTCTTTGATGAAAGCCATGACCCAGATTCATACATCAATGAATTTGGACTCCAGGCTTTTCAAAAACTCTTGGATGAATCTACCTCTCTTTCAGAGTACTTTTTATCAAAGGTTAAAGACTTTAATCTAGAAACCCTGGAAGGGCGATCACAAGCTGCGGCTTTTGCCATACCGGTCATTCAAAAAATTAATAATGCTGTTATCAAAGAGATTTATGCAAACGAAGTCTCTCAGCTGTGTGGCATGGATGTCAAAAGTATGCATGTTCCCAAAGAATCTTATAGACGAGACCAATCCTCGGGTCAGTCGCCTGTTACCCCAGCCATCCCAGTGCGAGTTAAGGCCCTAATTAATATTTTTAGTGCATTGCTGAAGCATCCTATTATTGCTCAGAAAAATATTTTTGTAGGTCTAAGAGGGGATCCAAAATTCGATTTCTTATTTGAGGTCATTGATCTATATAAGCAGACCCCAGATATCAAGCCCTCTAGGGTTCTTGAGGCTCTTGAGTCTCCTCAAATTCAAGGTTATTTCTCTCAAGCAGTTATTGCGGAATTAGATTTATCCGAGGAAAATGCTCTCAAGCTGGTAGAAGATTGCATCAATGTTTTGTTAAAAAATCAAAAAGAAAGAGAGCAAATTCTTAAAGACAAGTATAATGTCAGATCGATTACATCGGCAGAGCGAAGAGATTTACAACAAATCATCTTAAAGAAAGAAGAAATATTAGATGATGATCGAGATTGGTTGCAAAAATTAAGTTCAAATCAGGATTGAAAAACTGAAATTTGGCATCATATAGAGCGAACATATTAATAAGAGGCAGTGAGTGGATAAGCTAAAGAAACAAGGTTCAAGAATAGCAGAGTTAATTGAGAAAGGCCGAGAACAAGGTTACCTTACCTATGCTGATGTGAATGATCACCTGCCTGAGGATATTTCTGATCCTGATCAAGTCGATGAAATCATTGGAATGATTAATGACCTGGGCCTTCAAGTCCATGAAACTGCGCCTGATGCTGATACTTTAATGTTGTCTGAAGACTCTTCAGACGATGATCAAGATGAGATAGCTTTAGAGCAAGCCGCAGAAGCATTGGCTGCTGTAGAAAATGAAACAGGCAGAACCACTGACCCTGTCCGCATGTATATGAGGGAAATGGGTACAGTAGACTTGTTGACCAGAGAAGGCGAAATTGAAATCGCAAAAAGAATTGAAGAGGGCATGCGAGACCTTCTTGCATCAAGCGTCAATTACCCTGGAATTGTTGAACACATTATAGATTTTTACGAATTAGTGAAGCTCGAAGAGAAGAAATTAGGCGAGCTGCTGACAGGTTTTTTAGAAGAAATGAAAGAAGTTCCATCTGCTGGACCCGGCAGTGAAAAAGCTAAGCAGCTAGAAGAAAGCGATGAAGAGGTTGATAATGGCCCAGACCTTGTTGAAGTGAAGAAGCGCATGACGAATTTGAAACGTCAATTCAATAAAACACATAAAGTTGTTGAATCTAAGGGAAGGCATTCAAAAGAAGCTAAAGTTGAGTTTGCTAAATTGAGCTTAATCTTTCAGTTTTTAAAATTCTCACCAAAAATGTTTGAAGACTTAGCTTTCATTGCCCGCAAGGATTTAGCAGAACTGCGGTTGCATGAGAAACGTATTCAATATCTTTGCGTGAAATCTGCAAAAATTCCTAGAAAAGATTTTATAAGTATGTTCCAAGACAATGTTACAAAAGTGAAATGGATTGATTCACTGATGACCAATAAAAAGTATTCTAAAAAATCTCTGGAGCACAT
>DKMG01000063.1 GCA_002469975.1 Proteobacteria bacterium UBA7420
CTTTGATGGAAACATCAAAATTTTCAAGCAGCTCTCTGAGAATTAGCTCTTCAGGGGAAAGTTCTTGACCATAATACTCAACCTGATAATCCTCTAATTCTGTTAGATTTACAGCATACGCAATGGCATCATCAATGCCTCCAATCTCATCTACTAAACCTATCTCTTTTGCACTAGTTGCAATCCAGACTCTGCCACCTGCAATTGCTTTAATGTCTTCATAGGATTGAGATCTTGAATCAGCAACAAAGTTAACAAACCGATCGTATGCATCTGCTCCCCAGCTTGCAAATATTTTATCTAAGTCCTCGTCAATGGCCTGAGTTGGATCCCAGCCACCATGTTTAGAAGTAACCACTCCATCAAAATTCACTCCAATATAGTCCATGGCATTTTCTAATGTAGGCAAAGCAATCGCCACACCTATAGAGCCTGTAATGGTTGTAGGTTCTGCAAATATGTAATCAGCTGGTGTTGCAATATAAACCCCGCCAGATGCTGCATAATCGCCCATGGATACTACGACCTTAATGCCTTTTGTTTTAGCGGCAAACAACTCATCACGCATCATTTCGCTAGCTATGATAGAGCCACCAGGGCTATTAACTCTAAAGACAATAGCTTTTGTGTTTTCGTTCTCATGTGCAGATCTAATTTGCTTTACGACTCCGCTTGAACCGGCTACGCCCTGAGAAATCTCTCCCTCCATGATCACACCCTCAGCCGTAATAACAGCTATTTCATTTTCACTTTCGGAGAAGTCATCTTCCATTTGATCTGCATACTCATTATAAGAAATCGTTTTGTAAGTGTCTGTTTTAGCCTCTTCATCTAGACCAAATTCTTCAATCATATACTGACGAAATTCAGGAAATGATTTCGTGCCATCAATAATATTATTTGCTTCAGCGTAGGCAATATTTGCAATTGCAGCTTCACCAAAAAATCCAACGTAGCCATCTGCAAACGATTGAATATCGTCTGATTCAATGCCTCGTCCTTCTGCCATTAGGGATTTCATTTCATCCCAAATAGGGGTGTATAGGGCTTCTCGTTGTAACCTATCATTTTCTGACATATCTGTTCTTGTGTTGCCTTCAACTGCAGATTTAAAATCACCTTGAGAGTAATTATGGAAATTAATTTTTAGATTTTCGTAGAGCTCTTTTTGATAAGGACGCATTCCACCAAGACCTCTAACGCTAATACTTCCAACAGGATGGACCCATACTTCAGAAGCTTGAGATGCCATCAAATAGGAGCTAGTAGACAGACGGTCATTAAATGCAATGACTCTTTTACCAGACTCACGAAGAGCCTTAAGTTCTTTTGCAATATTAATTACTGTGGTTGGTCCTGCAAAGCCTGTTGATGAGAAATCAATAAATACAGCTGGGATTTCTTCATCTGCTGCTGCGGCTCTAATTAACGCTATTAGATCTCTTGTTTGTATCTGATCAGTTGAAGAGTTTGTTTCGAAGTTAAACAGAAAGTCTGAGTTAAACACCTCTTGATCGACCACGGTTCCTACTGGATCAATAAACAGTACTCGGCCATCTTTTTCGGTAACATCTGATCCAGAGGAAGATAATCCTCCGATGATAGCGAACGTAATAATGATTAACACAAAGGCTGTTCCCAGGTTCAGCATGACAGTTCTAGCTTTTTCTAGAAATCTTCCAAGCCAAGAAAAAATTGATTTAAGTGCATTCATACAGATTCTCCAAAAATTAAATTAAATAAAAAATAAACCAAAAATACCCGACAGCAAAACAGCAAAAATGATTAAGACAAACGTTAGGACCATCATCAGAAAAGAAAAGATTAACGTAAAAAGCGTAATCGCAAACGCAAACAAAGCAATCATCCAGCCAAACATTATTGCAAAGATCCCAGTGACTATGGAGCCTCCATATACCGCTAACAGCACACCAAAAATTACTATTCCTGCAAGAGCTATCATGAGTCCTCCTCAAATATAAAAATTGACTCTAGCTCTGCCTTAAAAAATCTAGTGATTTTAATTACCAGTTTTAAAGATGGGTCAAATTTTCCTGTTTCAATTGAATTAATTGTTTGTCGACTCACGCCCAAAATAGAAGCAAGCTCATCTTGGCTGATACTTTTTTCTTGTCTTAGTGTTTTGAGATTATTTTTCAACTTTCGGCAATGTATTTACGATAAAAAGAATAACCGCCAATGGAAGTGCCTATAGCAAAAGCCAAGAAATATTCATAGAAAGTTGGATAGAAGTTAAAATAGGGAGAAAGGGCAGTTAGACTTAATCCAAAGACAAGAAATCCCAGTGCGCCTCCAACAAAGCAGGCACTTTGATAGCTCTTAAATAAATCATCCTGGGTGATAGTAAATTTATAGTGAAAAAAAGCACCAATAAAAAATAATGCAATCATTACAATTCTTAATATAACTAGCCACGGTTCAGGCATCGAATTGATTGCATCGTCTCCAAGAAAGCCTACTTCTGCAAGATGAATGCCAAGCAAAACAGCACCGAGCATAAAACAAGCAAAAGCTTTAATATAATTTTTTTTGTCAGTTGGATTGAGTGAGGATACTTCGACCCACATTCCTTTATGTGTAATTTTAGCCATGACGCGAATCTTACTGTAAAGCTTACTTGTCTGTCAAGTTTACTTTACATTACGTAATTGTTCTCTGGCAGCGTAAACAGCCACAAAAAAGACAACAACTATTTCTA
>DKMG01000069.1 GCA_002469975.1 Proteobacteria bacterium UBA7420
ATCAAAAGAGCGACAGATATGTTTTTGGCGTCAAAAAAAGCTCTAGTCGTTGGATATGGAGATGTTGGCAAGGGCTCAGCTCTAAGCCTTGCGCAAGAAGGCATGATAGTAAGAGTGGTAGAGTCAGATCCAATCTGTGCCATGCAAGCTTGTATGGATGGGTTCGAAGTTGTCTCCACCTATAATAATGGTGTTGTTACCAGAGATATCAAAGACATAAACATCCAGCTTCTAGGTGATACTGATCTAATAGTTACTACTACTGGAAACGTTAATGTCTGTGATGAGGCTATGCTCAGGTCATTAAAAAATACAGCTGTGGTTTGTAATATTGGACATTTTGATAATGAGATTGATACGGCTTTCATGAGAGAAAAGTGGTACTGGGAAGAAATTAAACCCCAGGTTCATAGGGTATTCAGAGATACATCTCCAACTGGAACTCCAAATCTTCAGAGCAGAGATTATATCCTGTTGTTATCAGAGGGTAGGCTTATAAATCTTGGCAATGCTACAGGCCACCCAAGCAGAATCATGGATGGTTCGTTTGCTAACCAAGTTTTGGCTCAAATGTATCTATATGAGCAAGGCTTTGCCAATATTAATGATGAGGATAAGAAAAATGAGATGCTCTCAGTAACAGTTCTTCCAAAGAAACTAGATGAAGAGGTTGCACAGCTTATGGTTGAAGGGTTTGGTGGCACCATTACTAAGCTGACATCAGAGCAAGCAAGTTATATCAATGTGCCGGTTGATGGCCCGTTCAAAGAAGAAGAGTATAAATACTAATAATTAGTTTTTTTCTCTTTAATTAATCATAATAGGCGAATGAAAATTCGCCTTTTTTTTATCCTTGCAACTATTAGCATTGTAACTGCCAGTTGCGGCATGAAAGCTCCTATTCCATCGTACCTTTTAACCATCATTCAATAGCAAATACATGGATTACTTTAATTACAAACAGGATGTGCTATTTGCAGAGGAAGTATCCTTAAAAGATATCGCAGATGAGCATGGCACTCCATCATATGTATACTCTCGCGCTACACTGGAACGTCATGCAAAAGCATACACAAATTCTTTTAAGGCAATGGATGGTCTTGTATGTTTTTCTGTAAAAGCGCTTTCAAATATTTCAATTTTAAAGGTTCTTAAAGATTGTAATTGTGGATTTGATATTGTTTCTGGCGGAGAGTTACATAGAGCCTTGTTGGCTGGTGCAGATCCTCAGAAAATAATTTTTTCTGGCGTGGGAAAATCTGAAGCGGAAATGGCTGCGGGTATTGAGCAGGGAATCTTATCTTTTAATATTGAGTCTGAGAGTGAGCTGATGCGACTTGAAAGAGTTGCAGCTGAGATGAAAAAAATAGCCCCCATAGCTATTAGATTCAACCCAGGGGTAGATGCAGGGGTGCATGAATTTACTAAAACAGGCAGGAAATCAGATAAATTTGGCGTGAGCATTGAAGATACCATAGGATTGGTAAAACACTGCATTGAGAGCAAATACTTGAGTATGGTCGGGTTAACTTGCCATATTGGATCGCAAATTACAGAGCTAGAGAAATTTGAGCAAGCCGCTCACCAGTCATTGAAGATGCTTTGTGAGGTTGAGGCGCTAGGGGCCACGTTAAATTTTATAGATATGGGGGGTGGCCTGGGAGTAACCTATATGGATGAAAAAACTATTCAGCCTGATGAGCTAATCCAATGTTATGAAAGGGTATTTCAAGGCAGATCAGAAAGACTAATTGTGGAGCCAGGTAGATCTATTTCTGCAAATGCTGGGGTCATGATTACCAAAGTAGAGTATGAAAAAGAAAAATTTCTTATTACGGACGCAGCTATGAACGATTTATTGCGTCCGGCCTTATATCAAGCGCATCACGATGTTTGGCAGGTCAGAAAGAACAACCTTGAGCCAAAAAATTATAATGTTGTTGGGCCCATATGTGAGACAGGTGATTTTCTTGCAAAGAATGTCGCTCTCAGTGCCGGTGAGGGAGATTTGCTGGCTATTAAAACAGTAGGGGCTTATGGCTTTGTAATGAGCTCAAACTATAATTCACGGCCGAGAGCTGCAGAAATTCTTGTAGATAAAGATCAATTTAGTCTAATTAGAAAAAGAGAGGATTTCTCAGATTTAACTGCACTTGAGGAGCAGCCGAATGATTAAATTTAAAAAGATGCATGGAAACGGCAATGATTTTGTTGTTATTGAAAACCTCACTAAAACTCAATCTCTCACTAAAGCTCAGATAATAAAAATAGGGAACAGGAAAAAAGGTATTGGATTTGATCAGCTGATCACCATCAATCCTCCCAAAAAAGATCATCATGATTTGCATATTAGGTTTTTTAATACTGATGGCTCGGAGGCTAGCATGTGCTTGAATGGCGTGCGATCTGTTGGAGCATTTGTTTGGGAGGCAGGCTTGCTTCCTAAAAAAGCAATGATCCTTGGAACCAACTCTCAAGAAATAGAAATACTGCCAGCTACATCTAAATTTGTCCGAGCTATCATTGCCAAACCTGTCATGGAAGAAATTCCAACAATAGAAAAAAAACACCTTGAGAAATGCGGCATCAACAAAGCTCAATTTGTAAATGCAGGGAATTTTCATTTGTTGGTTGAGGTAAATAAAACAGAAGCTTATGACCTTGCAAGTATTTGTGGGCTGTTAAGAAAAAGAGTTTTTTTTAAAAATATAAATATATCTCTGTTTAATAAGTCTGAGGGGAATGTGTCCCTAAGAACCAATGAGGCTGGCGCTGGAGAGACATTATCTTGTGGCTCTGCTTCTGCGGCTATTGCGAGCTTATATATTAAAAAAAATAAAAAATTTACAGTGTCGTCTGCGGGTGGCTCTGTTTCACTAAGATTGGCAGGTGATAAACTTGAAATGACTGGGCCGGCTGAATTTATTTATGAGGGTGTATGGATCAAAAATTAACGTCAAAAGAAGTGGAGCTTTATCTCTTAGAAAATACAGAATTTTTTCTATCAAGAGAGTCCCTAGTAGGTGAGCTAAGCTTTAAGCATGACATTGGGGAGGCTTCATCTCTTTTAGAGATGCAAGTTAAACGTCTAAGAGATGAGCAAACAAGGTTAATGGAGATGCTCACTAACTTTGTTTCAACAGGCCAAGATAATGCAAACCTCTTTTTAAAGTCGAAAGCTCTCACTTTGTCACTTATTCAAGCCAAGGACCTAGGCGCCGTTATTGCAATAGTAGAAAATTTTTTTAAAGAAGTGATTGGGGCAGATCAATGTAAGTTAGAGCTTGCATCAAATACTGAGATACAAAAATTAGAAGTGGCTACTTCGCTTGAAATGAATAAGAATTCAATTCATATGGGCCCACTCTCTAAAGAGAAAATGCATCTCTTGTTTGGTGACACAAACATGCTATCTGGGGTTATCTGTGTCTTTACAGTCAATCATAAGTTTGGCCTTCTTAAAATTGGCTCTACAAATCAAACAAAATATTTGGGAGATGGTGACACAACCTTTATTGAGTATATTAGAGATGTCATCGCAAGTATCATTGAATTAAAAGATGTATGAGTGAAAAGAAATTTTTTCTTCTTCAAAATATTTCTGATTACTTAAACTTTTTGAGTAACATCAAAGGTTTGGCAAAGAACACAACACTGTCCTATCAAAGAGATCTAGTAAAATTTTCATCTTTTGCTCAATCTCAAAATATTACTAATTTTGAAATGTTAACAGAAGAAATCTGCTCTGGATGGATTGCCAATCTATTTGAAAGCAGTGTTAATGCTCGAAGCATTCAACGACATATCTCATCTGTTAAAGGTTTTTTTAATTATGCGATCAAACATGGCCTGATACTCAACTCCCCCTTTGAATTGATTGGTTCGCCTAAATCTCCAAATTATTTACCTAGCGTGCTTTCACCAGAAGATATTGAGCAACTACTCAATTTCAAGCCGAAGAATGCTCAAGAAATAAGAGATATGGCAATTGTTGAATTAATTTACTCTAGTGGTCTCAGGGTATCTGAGGCTATTAATGTTAATTTAAATGATTTTGAGGAATCAAAAGATTTTTTAAGAGTGCTGGGCAAGGGATCTAAAACTCGACTGGTGCCAGTGGGTCGCTTTGCACAATCTGCCATCAATAAATGGATTAATAAAAGAAAGACTCTTGCTACTGTTGATGAGGCATTATTTGTAAATTTAAGAGGAAAAAGGATTTCTGCAAGAAGTATTCAGGAAAGAATTAAGCATTTGGCTTTGAGGCAAGGCCTGCCTC
This sequence comes from Proteobacteria bacterium UBA7420, assembly GCA_002469975.1. Lineage (GTDB taxonomy): Bacteria > Pseudomonadota > Gammaproteobacteria > Magnimaribacterales > D2472 > D2472. The sequence continues at coordinate 4,280 of DKMG01000069.1, forward strand.
CTGTTAACCCCCACATGTTGAGGCATAGTTTTGCAACGCATTTGCTAGAATCAAGTGGAGATTTAAGAAGTATTCAGGAATTACTGGGTCATAGCTCCCTTTCTACTACTCAGATATATACTCGATTAGATTATCAGCATTTAATAAAAGTCTATGAGAAATCTCACCCTCGCGCAACAAAAATAAATGTCTCAAATTAAATTAATTACCTTTGATCTAGACGATACCTTTTGGGATATTAAAAGCGTGATTATTTCTGCGGAAAAAAATTCTCGAGCATGGCTAGGCAGTAGAGTATCCAAGAAAATCAACTGGGGGTCTTTTGAAGACTTCATGAGTATAAGACAAGAGCTGATCAAGGATGATCCAAGGCTTACCTATGATTTAGGCTTGTTAAGACAAAAAACTATTTGCCATCATCTCAAGGACCACATTCATAATCATCATGAATTAGAGCAACTCGTAGATGAGGCTTATAAGTTTTTTCTAGAAGAGCGCCATAAGGTTGTTTTTTTTGATCAGGTCTTAAATACACTAGAGGTGCTTGCAAAAAATTATACTCTGGGCGTTCTAACCAATGGCAACGCAGATATTCATAAACTCGGCATTGGGCATTTATTTAATTTTTCTATCTCTTCTATTGATGTCCAGAATAACAAGCCAGATCCTGCACATTTTAAAGCAGCCAAAGAGATCTCAGGGATAGATTTTTCTCAGACACTGCATGTGGGAGATGATCCTTTGTGCGATATTCAGGGAGCGAGAAATCTTGGTATTAATACCATGTGGTTTAATTTAAATGGTCTAGTTTGGGATGCAGACAACAATCCTCCGAATGAATTTAATCATTGGTCAGAATTTATCAAGTTGCTATCATTGCATTATGAGCAATAAAGATACCTTTGATGCGTTTGTAAGCATTGTGCAAGACAAGCTGATTGAATTTTCAGATGTAGCTGGCAAACCGGGGCTGAATATACTGAAAGGTGAGATGCAAGAAAAATTTGATGCTCTGGTTAAATCCCAGGGATATGTGACGACTAAGGATTACCAGATGCTAGAAGCTTTGGCTGCTAAACTCGAGGCAAGAATAGATACTTTGGAGAAGCTATTAGAGGAGGATAAGGCTAAATAGCATCCAGCATATACTGAACAGCAATGCCGATCTCTTCCTTGGTGCAGTCTGCACATAAACCTTTTGCAGGCATTCCATTAATACCATTCCAGGCATTATCCACAAGCATCTCATAGCCCTTGGATTGTCTAGACTCCCATTGAGATTGATTTCCCAAAACAGGGGATCCAGCTACTCCAGAAGTATGACAAGCGGCACACCCAGTTGAATAAATATCTTCAGCAGATCGCGAAGCGCCACCGGCAGCTAATGTTATTGCCGTTGATTGTCCACAGGATTCGCCTTCCAGACAAACTGCAATAGGACTGCTCAATCTCGATTCCATCATCTCATCATATTTTTTTCCATTAAAAAATAGAACTAGTGCCAGTGTAATAACAAATAATGGTGCGATTTTTTTCATAATATATAACTTTTAAGAAACAGGTTTTTGAAGCTCAATCACGTGATCTGCTACCTTCAGCATTTCTGAGTGTGATCTCTTGCCTTCTATTTTATACTGGCCATCAACAAAAAGCATTGGAACAGCCGTAACTTTTAGCTGTCTTGATAGTTCTATTGCCCGCTTTACTTTTTGTTTTACAGAGAAAGAGTTCATCTGCTTCTTAATCTGATCCCTTTCAAGATCAAAAGTTTCAAGAAATGTAATAATTGCTTCATCACTTGAAAGATAATTTGATTCTTTGTGAATGGATGTAAAAACAGCAGTATGTGCTTTTTGTCCCAATTCAAAAGCCTCTACCGTATAGAATAATTTAGCATGAAGTTGGTGAGCTGGTCCCCAGGTAACAGGCATCTTTGTAAGTTTCACGCTGCTGTCTTGCTTGCTAGACCAGTTTTCAATAACTGGTTCAAGGTTATAACAATGTCCACAACCGTACCAAAAAACCTCTAAAACCTCGACCACGCCATCCTGCTTCACAGGAAGAGGCCTAGAAATAGAGCCGTAATCTCTCCCTAACTTATACTCAGCATGAACGCTTAGGGCAGAAAATAATAATAGGAATGTTAAACAGTATTTGTGGTATTTCATTTTTGGTATAGTCCATGCATGTAGTTTGTTAAGGCTTCGATGTCTTTATCTTTTAAATTTTGAGATGCAGATTGCATCACTAGAGAGTAATCCCCAGCATTTCTATCCATACTTCTATAAGCTTTTAAGGTAGAAGTTAAGTAAGCTTTTTGCTGGCCTGCAATGCGAGGAAATCCAGCTTGATCATTTCCTGCTCCATTCATAGAGTGACATGCTGTGCAAGCTGGTATGCCTCGAGATAAATCTCCAGCCATGTATAGGCTTTTGCCCAATGCTAAAAGCTCCGGATCATCTTTTGCCTGACCAACAGCTGCGACTTGTTCGCTATAGAAAGCTGCAATATCAAACAGCTGCGAATCTGAGAGCGTTTTCAGGTACGGCACAACCGCCAACATAAGAGCATTCTCTCTGCTTCCTTGTTGGAAATATTTTAGTTGCTCGGCAATATATCGTTGGTTTTGTCCCGCTAAATTTGGCCAATCGGAGTTTGCGCTTTGCCCCATTCCACCATGACAGGCTGCGCAGGTTGCCACTAAATCAGCCCCAGCCTTTGCGTTACCAACATTCAAGAGGTTGGGAATTTCTAGCTCAGATGCTATAGAAGCAAGGGATAAGAGGCTAAGTGCGGCGAGTAAATAAGTTTTCAATATATATTATGCGTTATGGTACAGAAAGCATATTATATGTCCTGCATCGCTTGAGATAAATGATCTTATGAAAAATCCTTTTAAAAATACTGCTTTTTTATTTGGCATAACAAAGTACCAAAAACTCCCAGAAGACACTGGGACAGAGATTTTATTGTCTGGGCGATCAAATGCTGGTAAATCTAGTGCATTAAATGCATTAACTAAAAATAAAAAATTAGCACGAATAAGCAAAACTCCTGGGCGGACAACTGAAATTAATTTTTTTGAAGTGGAGGAAGGTTTCAAGTTTCTTGATTTGCCTGGCTATGGGTTTGCAAAATCTGGTCACTCTAGAAGAAAAGATTGGGGCCCGTTGTTAGGTGAGTATTTTGAAAAGCGGACCTCATTGAAAGCAGTAGTAATATTTATGGATATTCGCCATCCCCTCAAAGAAATGGACTTAGCAATGATTGAGCTTTGTGAAAATTTTGATGTACCTTTTATTCCGGTCCTTACAAAATCTGATAAGGTCTCAAACAATCTGTGTGCGAGCACACAGCAAATGGTTTTAAAGCAGACTAATGCTCCTCACGTGATAGCAATTTCATCGCTCAAAGGAACGGGCTGCGAAAAACTAGGAAAGATTTTACTAAAATATGTAGATGGTTAAATTATCTTTTCAAGATCAATCCTGTGACCTAACCCTTGAGGAAGGGCTGGAAGAGTATCGTGCCTACCTTCAAGCCAACGGCAAAAAACAATTAATTGATAAGCCTGATTCACAGATTATTAGGGACCATGATGCAACTCACGTTATCTTTGGACTTGATACCTCTATTGAACAAGAGTCTTTGCTAGATTCATGGGTTTTGCGAGGCTGCCATTGGAAATTTCAAGAATTATTTGCATATTCAAAATTACCTGAGTTAAAAGAGTTAAATAAATATTTAAAAAAAGAGTTGGGTTACCTCAAGCTTGTGCTTGCCGTCTTTAAACTAATCCCTATCAAGAGAAGAATTGGACGCCGCACAAAGGCAATGAATAAAAAATGGCCTTTTAGATCTCCAGACGCTTTAATGACTCAAAGAGTATGTGATTTAAGAGAAGAATATGGCATCAAGATTCTTGAGCCAGAAGAAAGAATTGTCAAAGATCCATTAATCTGGGCAGGAACAATTTCTTCCTAGTGAGCTTCATTCCAATTAGATCCTTGGTTTGCATCAACAATTAACGGAATATCCAATTGAACTGCTTTTTCCATAAGGCTAATTACATTAGTTAGAGCTTCTTCTGCAAAATTCTTTTTGACTTCAAAAATAAGCTCATCATGAACCTGCATAATCATTTTAATGTTTGGATTGTCGTCTCCAATCCATTCATCAACGTCAATCATAGCTTTTTTGATAATGTCTGCAGCTGAGCCTTGCAAAGGAGCATTAATTGCAGCCCTTTCAGCTGCCTGTCGTCTTAACCCATTAGATGCGTTAATTTCAGTTACATGTAGTTTCCTGCCTAAAATAGTTTCCACATACAGGTTTTTCTTTGCTAGCTCCTTCGTAGAATCCATGTATTCCCTGACGCCAGTATATCTCTCGAAATAAGTATCAAGATAAGCTTGGGCTTCATGGCGAGGAATTCCTAGCTGCCTGGTTAATCCAAAAGCTGACATGCCATAAATTAAGCCAAAATTAATTGCCTTAGCGCTTCTGCGATGGTCGGTCGTCACCTCCTCTAAAGGCACATCAAATATTTCAGAGGCAGTAGCTGAATGAACATCAATACTGTTATTGAAGGCATGGGTAAGATTTTTATCTCCAGATAAATGAGCCATGATTCTTAATTCAATTTGCGAATAGTCGGCGGAAATTAAGACATTCCCTTCTTCTGCTACAAAAGCTTCACGTATTTTTCTACCTTCAGCTGTTTTGATGGGTATATTTTGTAGATTAGGCTCCGTTGAAGATAGCCTGCCAGTCGAGGTGACAGCTTGTTGATATGAGGTATGAATTCTTTTCGTATTGGGATGTTGAATATTTATCAGGCTGTCAGTATATGTAGATTTTAGTTTTGCCAGTCCTCTGTACTCAATAATAACTTTTGGTAGCTCATACTCTTCGGCCAAACGCTGAAGGGTATCTTCGTTTGTGGAAGGTTGGCCTTTTGGAGTTTTCTTTAATACGGGTAATTCTAATTTGTTATAAAGAATTTCAACCAGTTGCTTGGGAGAATCCATGTTGAATTCCTCTCCTGCCATTTTAAATGCTGTCCTGGACAGCTGCTCAATTTTTACTCCTAGCTCTGTTGAGTAATCTGCTAACATTTTTGCATTAATCTTCGCACCATTGGTCTCAACCTTAATTAAAGATTTAAGCATTGGATACTCTAGGGTTTTAAGAAGGGTGATGAGCTTTGGTTCTTTTTTAAGCCTTTGATCTAAAAGGTTAAAGAGTCGAAAGGTTATGTCTGCATCCTCGGCGGCGTAAAATGTTGCAGCAGGGATCTCCACTTGGGCAAAATTAATTTGCTTGGAAGCAGAGCCTGCCACTTCCTCATATTTCATTGGTTGATATTGTAAATAATGCATGGCCATTCTATCCAAGCCATGTCTGGTGCCCGTGCTGTTTAAAACGTATGACATCAACATGGTGTCACCAAGAAATTCTGTAACTTTGATGCCATGTCTATTAAGAATTGGTAAATCGAATTTAAGATTCTGGCCTACCAACTTTGTTTGATTGCGAGAGATAGCTTCGCCTAAAGTTCTAGCTATAGCACTTAGTGAAAGTTGTTGAGGCATGCCTTCATATGAATGTTGGATAGGGATGTAGCAGCCCTCTCCCTCTTCACAAGATAGGGATATGCCGATCAAGTCAGCTGTCATGGTGTCTAAAGAGGATGTCTCTGTGTCAATGGCAAAAGCTGAGCATTTATTTAATTTCTCTGCCCAATTTTTTAGGGCTTTGTCAGACAAAACAGTTTCGTATTCTTTGGAAGGCGCGGTTGGTATTGGCGCATCTGTGGGCCGACCTTCAGAAGATTTGATCCAGTTCTTAAACTCTAGGGATGCAAAGAGTTTATTCAGCTCTTCTTGGTCTTCGGTTGCTGCTAGCAATTTATCCAGAGAAACAGATAAATCTACATCTTTTTTAAGCGTCACAAGCTCAACATTTCTGTCTAGATCATGGATAGAATCTCTTAGGTTTTGACCCACAACACCAGTAAAATTTTCTGCATTTTGAGTGATCCCTTTTAGGTCTTTAAACTCATTTAACCATTTAACTGCGGTTTTGGGTCCTACCTTCGGGACACCAGGAATGTTGTCTGAGGTATCACCAACAAGAGCAAGGTAATCTATTATTTGATCGGGATGCACTCCAAACTTTTCTTGCACGCCAGCTTCGTCATAGACCTTGTTGTTCATAGTATTTACCATTTTGACCAATGGATCTTGGACAAGCTGCATTAAATCTTTATCCAGGGAAGAAATAATCATAGGCATACCCCTTTGAGACCCCATGACTGCCAAGGTTGCAATAACATCATCGGCTTCCACATCTGGAATTTCAACAACAGGCATCCCCATAGCATTGCAAATGGACTTTAATGGCGCTAATTGCTCGCGAAGCTCTGGTGGCATGGGAGGTCGGTTTGCTTTGTAATCCTTATAAATAGAATGTCTAAAGTTTTTGCCCTTAGCATCAAAAATTGCTAAATAATGAGAGTTAGGATTTTCGTTCCTGAGATTGCGGAGCATGTTGGTTACTCCCTTCACTGCACCTGTTGGCAATCCAGTCGAAGTAGTTAAGGGCGGCATAGCATGAAATGCTCTATATAAATAAGAAGAACCGTCGATTAAAAAAATTTTTTTGTTAGGATTGGTCATAAAAATTTATTATGTCATTTGGTTTTTATATAAGCCATGGATAATATAAGATCAATGCTGCTTTAGTTGTAAAATTATATTTATGAGTATTTTAAAAAGATTGTTTTTAAGCCCTCCTGCAGTGAATTGCATTACGGGTGCGGGCTTGATAGTGGGAGCTTATCTTTTTGAGCTGATTGGCTACTATGATCCTTGTCCTCTTTGCATACTGCAGCGCTGGTCATTTGCATTTATTGCTTTTTGTGGGGTTATTTTAGTCATTCCCCACCTCCACATTATTATTTCAAAAATCACGTTGTTTCTGGCAGCTTTTTTTGCGCTGGGTGGAAGCATTATTGCTGGCAGACAAATTTATTTACAACATTTGCCAGCAGATCAGTTGCCGACTTGCGCGCCACCAATGGATTTTTTAATGGATACGCTTCCATTTATGGAGCTAATTCAAACAATTCTTCTTGGAGATGGCAATTGTGCAGAATACGAGTGGAGATTTATTTTTAATTTTGCAGAATGGGCTTTTCTATTTTTTATAGGCTTAGTGGTCTATAACTTATATTTCTTTTTTTACGGAAAAATGGCTAGAGTGTAGTTAAACTACAATAAGGTAAGCCATAAAACCCACTTAATTTAAGTAATTGCAGCTTGATTGACAATTCATAGCAAATAAATTCAAATCCACTACACAAATAATATGTAGTGTTGCAATACATCAGAATGTAAAATAAGTGCTATATAGGGAATAATAATATTTATGGAAAATAATACTTTGAGTCAAGTAATGGAACTTGGAACTGAGGAGCTCATTCAGGCTGCTATTGCCAATAACGAAGGCGTAATTGCCAGCAATGGTGCGCTCTCCCTAGAAACTGGCGAGAGAACCGGCAGAAGCCCTAATGACCGATTTATTGTGCAAGAAGATAGCACATCTAATTTAATTGACTGGGGCAGTATTAATAAGCCATTTGATGCTGATAAATTCTCTAAGCTTTGGAATAAGGTTGATGCTTATCTTGCTGAGAGGAATAGATATCTTTCAAAAGTGCATGTCGGTGCGCATGTGGATCACTATATTCCAGTAAATGTAACAACAGAAAGTGCCTCCCATAGCATGTTCTCCAAACTCATCTTTATTAACCCTGCTGAATTTAATTATCAAGGTAAACAAGAGTGGCAAATACTAAGCGCTCTTAATTACCAATGCTCTCCAGAGGAAGATGGCACCAACTCTGAGGGGTGTGTCATTATTAACTTTGCGGCTAGAAAGGTTCTTTTAGCTGGCATGAAATATGCAGGGGAGATGAAAAAATCTATGTTCTCTGTACAAAATTTTTTACTGCCTGAAAAAGATGTACTGCCAATGCATTGCTCATCTAATGTAAATAAAGATGGAAAAGTCTCATTATTTTTTGGACTATCGGGCACAGGCAAAACTACATTATCTGCAGATCCTACTTGCTCGCTGATTGGCGATGATGAGCATGGTTGGGGTGAAGGAACTGTCTTTAATTTTGAGGGTGGTTGCTATGCAAAAACCATCGATCTTTCAGAGAAAAATGAACCTGTTATTTGGAAGGCTATCAAGCACGGCAGCATCATTGAAAACGTTGCCTTAGATAGTGCAGGAACGCCTGATTACTCAGATACATCTCTTTCAGAAAACGGTCGGTGTTGTTATCCAAGGTCGCATATCGATGATGCAGTTGAATCTAACGCAGCTGGGGAGCCTGAAACAGTTATATTTTTAACCTGCGATCTAACTGGTTTAATTCCTCCTGTTTCTATCCTGTCCAAAGAAGCTGCTGCATATCATTTTTTAAGCGGCTATACCGCCAAAGTTGGCTCCACTGAAGTTGGTTCCACTGAGGCCATCGGCTCAACGTTTTCAACCTGCTTTGGCGCCCCATTTTTTCCAAGGCCTGCTGGGGTCTATGCTGATCTTTTGATTAAGCGAGTAGAAGCTTTTGATGCAAAAGTATTTTTGGTCAACACTGGTTGGACTGGCGGTCCTCATGGTATTGGCTCACGATTTGATATTCCAACTACACGCAGGGTTGTCAACGCAATCCAGAACGGGGAGCTAAATGATGTTGCTACACAACATATTGATGGTTTAAATCTAGATGTTCCCCTGTCTATTGAAGGTGTTGACCCTAAAATTTTAACGCCTCAGTCTACCTGGGAAGATCAAAGCCAATATGACGCCTACTTAAAAAATTTGGTTCAGCAGTTTCAAGATAACTTTAAAAAGTTTTCCGTAAGACAAGAAATCATAGAGGCTGGGCCATCCATTTAGCTTCCTTTTAATGGCCTCGCTAACATTTAAGAATTCTCTTAAGCAATATCAAGACAGCGGCTTTTTTCATAACCTTGAAATTAACAGGGGTATAGAGCGAGAATCTTTAAGGGTTAGCAATGCTGGTGCTATCTCCCAGGCTGATCATCCTAAAAAATTAGGGTCACCCTTAACCAACAAAGATATTACAACTGACTTTGCAGAGGCTTTGATAGAACTTGTGACCCCTACTTTTAGCTCTGCCGAGGGTTTATTCGATCATCTATCGGATCTACATCATTTTTTATATAGCACCATGGGTGATGAATTATTGTGGAATTTTTCAATGCCTTGCGCTTTTAATGCAGAATCTGAAATACGAATAGCAGAGTATGGAAGTTCAAATAGCGGGATGCTAAAACATGTTTACCGAAAAGGTCTGAGGCTCAGGTATGGGTCCATTATGCAGTGCGTCTCTGGAATACACTTTAATTTCTCCATCTCTAAAAACTCATGGCTGGCTATGAACCCGCATCCATCTCAAGCTTTTATAGATGATCAGTACTTAGGTTTAATTCGAAATGTTAAAAGAAATTTTTGGTTTCTTTTGGAGCATTTTGGAGCATCCCCTGTTGCGCATAAATCTTACTTGCTAGATAGGGCTCACAACCTGGAGCAGTATGGAGAAGAGGACTTATTTCTTGCTTCAGCAACATCCTTGCGCATGAGTAATGTGGGTTACCAAAGTGCGATTCAGGATACTTTAGACATTCGTTATAATGATTTAAATGAGTTCATCAATTCCGTGGTGAAAGGCATTAATACACCATACGAAAAATTTGAAGCATTGGGCTTAAAAGATGAACAAGGAATGCCTCAGCAGATTTCTGCTGGTATCTTGCAAATTGAAAATGAGTTGTATGATATTATTCGCCCCAAAAGAACTGGTGCCAGCACCTCTCGACCCTCAAACTTGCTTCGCCGTCATGGGATTGAATACATTGAGTTAAGGGGCGTGGATGTTAACCCTTTCATTCCTGAGGGAATTTCAACAAATAACATTAAGCTTCTAGACGTTTTTTTAATGCATGCTCTTATTTCTGATAGTCCTATTATTTCAGAGCAAGAGGCTATAGAAATTCAATTCAATCATTCTGCTATGGTAGAAAGAGGTCGCGACAAAGATGTGAGCTTGAGTAAGGAAGGTGCGCTCTTCCCTCTTGCTGATGTTAAGAAAAATTTTTATGAAGAGCTGCGCATGGTTGCAAAAGCTATGGATGCCTATTCATCAGAATATTCAGTGGCTATAGATGATGAGTTGACTAAGCAGGATCCTCCGAGCAGAAGAATTATGAGTGAGATGAAAGAGCATGAAATGTCATTTCAAGAATATGGCTTATGGCAAAGTCAAAAAATTGCTGAAACTTACCGTAATGGAGCAACGCGAGATTTTTCACATTTTATTGCATCTGCTGATCAGTCTATAAAAGAATTAGAAAATCTTGCTAAAAGCACGAGCGCAGATATTAATAAATATGTAGAATTGTATAATTCAAAATTAAAAGAGGAATTATGAAAGCATTGCAATGTGTAGAGCTAGCGGGTCCAGAAAAATTAATCTTTGGAGAAGTAGATGATCTTCAGCCTAAAGCTGGAGAGGTGCTAGTCCAAGTAAAAGCAGCAAGTGTCAATTTTCCTGATGTATTAATGATTCAAGGGTTGTATCAATTTCAGCCCCCTATGCCTTTTGTTCCTGGGGCAGAATGCTCAGGAGTCGTTGCTGAAATTGGAGAAGGTGTAACAAACTGCAAGATTGGTGATCATGTTTTTATAATGGCTGGCCATGGATGCTTTGCAGAACAAGTAGTAGTGGAAGAGGCGCGAGTTAATCTGATTCCGAAAGAAATGGATTTTCCAGCTGCTGCGGCACTTGCTATGACTTATGGCACCTCACTGTACGCGCTTAAGCAAAGGGCTCAGATTCAGCCAGGGGAAACATTATTAGTATTAGGAGCTGCCGGTGGTGTTGGTCTGGCAGCAGTAGAGCTTGGCAAGGCCATGGGTGCAAGAGTTATAGCGGCAGCATCATCTGAAGAAAAAATTCAAACTTGCATAGAGCATGGTGCAGACGAGGCATTTGTTTACCCCTCAGGGAACCTTAATAGAGATCAGCAAAAGGAACTATCTAATAAAATTAAGGAGTTAACAGGTGGTCTTGGCGCAAATGTTGTTTATGATCCGGTGGGTGGCTCTTTTAGCGAGCCTGCAATTAGAGCAATGGCATGGGAAGGTCGCTTTTTAGTTATTGGCTTTGCAGCTGGTGAAATCCCCAAGCCTCCCCTTAACTTGGCGCTTTTAAAGGGGTGTCAAATTGTGGGTGTCTTTTGGGGCGCCTGGACCATGATGTTCCCAGAGGAAAATCAAAAGAACTTTCAGGAGCTATTTGACCTCTTCGCATTAGGAAAAATTAATCCAGAAATTGCTGATCGATTTTCTCTAGAAAATGCAGGCCAAGCAATTGCGCACCTCAAGGATAGAAAAGCTCGAGGCAAGGTCATTATAGATGTATAGAACAGTAGGTTTTTTAACCCTCTGCCTATTTATAACTCAATGCTCAGATAATAATAATTTAATGGAAAGACCAATACATAAAAATGATCAATCTTTTCAAACGGAGGCTCATCGCAAGCTTCCAATGGATGGGTCCCATAACACCAGGGAGCTTGGGGGATACAAAACAAGTGATGGCAGGCTGGTAAAATGGGGTCTTTTATACAGATCAGATAAATTAAGTGACCTATCCTCGGTGGATGAGCAGTACCTGCAGAAACTGGGAATCAAGCGAATTGTTGATTTCAGATCCACAGTAGAGAAAACTGAAGATCCTGATATTGTGCCAAAAGGGATTGAATATGTGGAAATGCCAATTGCAGTGGATGGTGCAATGCGAAGTCAGATTGAAGACATCCTCAGGGGCAAAACTAATAAGGATATTAAAAGCTTCCTTGTAGAGGCTAATAAAGAATTTATTACAGACTATCAAGAGGTTTACAGTAAGTTTTTAAAAGACTTACTTGCCAATAAGGGCCCAACCCTATTTCACTGCACCGCAGGCAAAGATCGAGCTGGCTTTGCTGCAGCAATAACGTTGATAGCTCTAGGTGTCTCAAAAGAAGATGTCATTCATGACTATATGAAAACTAATGATTTTACTTCTGAAAGGATTGATCAGATGATTGGGCAAATTAAACTCATGAGTTTTTATCAGGCAGATGCAGAAATACTGAGACCATTACTGGGTGTTGAAAGAGAGTACATAGAAACGGCATTTCAGACTGCCGAAGATACCTATGGGTCTCTTGAGAACTATATTAGAGTGGGGTTAGATATATCTGATGCAGAGATTCAAGAGCTACGCTCCCTGCTCCTAGAGAGCTAGCGAGGCGTCACCACCGCTTGGTAGGTTAAAAGAAATTTTTCCTCGTCGAATGGAGGTCTAAAAAATCCAAAGTAGTTTCCCCTAGGGTCAATAAGTAAAATATTATTTGAATGGTTTTCAAGGTGATCAATTGAATGGTCGCTATGGTTTTGAGGTGGCTTGACAACCATAACGTTTAATTGTGTTGCTAGACTAAGCAGCATTGGTCTGTTGGCGCGAGCTCCAATAAAGCTGGTATTGAATATTTTTGCATATTTATCTACCGTTTCTGGAGAGTCATTCTCAGGATCAATGGTGATCAATAAGGCCTGTTTGTCTGATAAATCAAAGCCTTTTGTTTCAAGAGTGGCGTAAAGATTTTTAATCATGGACATGGCAACCGGGCATTCGTCTGGGCAACGCGTAAATCCAAAATAAACCAAAGTCCACTTCCCCATTAAATCATTTTTAGTAATAGAGCGATTGCCTGCACTTAAGAGGGTAAATTCTGAGAAAGGCTTGGCTTCTGGGAAGACATACATGCCATTCACTAGGAGCTCTGGTGCTGATAAATATCTAGGTGTTGTTAATTTATTGATAAATAAAAATAGAACAGAGACCATGAACAGAACAATCAGCAGTAGTGAAATTTTTATGTTTGTGGGCATTTTAGATAAGGTAGTGGTCTATCAACAACGCTGCAAATATTAAAAATATGTAATAGATGGAATATACAAATGTTGGAAATGCATTTTCATTATTTTTATCCCTATAAAGTTTAATGGAATAGTAGAGAAAAATAGCACCTAAAATAGAGGCAGAAATTAAGTAGAAAATACCCGACATCAGAACAATAAACGGAAGAAGACTAACCAAAATCAGAATAATGGTATATAGAATAATTTGAAACTTGGTAAATGCGACTCCGTGGGTTACAGGCAGCATTGGAATATTTTCTTTTGCATAATCATCTTTTCGATGGATGGCTAAGGCCCAAAAATGAGGGGGAGTCCATGCAAAAATAATGAGAACCAAAAGCAATGCATTGGGATCAATTGAATTTGTTACGGCCGTCCAGCCCAGCAACGGAGGTGCAGCACCCGCTAAGCCGCCAATAACAATATTTTGCGGTGTAGCGCGTTTTAAATAAACGGTGTAAATAAATGCGTACCCTATGAGAGAAGCAAGGGTCAAGACAGCCGTAAGGACGTTGACATAGGTAATTAATATTATTGCGCCCAAAACCCCCAGTACAGCAGCAAAAATTGAAGCATTAATCGGAGAAACCTCTCCCTGTGGTATGGGTCTATTCTCAGTTCTTCCCATGTTTGCATCTACTTTTCTATCAATAATTTGATTTATGGCTGCGGCAGATGACGCACACAAACCTATGCCCAGCATTGCAAAAGCAATTAAGGATAAGGGTGCCAATGTCTTGCTTGCTAGCAATGAGCCTACTAGGGCGGTAATCAGCATCATTATTACTACATTGGGCTTGCAAAGCTCGTAGTAGTTTTTAAGAGTATTCATTTTTTCCACACAATAAAGTTGACCATCAGGGTTGCTAATAATAATGCAGCTGCAACTAAATTATGAGCTATGGCAATGTACAAAGGAAGAACATATACAACATTCATAATTCCCAGTGAAATTTGGGTAACCAATACCACGCCAAGGGTTGATGCTAGCGGAGCCGCGCTAGAAAACCATAAACG
>DKMG01000108.1 GCA_002469975.1 Proteobacteria bacterium UBA7420
TTCATTATCAATATCAGCAGGAAGAAGTGAGCGTAAGTGCTCGATTTCTGCACTTAATGCAAATAGTTTTGTTCCGAAATCTTCTTCTGTCATTTTTTCTTTGTATTGCTCTATCATCTTACCACTCCCATTAAATCCATTTAACTGTTGCCCCAAATTCTTGCATAAGGCAATTGCATCTTTTCTATCATTGTTAATTCCAAATAATCTACCCACACCATAGCCTTTTAAATCTCCCAGTAGGCTAGGCTCTTTAACTACCATCTCTGTTGCCTTATCTGCCCCATGCTCTGATATTAAGGCTTCGTATTTCTCAAGGGCTATAATTCCTGTATTTGCATTTTCTTGTAAGCCTTTATCAGCACGGTAGATACGACTTAAATATTCTGGAGTGAGGATTTTGCGATAATGTTTTTCCGTCTCTATCGCATCAGTTAATTCTTGTCTATTACTCTCAATGTCGTTTATGCCCGCATTCTTCTCTTCTATAGCAATATTTGTCTCAGCAATATGTACATTAACTAAAGCACAGCTATTTCTAATAGCTACCGTTTGACCACTAGACACCGATTGTATTAGCTCTTTGAATATACCTTGCTCATGCAATATAGTGCTTTTTTGCTCTACTATTACCTTATCAAGCTCCCCTGCTTTGCCATTAAGCTGACTTGCATGTTTTTCAATAGTGGCATAGTTCATTCCTAGCTGTACTATTCTATCCTTGAACTTAGCGTATGAGGCCGTCACACACTCCTTGCGGAATTCAGCAGAGGTTAAATGACTATATTCCTCTCTTGTATCACCAGATAATTTATCGTTTGGAGCAAAGCCAGCTATAATAGTACTTGCGGCAAGGCTTCTAGTTTCTCTGATTTCTTTAAACTCTTTCCAGTCCTTGTGTTCCCACATTTGTGGTTTAACACCAGTTTTTCTAAGCTCTGTATTTTGCCAAGATGTAATCTTACGCACAGTTGCTATAGTTTCTTCGGATTTATCGATATATTGCTTGATATACTTATCTTCTTCTGTCTGCCCCATAGTGCGGTAGTCACCAGCAAAGCTTGTATTGCTCCGCTTAGATATCATCTTAGCTAAACCGCCCTTTAAGATGGTTTCTTCATTATCCAGCTTCAACTCAAACCTATTCTTCGCCTTACTTGCAGTCTCATCTAATGCTTCATAGAAGGCATCTTTTAGCGTCTCCCTATCACCTATTATTTCTAGATTTTGTTTGTGACGTGTAGATAACACGTTGAAGACTTCAAAGCCGACATTCTTCTCAGGGCGCATAACAAAATCATCAATTGATGCGCCTTGTACTTTATGAGAAGTTACCGCATATCCATGGTCTATTGATATGCCATCATGGAAGTATTTTCCTACATATTTATTATTAGCAAGCTCCGCTAAATCCAGTAATACTTTTTCCTTTGTACCATTTGCTCTATGTACCAAAATGTCAATCTTAGCTAAAGAATCCTTATCAGGCTTATGTATTTTCAGTATTGTACCTAGCTCACCATTGAATATACCACCCTCACCTAGACGATTAGCATTTCTTGCAAATACTATTTGTTCGCCCCTACTTAAGCTCAAATACTGCTTTTCATACTTGCCGTCCTTGATCAGTGAACCAACAAGCACTCGGTGCTCTTGGCCTTTTAATATACCAGCTTCTTTTAATTGCTCACGTACTTGGCTATTCAGCAAATTTCTAGTTTTGTTTTCAAATACACCAATTGCCTTAGAGCGAGTTGATATAAGATCATCTCTTTCTATAGCTTTTGCAGTTTCTATATAAGAACTCACAAAGCTCCTTACTGCCATACTATTAGCTTCTGATTCGTTCTCGGCTACCTTAATAACTCCCTCTTTCCAATAAATATCAAGTGCATCTCTAACTCTGTATTGACTTAGTAGTTTAGTTGCCTCTTGATGACTTGCTTGCTGCTGACGTCTAGATTCGCTTAATGTTTCACTTCCACATATTGATATAGTCTTATCAAGAGCACCCGCCCAACCAACAGGGGATAATTGATTGCTGTCTCCGACTTTTAGAACCTTAGCTCCTACAGCTTTTGCCTCAGAAATCAAATAATCCATATTAGCAAGCTCGCCCATAGAAGCTTCATCAATAATCATCACATGCTTACTTGTTAAGGATGAACCATTATCTTTGTACAAATCTTCCTTGTAATAATCACCTCTAAGCACTAATTCGAATTTCTTATTCTGTTCATTCAACCATTCCTTACGCCACAAACTGGCATTCTTACATTCGATACCAGTAGCCTTAGCTAACTCCAAACTAGCAGCACTACTAGGTGCTACGCCAATCACCTTAAACCCAGCCTTCTTGTATTGACGTACCATCTCACGCATAACAGTGGTTTTCCCAGCACCTGGTATTCCCTCTAATACCGAAATATCAGAACCATTAAGTATATTAACAACCGCCCTCCTCTGCTCCACAGATAAGCTGATTTCTTGTCTTGGCTTCTCTAGTTTGAGGCCAGTTTTGTCATTGATATTTTCGATCAAATCTGTTTTGATATCGCGTAGTTTTGTACCTATTTTTTCAGACCATGATAGATGGTCAAGGTCACTATCTTTAATGTTTAATGCGTGGCCGTTTCTACTATGCAACTCTTCAACATTTGCAACAAATCTCTCCTCGAGCTCTAAGCGTTTTGTAGTTGTATAGAGCGTCCTACCTTTTAAATCAGCCTCTACTATTTGGGATATTTCAGGGCATACTAGTATCTTCTCATACAAGATATTAAATGTTGCTGATAGCTCACTTTGCAATGACTCTATGTTATCTATTTTGCTAAAATCTATGCCAGCATGTAAGCGTTTTTCAAGCTCAGTTGCTATTTGTTCTTTGGTGAATACTGGATTATTTATACCTAAAACATCAAGAATAATACTTGGTTTTGCTTTTATTCTTTCTGCATTTTCTGCCCCAATCTGACGATTTAATTCTGTTAGCTCAGAGTTTTTGATGTTTTTTGCTGGGCCTTCGTGAACGCTAGGCTCTAAATCTATTCCTAATTCTTTGTATGATTTATGACAAAATCTTTTGTCGTACCCATGTTTTTCGTAATGTTCATTTACTTTTTCTACATGCATCTGGCGGACAAAATTGACAAAATCTTTATGGTGCCACTCCCTATTTTTTATTGGCGAGAACTCTATTTCACCATGTCTATTTTCTACAAGCTCTCGCATGCTACACATTAAATGTCCATGCATATTATTCTTATTGTCGTCATGAATATTAGCGTCAACTATCATCCCTAGATTAACTAGTGGCTTCACAATATCTTCTAATAAGGCAATGTTTTGCTCCATATTAAATTCATTAGGAAGAGGCAACATTATCTTATGAGCAGTAGTTGCATCACATCTATTTTCAGCTTTCTCAGATTTATTCCACAAGGTTTCACGGTCATATACCCACTCTGGCGCATGGTCTGGTGCGTATATTTTAGAAAAAGCTAAGCCGCCTTTTGTAGAATAGTCCCAAGCTAATTGAACAGTTATGTTTGTTTCTTTATCAGTTGCATCTAAAGATAATTTTGAACGTGAATTATACGCAGCAGACGCTATAGCGTTTTGTCCTACGCTTCTTCTAACTGTACTAACCTGCGCGCTTAAACTTGCCATTAATCTTCATTGTTGATGTTATCTATTGCCTCAATAAGCAATAGCCTTTAATCCCATACTTTGAGCGGAGCGTTGAGGATTTATCCT
>DKMG01000036.1 GCA_002469975.1 Proteobacteria bacterium UBA7420
CCTTACCTCTGAGCGTTGCCTATCTTTCTAACGACGGAGCTATTCAAGAAATATATAATATGGTTCCTTTTTCCGAAGATTCGGTTTGCTCTACCAGTAGCACTCGAATTGCCTTAGAGGTTAATGCTGGATGGTTTAAAGAAAATGGTATTGCAGTTGGAGATAAATTAGATTTTTAGTTTACAGATTTCATGATTGATAAAAAAATTTACACAAACTACACAGACGCAGGCTACTCTATAATTCCGCTAGTCAGAGAGATGGAGGCTAGGGGTGATACCCCAATCTCTTTGTACCTGAAGATAGCAAATCAGAAAAATACATTCTTGCTAGAGTCTGTAGAGGGGGGAGAGAAGTGGGCACAATATTCCATTATTGGGTTTGATTGCATTGATTCGATTAAAATTTCAGGCAACACCGTCGAGCAAAGTATTGGCGGAAAAAAAGAAACCTTTGATTCTGATAATCCCCTGAATAGCATCCAGGAGATTGTTGATAAACATTCTGCACCGGAGATCTCAGGGCTTCCAAGATTCTATGGAGGCTATGTTGGTTTTTTTGCCTATGAAAGTGCTCAATACGCAGAGACTAAGATTGCCAACCTACCGGGCAAGAAGTCTAAATTTGCAGAGCACATGCCTGACATACTTCTGGTAAAGGCAGAAAAATTAATAGTATTTGATAATCTCAATCAGACAACGAAAATTATATTTAACGCTAATCCAATAAATCTAACCTACGAAGATGCGCAAAATGAACTAGATGCAATGGAACGGTTGATTAAAAAAGACATTCTTGTGCCTGAAGACAAATTTTCTATCCCAACTAGCACCATGGAATTTAATTCCAATTTTTCTAAAGCAGAATATTTGGATGCCGTTCATCTTGCAAAGGATTACATTAAAGAAGGCGATGTCATGCAGGTTGTTTTGGCGCAAGATTTTTCTACAAGCTTTGCTGGAGATTCTTTTGCTCTATATAGAGCTATTAGAAAGCTCAACCCATCGCCCTATATGTATTTTTTAAATTTTGAGGAATGCATCGTAGTTGGGGCCTCTCCTGAGATCTTGGTGAGATTGGAGGATGGTGAAGTTACCTTGCGACCTCTTGCGGGCACGAGAAAGAGAGGGATGACACCAGAGGAAGATGAGCGCAATGCCAAAGAGTTGCTTGCTGATCCAAAAGAGATTGCTGAACATTTGATGTTGATTGATTTAGGTCGAAATGATGTGGGGCGAGTTTCAAAAATTGGTTCAGTGCAAGTAACGCAAAAAATGGCCATTGAGAAGTATTCTCATGTGATGCACATTGTTTCTAATGTCACAGGTAGCATTTCTGATGATTTAGATTGCATGGATGTTTTGAAGGCTACTTTGCCTGCTGGCACACTATCTGGAGCACCTAAAATTAGAGCTATGGAAATTATCAACGAGCTTGAACCAAGTTCCAGGGGGATATACGGAGGCGCCATTGGATATATTTCTTGGAATGGAGGTATTGATACAGCCATTGCAATTAGAACAGCTGTTATTAAAGACCAAGTGATTCATGTGGGTGCGGGCGCTGGTATTGTTGCAGATTCAATTCCTGAAAATGAATGGCTAGAGTGCAAACAAAAAGCTAAAGTCTTTGTAGATGCAATTGAGATGATTTCATGATTTTAGTTATAGATAATTACGATTCTTTTACCTATAACCTCGTTCATTATGTTGGCGCATGCGGTGAGGAGGTCACAGTTAAAAGAAACGATGAGATTACATTGGAAGGGATTCAAAAACTTAATCCTGACAAGATTATTATTTCTCCAGGACCTTGTACTCCAAACGAAGCAGGCATTTCCATGGAGCTAGTTAAAAATACATCAGTGCCTCTGTTGGGCGTGTGTTTAGGCCACCAATCAATCGGCTCTGCATTTGGAGCCAAAATTATTAAAGCTCCTCAGATCTTTCATGGCAAAATTTCTCAAGTCGAACATTCTGGCGAAAGAATATTTAACGGGATCATGAATCCATATTCAGTGGTGAGATATCACAGCCTAATTATTGATCCTCAGACCCTTCCAGATGAGCTCAAGGTTACCTGTACTGTTCAAGATGACCCAAGCATTATTATGGGCATTGAGCATATTTCTAAGCCAATTTTTGGAGTTCAGTTTCACCCAGAATCAATTGAAACTGATCACGGTATGCAGCTAATTAAAAACTTTTTAACACTATGATTGAAGAAGTTATACGGCAACTTAATGCAAAAGAAGATATAGATTTTCTTGGTATGAAATCAACCCTAGAGGCCATTATGTCTGGGGAGGTAGATGATCTTTTAATTGAAGCATTTCTCATAGGTTTAAATAAGAAAGGCATTAAGGAAATTGAGATTACTGCAGCTGCGAGTGTCATGAAAGAGAAGTCTTTAGCTTTTCAGATTGGTGATGGATCACACATAGATACCTGCGGTACTGGAGGCACTGGTATTCATACTTTCAATTGCTCTACTGCTTCTTCATTTGTTGCCGCAGCTGGAGGAGCATCAGTGACTAAGCATGGAAATAAAGCGGTATCCAGTAAATCAGGGAGCGCAGATTTTCTCATGGCTGCAGGAGCAGATATTGGGCACGATCGGAATAAGCTTGAAAGTATTTTTAACAGGGTAGGGTTTATTTTTCTGTTCGCGCCTCTGCATCACGAATCAATGAAATATGTCATGCCTGCAAGACAAAGAATAGGCAAAAAAACAATTTTTAATTTACTGGGCCCGCACACGAATCCTTGTGGTGCAAAGCGACAAATTTTAGGTGTTTATCACAAAGATCTTTTAACAACGTTTGCTTCTGTTGCTAACAAACTATCAATGGAGCATGCCTTAATCGTTCATGGTTTTGATGGCCTGGATGAAATCTCCATTACTGATTCAACTTATATCGCAGAACTGAAAAATAAAGAAATTACATACTATGAAATTTCTCCGAAAGATTTTGGGTTATCTCTGGCAAATATTTCTGAGATATCAGCTCAATCTGCTGATGATAGCCTCTTATTGGTGAGAGAGGCATTTGCAGGAGAGCAATCTGCCGTTCAGGACATGATAGCTTTAAATGCTGGAGCTGCTTTGTATTTAGCTGGGACCGTAAGCTCAATTGCTGATGGTGTTGAGCTTTCATTTACACTCATGAATAACGGCATGGCTGCAGATAAGCTAGCCGCTTATGTCAGGATTTCAAATAACTCATGAGTATTCTGGAAGAGATCGTCAAAAACACAACACTGAAGCTTGTCGAAAAGAAACTGGTGACTCCGCTCGCAGAGATTAAATCTGAGCTTGCAAGATTGAACCTTCCCAAAGGAGTATTTAAGGCCAATCTCCTCAACAAAGATCAGGCGATTATTGCTGAGATCAAAAAAGCCTCACCAAGCGCAGGAATCATCTCAGAGGACTTTGATCCAATTCAAAAAGCAAAAGATTATGAAGCATTTGGGGCTGCAGCATTATCCATATTAACAGAAGAAGATTTTTTCTTGGGCAGCATTGAATATCTCAAAGAAGTTAAAGCCATCACATCGCTTCCAATTCTTAGAAAGGATTTTATGATCGATGAATATCAAATATACGAAGCAAAATTAATGGGAGCAGATTGCATTTTATTGATTGCTAGCATTCTTTCTGATTCTCAAATAACTGCCTTTGTTACTCTCGCTGAAGAGCTAGAGCTTGATTACCTTATTGAAGTACATGATGAGGCTGAGCTTGTTAGGGTAGAGCATTTTCAGGAAGCAATGATTGGGGTTAACAATAGAGACTTAAGAACCTTCACTGTTGATTTGGATAACTCTGTTCGACTCAAACATAAGTTTATGCATAGTAATATTTTTATAGCAGAGTCCGGTATTAAAAATCAGGACGATATAGACTACCTTAAGTCACATCATATTCATGCTTTTTTGATCGGCGAAAGCTTAATGAAGAATTCTTTTTAGATATAAGCGCTTGAAGTCGTCATTACTTTAGCAGTAAAACTCATAATTTTTTTTGTAGGAGTTGGCAAAGATTCTGCTCCACTGGCTGAAGCCTCTTTCGCATGCTCATCTTCATCAGCCCTCATTGTCTTCAAGATATCGATGGTCTCTTGATCATTTTTTGAGATTTGATCTAAATGTTTTTCTAGATGCTTAACAACCTGCTTCTCAGTTTCCTCAACAAATCCCAAGCTTGTTTTTTCGCCCAAACTCCCAAAAATTGCTCCTATTGTGAATGAACCTGCATACCAGATAGGATTAAAGATAGAAGGTTTCCCATTGAGATCTTTTAAGCGTTTCTTACACCAAATCAAATGATCTGTTTCTTCTTCTCCGGCCTGAATTAAGTGTTCTTTGATTTCTGGGTCTCTGCAGACCATTGCTTGGCCTCGATAAAGAGCCTGAGCTGCAACTTCTCCAGCTAGGTTTACGCGCATGAGCTGAGCAGATAGATTCTTCTCTTTCTTTGAGAGGCTTTCAGTGCCTTTTTCACCAGGATAAGATCTTCCCGTACCACTTTTTTTATACGACAGCGTTTTTAATGCGATATCACATTCGTTAATAAAATTATCAATTAGACTCATTTAATTCCCTTATACCCAATATCTGTTCTGCAAAAAGCACCGTTAAATGATACGGATTGTACCAAAGTATATGCCGCAGTTTGAGCGTCTTTTAAATTCGTCCCAAGAGCAGTCGCACAAAATACTCTACCACCTGAAGTCATCACTTTATTATTTTCTAGAGCTGTGCCTGCATGAAATAATTTCATAGTGTCTGAATTTAACTCTTTAATCTCAACCTCTTGGTTGGATAAATATTTTTCAGGGTAACCTTCTGAGGCTATGACGACTCCGCATGAATGCCTCTCATCCCATTGAGACTCATAAAGTTCTAACTTATCGTCAATGGCACACAAGCAAAGCTCGACGAGACTGGATTTTAATCTGAGCAGAATTGGCTGAGTCTCTGGATCGCCAAACCTGCAATTAAACTCAAGAACTTTTAGCTCTCCGTTATGAATCATGACCCCTGCATAAAGAAAACCTAGATATGGCGAACCCTCATTGATCAAACCCCTCATGGTTGGCTCCATGACTTCATCAAGAATCTTTTGATGCATACGTGCGTCAACAATTGGAGCGGGGGAGTAGGCTCCCATTCCACCAGTATTTAAGCCAACATCACCTTCGCCAACAGCTTTGTGATCTTGACTCGTTGCAAGTGGGATAATTTTATCTTTGCTCACAACGGCAATAAAACTTGCCTCTTCTCCTTGCAAAAAATCTTCAATCACCACTCGATTACCAGCATCCCCAAAGGCCTGATCTTGAAAGATGTTCTTTAAAGCCTCGGAAGCTTCCTCCTCATTACCACAAATAATGACACCTTTGCCTGCTGCCAGTCCGTCGGCCTTCACCACTGTTGGGTAATCAATCCCTTCAAGATGCGCCCTTGCTGTTTCGAAGTCATCGAAGGAAGAGTAACCAGCAGTAGGTATGCCATATTTGATAAAAAAATCTTTAGAGAAGGTTTTTGAACCCTCAAGTTGGGCAGCGGCTTGAGATGGCCCAAAAGTTTTAATTCCTTTGCTTTGCAAACAATCTGATAAACCATCTACCAATGGCTGTTCTGGACCAATGATCACCAATCCAATTTTTTTTGCGACACAGAAATTTTCTATTGCCGCAAAATCATTGATGTCTATTTCAATATTTTGTACCTTTTCTTCTAAGGCAGTTCCTGCATTGCCGGGACATACATATACATTTTCTACTGAACTATCCTGTGCAGCTTTCCAGGATAAAGCATGCTCTCTGCCGCCCGATCCAATTACTAGGACTTGCATAATTTTACTTAATGTCGGAAGTGGCGCGTTGCGGTAAAGACCATGGCAATATTATTCTCATCTGCTGCTGCGATCACTTCTTCATCTCGGATGGACCCACCTGGCTGAATGATTGCAGCAATTCCACTTTCAGCTGCTTTATCAATACCATCTCTAAATGGAAAGAAGGCATCAGAAGACATGACGGCACCTTCCACAATTAATCCCTCATTCTTGGCTTTGAGGTTTGCAATATCAGCGCTGATCACTCTGCTCATTTGACCGGCACCTATACCGATGGTCTGCTTATTTTTCACGTAGACAATGGCATTGGATTTTACAAATTTTGCCACCGTCCAAGCAAACATTAAGTCTTTTACTTCTTCAGCAGAAGGCTGTCTTTTGGTTACACATTGTAGATCTGATTGAGGCACGGAGTAATGATCATCGCTTTGGATTAAAATGCCGCCAGAAACTTTTTTGATGGTTCCTGGGTAGGGATTATCTTGCTCTAGATCCACACACAGTACTCGCATATTTTTCTTTTGTGTAAACGCAGCAAGCGCACCTTCAGAAAAACTTGGTGCCAAGACCACTTCAACAAATTGTCGAGCATTAATTTCTTCTGCTGTTCTATCATCTACAGGTTTGTTAAAAGCAATGATGCCGCCAAATGCTGAAGTTGGATCAGTTTTAAATGCCAGATCATATGCATCATAGGTAGACTCTGCTGCAGCTACACCACAGGGATTTGCATGTTTCACAATGACGCATGCAGGCTCGGTAAACTCTCTGACGCATTCCCAGGCCGCATCAGCATCTACAATATTATTATACGAGAGCTCTTTGCCTTGAATAATATCAGCGTTAGCAATATTTCGATGCTGCAATCCGCTAAACCTTAAAATTTGAGCAGATTGATGAGGATTTTCTCCATACCTCAAAGTATCAGATCGCTCAAAGGCATAATCAGGCAAGTGAGCTGCATCTTCCGATAGATAGCTTGCAATGGCTGAGTTGTAATCTGCCATTAACCCAAAGACTTTTTGCGCAAGCTGCTTTCGGAACTCATAAGAAATTCCACCTTGCTCAGACCACTCGGACATCAATATGGAATAATCTTTGGGACTTGTGATCACAGCGACATCCTGAAAGTTTTTTGCAGCAGAGCGAATCATTGTTGGGCCGCCGATATCAATTTTCTCTATAGCTTCATCAAAGGTGCAATCTGATGCAATGGTTTCTTTAAAAGGGTAAAGATTCACAATGACTAAATCTATAACTTCGTATCCACGTTCCTCAAGCACCTCTAAATCTTGGCTCCTTCTGGCTAAGATGCCAGCATGTATTTTTGGATGAAGTGTTTTAACTCGCCCATCCATCATCTCCTCAAAGCCAGTAAAATCAGAAACTTCGACAACCTTAGCTGTTATCTCTCTGATGGCTTTATAAGTTCCACCAGTTGAGATTATTTTGACATTTTGATCCAGCAAGAATTTCACCAGCTCACTAAGATTAGTTTTATCTGAAAGACTGATTAATGCTGTTTTTGGCTGAATAAGATTCATAGTTTTTCCAGGATATTGTAGCGCTTAAGCTTTTTTCGAAGAGTAGCGCGATTGAGACCCAGTATCACGGCCGCTTTTGATTGATTGTTGTTTGTAAACCTCATCACAGCGATTAATAGTTCTGGTTCCACCTCTCCCATGACCATCTCATAGACATTTGCAGGCTCCAGGCCCCCTAAAGCTTTAAAATATTTACCCATAGCCTTTTTAACCTGCTCACTTAATGTCTTGGACTGAGGGTTTTTATTGTCTGATTTGTTGGGCATATTATGCGATTACGGCGTAAATACTAAAGTTTACAGCTGATTAAAAATTGCTCAACCGTATTTATAAATTAATTGTAGTTTTTTTACTGTCACCCAGCTCAAGTTTTATAACCACTCCATTTTCTAACCATATTTCAGTTCTAGAGGCATAGCCTGGGTGAAAAGAGGCCATGGTATTTTGCTTTGATAGGTAGGAGATCAGTGCATTAATGACCATAAAGTGTGTAGTCACAATGACATTTTTTTTGCAGCCTTCGACCCAAAGAATTAAATTTTGCCTCCAGGCTTTAACTGGATCTGGCAATTGATCTATTGGCATTGTAAAAATACTTGTGAGCCATTCTTTTTTATCTTCAGCCTCTATCTCTTGAGATGGGATCTCACTCAAAATATCTAGAACTACAAATTGTTTTTGTTGATTGAGCTCAATAGGCTGCATTGTTTCTATGGCTCTTATTTTTGGGCTAGACAATAATCCATAACCTAAAAATTTTTCTCCAAAAGTTTTGCTAACTTCCTTGGCTTGCACCACACCATTAACACTGAGCCCAGGATCGGGATGCTCAGACCAAGCTGAAGCCGCTTCACCATGCCGAACCAGAATAATGTGAGTTTGAGTCATATGAAAAAATACCTATTATAATAAGTTTATGAGAACACCTAGAATGTTATGTGCTGAGTTGAACTCTACAACCATTCATTGCACAAACATAAAACAAATTCATCACCTTGCCAAGGTGCTGAGAGTAAAGCCTGGTCAGTCATTGCAGCTGTTTGATGGTCGAGGAGGTCTAGCCAAAGGAACAATTGCTGAAATCACCAAAATATCTATTGTGATCACTGTTACCAATGTTATCTCTCAAATAAACCCATATCATCGAGCCTATCAGGCAATTATTCCATATATTAAAAAAGAAAATTTATTTTACTTAGTCCAGAAACTAGTAGAAATAGGCATTAACTCGCTTGTCATCTTCAAACCCGAGCATGTGGATCAATCTCTTGCAAAAAAAGATACAGATAAAATTCAGGGGAGAGTAGAGGAAGCCGTGATTCAGGCCTGTGAGCAATCAGGCTGTAATTACCTACCTTCTATTACTTACTTTGATAGCTTAAATGTAGCCATGGATCATGTGTTAGAAGGTTCGAAGCCTGAAAATGTATTTGTGCTCGATACAATTGCTGATAAGTTAGCAGGTAATATGAATAAATGCGATGCTGAAATGATTAGTTTTGTAACAGGCCCTGAATCGGGCTTTTCCAACAAAGAGCGATTGCTGCTGGAGAGCAGTCACCTCTCTAGTTTTACGATTGGGCACTATGTTTTGAGAGCAGAGACAGCTCCTCTAGTTGCACTATCTAGATTGCATTTCTTGCA
>DKMG01000030.1 GCA_002469975.1 Proteobacteria bacterium UBA7420
CAAACTCTACGGACTGAGTATTTAGTTTATTGTCTTCCACGATTTTCCTTTGTTTATCCTCTTAATTTAAGAGATTTGATTATTGCTTGATAGCTTTCGAGATTTTTTCTTTTCAGATAAGCAAGTAGCTTTCTTCTTAAGTTAACCATTCTAATTAGACCTGTTCTAGAGTGATGATCTTTTTTATGAATTTTAAAATGGGATTGGAGTTTATTGATGTTCTCAGTCAAAAGAGCAATCTGCACTTCTGATGAGCCAGTATCAGCATCGCTGTTCTGGAATTCTTTAACAATTTTATTCTTTTCTTCTTTTAATAAAGCCATGTTTTTCTCCTTGGATATGCTCATAAAAACACCCAAACCTTGCATATCTAAAGTTTGAGATGATGTAGCTTATTACTAATTCAGGTTTTAAACAAGGTATTCGTGCCTAAAGCCTGCTGGAGTCATGCGGCCTAGAGCAATAAATTCTCCTGATGGACTATAGACTTTAATCAAGTCATCATGCGCGACTTGCAAGTCAATAGCAGACCCGTTAGTAAAGCTTTTTAATTGCGTCTCTGGGATGTGCAATGAGTCTAGGTGATTGAATGCATCTGAAAGCTGGATAATATCTTTCTCAGTTATTTTATCTATGGTCTTAGCATCAGACAGGGAGAAGTCTTGTTGGGTGAGCCTAGTTAACCCTGATAAATGTCCACCACAATCAAGTTGAGCGCCTAAATCACGAGCAATTGAGCGAATATAAGTTCCTTTTGAGCACACAATATCAAATGAAACTATCGGCAAGTTAATTGAAATATTTTTTATGCTTTCAATTGTAATCATGCGAGGAGCTTTTTCCACGACAATCCCTGCACGAGCATATTTATACATTGGCTTGCCCTTTACTTTTAATGCTGAATAAATTGGTGGGTGTTGCAAGTTACTCCCTAGAAAAGATAAAAGCTCTTTTTTCACTTCGTCATGCGCGCTAGTAACTGATTTAGTAAAGAGCACCTCTCCCTCAGCATCATCAGTGTCAGTCTGCTCACCCAAGGTGATCTCTGCTGCATAAGATTTATGGCTATCCAACAAAAGAGAAGAAAATTTAGTGCCTCGGTTAATAGCTAATATTAGTAGCCCAGTCGCCATGGGGTCTAGAGTTCCAAGATGGCCAACTTTTTTGAATTGAAATTTTTTCTTTACCGCCTGAACAACCCTCGATGAGGTTATGCCACTATCTTTGTTAACTAATATAAATCCGTTAGTCACTTAGGGAGCTCAAAAGGGAGTCAATATTGTTGTATCTTTCTAGACTTTCATCATATTTAAAAATTAGCTTTGGGACTCTTCTAATTTTCATAAATTTTGATAATTTAGATCTGATCATAGATGCGAATTTATCTAGCGATTTTTTATCTGGAGCTTGTAACTTATCTCCATTGATAATTGTGAAGAACACAGTTGCAACTCCAAGATCAGCCGAAGCCTTTACATCAACAATATTAAGTAGTTTAAAGCGTTGATCTTGGACTTGAACTGAGATAAGTTGAGAGATCTCTTTCTTTAAAAAATCTTCTACCTTAGGAATTCTTGATGATGACATTGTGTCAAATAGTTTGAGCTTCTTCTTTCCTATCAAAGACTTCTACTTTATCGCCAGGACGAATATCTTTATAATTTTTAATTCCAATACCGCATTCTGTTCCGCTCTTCACTTCACTGACATCATCCTTGAATCTTCTGAGCGAATCTAATTCGCCTTGGTGGATCACAACATCATCTCTTAGTACGCGAACTGGCTTGCTTTTAAAGATCGAGCCCTCGATGACCATGCAACCAGCAACTTGACCAAATTTTGGAGAATTAAATACCTCTAGAACCTCTGCTGTGCCAACAATCTCCTCTCGGATGATGGGATCAAGCAGGCCACTTAACCTTGCTTTCACTTCATCAATTAATTCATAAATAATACTGTGATACGAAAGAATAATGTCTTCGCTTTCTACTATTTTTTTAGCCGAATTATCTGATCTTACATTAAAACCTAGGATCATAGACTCTGTTGCAATAGCTAAATTAGCATCTGATTCTGTGATTCCGCCGACTCCCGATGCAACAACTTTAATAGATGCATCAACGTTACCAATATCATTCAATGAAGCAACAATGGCCTCGGAGGTTCCAGCAACATCTGATTTTAAAATTACATTAAGAATTTTTTTGTTAGATTGGCCCATTGATTCAAAAATATTACCTAGGCTTTCATCTCTCTGTTTTAAGACTTTTCTATCCTTTAGCTTGTTCTCTCTAAAGGCTGCAATTTCTCGTGCCTCTTTATCGTTTTTAACAACTTGAAATGTCTCTCCTGCATTTGGAACACTGTTTAAACCAAGAATTTCTACAGCAAACGAAGGTTCTGCAGTTTTTAGCTTAGAGGTATCAGAGCCTATGATGCTCTTGACCTTTCCAATTGACGCGCCACATACAACCATATCTCCTAGCTTGAGTGTTCCGCTTTGAATTAGTAGAGTCGCCACAGGGCCTCTAAACTTATCAAGTTCTGATTCAATCACAACCCCTTGAGCTTGTCCGTCATAATGTGCTTTCAGCTCTAATAACTCTGACTCAAGAACCACTGCCTCTAATAGTTTATCTACACCATCCCCTTTCAATGCAGAAACAGGGATCATTTGAATATTTCCACCCCAATCTTCCGGCGTTAGATCCTTGGCTGCTAAATCTCCTTTGATTCTCTCTACATCGGCACCCTGTAAATCCATCTTATTAATTGCAACAACAATAGAAACACC
>DKMG01000011.1 GCA_002469975.1 Proteobacteria bacterium UBA7420
TTGAGTACACTTTGCTTTTTAAATGGGAGGGCAGCGACAGCAGCCTCGCGCCCATTTTATTAACCGCGCATTACGATGTAGTTCCCGTGATCCCAGGCACCGAAACTATTTGGGAAGAGGAACCTTTTGCTGGAGTAATTTCAAACAATAGAATCTGGGGCAGAGGTGCCCTAGATGACAAAAGTGGTGTCGTTGGAATGATGGAGGCAGCAACTTATTTACTTAAAAATAACTTTAAGCCTACCAGGACTGTTTACTTTAGCTTTGGCCACGATGAAGAAATTGGTGGCAGTGGAGCGGCCCAGGTTACAGAAAAACTGAAACAAGAGAGAGTTCAATTGCAATGGTCTCTTGATGAGGGCTCGTTTGTAAATAGAGGATTTTTTCCTGGCGTGGATAAGTTAGTTGCGCCTATTAACGTAGCTGAAAAAGGTATTATGAATCTATTAATTATTGCAAAAGCAAAAGGTGGGCATTCTTCAACCCCTCCCAAGAAAACAGCCGTGAACATTCTTGCGGATGCTCTCATCAAGCTAGAAAATGAACCGCTTCCTGGAAGTCTAGAAGGCTTAAGTGCCGTCATGTTTGATGAAGTTAGCAAACACATGCCATTTGGCTATCGTTTTCTTTTTGCCAATAGATGGCTCTTTGGAGGGTTGTTAGACAGCCAGATGTCCTCTGCCCCAGTAATTAATGCAATGATTAGAACTACCACGGCGCCAACGATGCTAAATGGAAGCATTAAAAGCAATGTTTTGCCAATTGAAGCCACAGCACTTATTAATTTTAGACTTCACCCTAGAGACTCTATTGAAAGCGTTACTGAGCATGTGAGAAGAGTTGTTGGGTCTGATCAAGTGGAAGTGCGGTCTTTGGAAGGCATGGAGGCTTCAGGCGTTTCTTCTTGGGAATCTCCTGGCTATGAAATCATCGCATCTTCTTTGAGCAAAGTTTACGGCGAGGTTATATCAGTTCCAGGCATTATGATTGCAGCCTCTGATACACGCCACTATTCAAAAGTTGCAGATAATTCTTTTAGATTTAATCCGTTTAGCATCGCTCCAGAGGACATGACAGGATTTCATGGAACAAACGAAAGCATTGCCATAGATAGTTTTGTTGCTGGCATTAAAACCTATGTTGATATTATCAATAAAGGATCGAGCAACTAATTAGCAACGAAGCAATGGGTAATGGCTAATACTTTTATGGCAATCAACTCAAAATTTAAAATGTTAGTATTTAGTCATGACGATGCTCATGATGATCAGCTTCAAAAAATTTATGATCTAAATCAAGCCAATACTCCAGAAGTTGGATCGTTAGAATCTAAGAAGCATTTAACTAAATTAATAGAGCTCAGCGCATATAATTTATTGATATTAAACGGTGATGAGGTGATTGGATTTATTATTTGCATGAGAGAGGGCTCAGAGTATAGCTCAGAGAATTATAGATTTTTTAGCAAAAAACTTAAGAAATTTTTATATGTAGATAGAGTTGCAATCGACAACAAATATAGAAGAGAGGGGCTTGGCAAGGCTATTTATGATGATATTTTTATCCAAGCTAAAAAGGAGAGCCTCCCCATTGCGCTAGAGGTTAATACCCAACCCATTAATCAGCCATCATTAAATTTTCATGAGAAGTTGGGCTTTGATCAAGTTGGAGCGAAAGACTTTGATGATCACAGCGTTGCTTACTTTATAAAATAACTTTTTATGAAATTTTTAAAATACTTCCCAATCCTTTTGCTAACCTTAGGTGCTTGCAATGGACCCGCCCCATCAAAAGTTCAGCTGAGTGATTTTCATGACGACGTTTCAGTAAAAATATCTGGTGCGCGTCTTATTGATTTGCCAATGGGGATGCAACCCTTGGAATCAAATCTACTTAATGCCAATGAAATTACTGTGGCAGCTCATGGGGGTTCTAGCGAAGGGTATGAGTGGGTTTATCCGCTTAAGACTTTAGACACATCAACGAATGAGGTATTTTTTTACAGATGGCCGGACAATGGATGTTACAAAGATTCTGGGGACAGGTTAATTGAAGAATTAGAAATTTTTTTAAACCAAAATATTCAAATTAAAAAAGTTACCCTGATTGGTCACAGCTATGGAGGTATTTTGGTAACGCACCTCTTAAATAATTGGAAAAATACAGTTACCCTTGATGCACACATTATTGCCTCGCCGCTTCAAGGCAACACCTCCTTGAATACATTATGTGGCTATAAGCCTGGGGTAAATCTCAAGCCCATGGCTAATTTGTTTGAGTGGAGAACGCAACAAGATCTTGATAGTGCATTTAAAGATCTGCCAACGAATCCTCAAAACATTGAAATATTAGGAAGTGTTGTTACAGTTTTGCCGGACACATACAAGGGCCATCGACTGGGACATAACTGGTCAATCAGCTGGGTTGCAGATCAATTAAAGAAACCGTAAAACTCCTATTTAATATCCTATAGTCTTCCTGTAAGCTCAACAAAAAACTAAAATACATCATGCCATTACCTAAAATTCTACAAAATAATCTTTCAATTCCAGTCATTGGGTCACCTCTTTTTTTGTGCTCTGGACCAGAGCTCGTGATTGCTCAGTGTAAGGCTGGGATCGTTGGATCTTTTCCTGCATTGAATGCGAGACCCCAACCAGTTCTTGATGAATGGATCATTAGGATCAAGGAAGAGCTTGCTCAAGCGAAATTAGATAACCCCGAGCTTCCGATTGCACCGTTTGCAGTCAATCAAATTTGCCATGCTTCAAACGATCGATTAATGGCAGACATGGAATCATGTGTTAGACATGA
This sequence comes from Proteobacteria bacterium UBA7420, assembly GCA_002469975.1. Taxonomy (GTDB): domain Bacteria; phylum Pseudomonadota; class Gammaproteobacteria; order Magnimaribacterales; family D2472; genus D2472. The sequence continues at coordinate 2,815 of DKMG01000011.1, forward strand.
AGTACCAATTATTATCACTTCCTTGAGACCCCCTGAAGAAATTGTTACCGCAGCTCATTCATATGGCGGTCTTGTTTATCACGATGTGATAAGCGTTAGACATGCAAAAAAAGCAGCAGAACAGGGCGTTGACGGGCTTATTTTAGTTTGCTCTGGTGCAGGCGGACATGCTGGAACCTTGTCACCTTTTGCGTTGGTTAGAGAGGTAAGAGAATTCTTTGATGGTACCATTATTCTTTCTGGAGCTATCAGTTCAGGCAGTGCTGTGGCATCTAGCTTGGCACTCGGAGCTGACCTGGCTTACATGGGCACGCGATTTATAGCAACCGAAGAAGCCAATGCAGACAAGGAATATAAAGATATGTTGATAGAAAGTGCGGCGCATGACATTGTTTATTCATCTTTATTTACTGGGGTTCACGGAAACTATCTTGGGCCATCCATTGAAAAGGCTGGACTTGATCCAGTTAACCTTCCAGAGGCAGATAAAACTTCTATGAATTTTGGCTCTGGCGGAAATACTGAAGCCAAAGCTTGGAAAGATATATGGGGATCTGGTCAAGGGATAGGTTCTATAAAAGATTCGCCAACTGTTCAAGTCCTTGTTGATCAACTCAAGCAGGAGTATCTAGCGGCGACCGAAGACTTTAAAGCAAAATCAGTTTATTAACCTATTTGATATTTACAGGTCTCCGTCCTTTCGATGTTCGCTTCTATCGACCTCAAACTTTTCACCGTACCTTGCTTCTAGCTTATCTTGGTTTTCTTTGATCACTTCATAAGGGTCTAGCTTTAAAGCCATACAGGCAGTAGCCCAGTACCACATGATGTCACCTAGCTCTCTTTTCATATGGTAAATGTTATCTTCAGATGCCGGCTTACCTTGAAGAAACATCTTTTTAACTATTTCAACAAATTCACCTGTTTCACTCCCAAGTCCCAGAGCTGCAGTCAAGAGCCTTGCAGATTCAATGGGCGAAGAGGCATCAATCTCTTTCATTCGCTCATCCAAGCTTGATTGATTTAGACTCGGCTCACTTGTAACTTTTGTGACAAACTCCCCATAACTATTCAAAAAATTTCTCGCTTCTTCGCTCATACTCCTCTCCTATTAATGTTGCCCTGTTATTGGATTTTTTGACCATTCCATCGATTCTAGATAAGTCGACTCAGTGGCCTGCTCTAAATTTAAAACTCTTTGATTTTTAAGATCCATCCCACTCATGCTCGCATAATCCTCAAGAGATCTTTGAGATCCAAAACCCATAGAGCCCTCAATCTTCCCAGCAAACAAATCATCCAGTCGGTCAAGACTTTTTTGCTCTAATTCATGCCATTTAGTGGCTCGATTTGCATCATCTTCTGGGTCCCAATGCAGTTTTCTAGGAAGGTTACTAACATCTGTATAAAGATGAAAAAGAGGAATATCAGGAATATGAAAAAAAGAAAAGCCATGTGTAAAGGCTCTTAGCGCCATCGACAACTCTTCGCCATAAAAATAATAATTCGGATCATAGGGAATTTGTTGCACAAACTTTCCGCGAGTAAAGATGCAGCCTGCGGCCATGAGATAGGCGTGAGTGATTTCTGTGTGTTTAGTTGGAATGCCTATTTGGCGTGAAAATGAGCCGCGAGAAAATAGGCTATCTTTTCTATAAGTAATAACTTGGGTGTGCTTATCTCCAGTGTTGAGTTCAAACAGACCCTGATCAAAATCAAGCACCTTAAAACTTCTGGGGTAGGAAGTAATAATGGGATTAGCGAAATAGACATCGGTTGATCCAACAGCTTCAATTTTTAATAAAGCTTCTGTGAATAACTCATCCCAGTTTGGCAGGAATTGAGTGTGAGAATCAATCTGCAGGAAATAGTCTTCCTCTTGATAGCAAGTTTGAGCTCTGTGCCTTGCCCAGCACGGACCTTTTGAAAATAGGGGATCCACATGGTCATATCTCACCTGTTTTGCAAAAGTTAAATCCTCTATATTTACAGGATGATCTGATTGATCGCAAATGCTAAAGATTAAGTCATCTTTATTTTTGGCATTGTTATAGGCACTGAAAATTGTTGAAACAAGAAGCGGGTCTTGATAGGATGCGATCGAAATAAATATGCTCATTTTATATACCTTAGGCTCCCTGTTAGCATACAATTATTTCACATCATGAACGAAGAATACCCAAAAAAAATCGCTGAAAATGTCACCATGTATTCTGGTGATCCAATACTCTATGTTGTGACTAACTTTGTTAGCGACATGGAATGTGAGGCATTTATTGAGGCTTCTCAGGGCAAACTTCAGCCATCCACAGTGATCAGTCCCGATCAACACATTCAACATGAAAGCAGGACCAGCGAGAACTGCTGGATTGAACATAATGCCAATGATATCGTCCATGAAGTCAGCAAGCGACTATCAATTTTGACGCAAATACCCATTCGGAACGCGGAACAGTATCAATTGGTCTACTATAAAACTGGAGCTCAATACAAACCACATTTTGACTCCTTTGACTTTCAGACTCTGGATGGGAAGAGAAATTGGAAGCCTGGTGGCCAACGAATGATTACAGTATTGATTTACCTCAACGATGTTGAGGAGGGCGGCGGTACCGGTTTTCCAGAATTAGGCGTCACGGTGACTGCTAAAAAGGGAGACGTGGTGGTCTTCCACAACACTCTCACTGAGACACCAGCTGCATCACACCCAAAAATTCACCCCAAATCACTGCATGCAGGTATGCCAGTTATCAAGGGAGAAAAGTGGATGGTCAATCTTTGGTTTAGAGAGAACCTTCGGTACTAATTATTTAATCTTTAAAGAATTCTGACTGGTGACAATATTAAACAGGTGATCTTGTGCTTCGGGCTTTAGCTGTGCCACACCTACTGCTAATACATCTATGATCGCCATGTAAGCAAGCCTTGAGGTCATTGGTCGAGTTAATCGAGCATTTTCTCCCACATCAATATCGAGCGCTATGTCGCAGATTCTTGAAAGCGGGGTTCCTGAGGGCATGAGTCCAATCACAATCACACCAAAACTTTTAACCGTTTTAATGCTCTCTACCAAGGCAGCCGTATTGCCTGATTGGGATATTGCCACCACCACATCTCTCTCGTTGAGTGAGTTAGCAGACATGAATTGAATGTGCGGGTCTGAAATACATGACGAAGGAATCTTGAGTCTAAAAAATTTATGCTGCGCATCCATCGCCACAGGCACGGAGCCCCCGAAGGCATAAAACTCAACTCTCTTTGCATTGGCCAAGGTCTCAATCGCTTCTTCTACGACTGATTGATCCAATTGAGATCTCACATTTAAAATTTCACTGATGGTGCTATCAAAGACTTTTTCAGTGACCTCTTGAATGCTGTCATTGGGGTCAATTTCATAGGAATGAAAATAATCATCTGCTGCTAATTGTTGAGCCAGTGTGAGCTTAAATTTTTGAAAGCCATTAAATCCTAGTGCCTGACAAAACCTAATGAGCGTTGGCTCACTCACCCCAATAGCGCCTGAAGCTTGCGCCGTTGTGAGCTCGATAATATCCCCAGGCTTATTTAAAACAAATTCGGCAACCTTGACCTCGGATTTTCGAAGCTCAGGCAATGCATTTTTGATTTCTCTTAATAATTTAGTTTGCATAGAGGTTAGAATAGGCTTCTTAGATTAAAAAATGAACCCCCCATGGATGTTTCTCACATACTAGAAAATTTAAACGATCCCCAGCGTGAGGCCGTCACATCTGAAGATAAGAGTTTGCTTGTTCTGGCTGGTGCAGGCTCAGGCAAGACCAGGGTCTTGGTGCATCGCATTGCTTGGAAAGTAGAGGCCATGGGCATCAACCCGTCTTCTATTATTGCCGTCACCTTTACCAACAAAGCCGCCAGAGAGATGCAATCCAGAATTCAGGAATTATTGCAGTCTCCAGGCGGGGATATGTGGTGTGGAACCTTTCATGGCTTGGCACACAGAACCTTAAAAAGGTTTTACAAAGAGGCAGGCTTAATCTCAGGCTTTACTATTTTAGACAGCGACGATCAACTCAGAA
>DKMG01000027.1 GCA_002469975.1 Proteobacteria bacterium UBA7420
GTAAAATATAGATGCTCCTCCAAAAAAAATGATGAGTTGCAAATAAGAAAATATTCTAAAACGAAAAACATAAACATGGATAACGTATGAAATCCCAGAAAAAAATAACATATTAAAACCAATTGCGCTTCCAAAAAAAAGGTCTATCAGCAGCCCATAAAATAATGCAGCTGAACTTTGAATTTTCTCTGGAAGAGCATAAATCCAATAAGATAGAATTAAAAAACCAATACATGTCTCAACAAGATAAGGGATGCCTTCTAATAAAGTGATATATGTTCTTATGTTAAATGTAGCAATAACGCTGTCCAACCAAAAACCACTAAAAATAGTTAGGAATATAAAGAGGTGACTGGAGAGTTTCATGATCCTCCTAAAACGCCAAAGTAACTATGATTTATTGGATTGCCATCTAACCTAATTTCAATGCTAAATTCGTCAAGAGAAATCTTATCAATGCTTTGCACACTACCAATTCTTACACCTTTTGGAAAAACACCTCCTAGGCCAGATGTTAAAACAGGACTAGTTGTTTCAATACCAGGTTCTATTGAATCTGCTGTAACTGTACATCTTGCCAGCATGGGCTGGCCTGCACCTTGAGCATTGCATGGCAGTCCGTTAATGCTTGCTGGCAGAACATGAGAAATATCTGAAAATAAAATGACCTCAATCAAGCCTAGGTGTTGTGTCTTTGTTTGGCCAATAAAAGTCTTATCTATAGCTACTGGAAGATTATTTAAAACATTAAGTTGATTTGGGTTTTGGAGATGCAAGATATGTTTCGAACAGCAAAGATAGTTTGCTAATCCAAATGATCCGATTTTAAATATCCTGACTTGACCGACATCCATGAGATTCTGAAGGCCATGCTCCAAATCAAGAAGATCTGTGCGAATTAGTTGCAGCTGCTTCTCTAAAAATACCTTATTTTTAAATAGCTGCAGCTGATCTCTGAGCTGATGATTTTCCCTGATCAAGGTTTTTTTATCTTCATTCAAGGTATTAAATGCTAGCAGTCTTGAAAACAAACTTCCCAAGAATAATTGAGAGTATATTCCAGTAGCTTGCACACCACCCCTCAAGGAGGAGAAAGTTTGATAGTTAATATCGCTTAAAAGCAAAGTTATAGCGAGCAAGCAGGCTAAAATATATTTAGTAGCAGGTGTATGTGTCGGCGTGACTCTCGCCATATCTAATTAGTTATTCGGTTGACAGCAAATCAATATTATATTTATCTATAATTTCTAAAGCTTTGCCGCCACCTCTTGCAACACAAGTAAGAGGGTCTTCGGCCACAATAACTGGAATACCAGTGGAGGCTGAAATCAATTGGTCCAAACCTCTCATTAAGGCCCCTCCTCCAGTGAGGACGATGCCTCTTTCTGCAATATCTGCTGCTAGCTCTGGGGGTGATTGCTCTAACGCTGTTCTAATGGCGCGCACCATCCCTGAGAGAGGATCTTTCATAGCTTCATATATTTGAGAACTTTTTAGAATAAAAGTTTCTGGAATGCCTTCGGCTAAATTTCTTCCCGTCACATTCATCTCTAGCTCTTCTGAATCTGGTGAGGCGCACCCAATGGTGTATTTAATTTTCTCTGCAGTGGAATCTCCTATGACGCACCCATAATTACGTCTGACCCATGATGATATGGCTTCATCCAAAAGATCGCCCCCAATTTTGACAGATTCTGCATAGACCACACCATTTAAAGAGAGAATAGCAATTTCAGAAGTTCCGCCACCAATATCAACCACCATATTACCATTAGCCTCTTCGACAGGAAGGCCTGCTCCTATTGCTGCTGCCATTGGCTCTTCAATTAATTTGACATCTCTTGCGCCGGCACCTAAAACAGACTCTCTAATCGCACGTCTTTCAACCTGCGTAGATCGACATGGAACGCACACCAAGACTCTGGGGCTAGGCTTGATAAATCGCTGCTCATGAACTTTTGCAATAAAATGCTGGAGCATTTTCTCTGTGACCTGAAAATCTGCAATTACTCCATCTTTGAGAGGTCTGATAGCCTTAATATTTCCAGGAGTTCTGCCTAGCATTTTCTTTGCTTCATGACCCACAGCAACAACTGTTTTTTGACCTTTGCTCTCTCGAATTGCGACCACCGAAGGCTCATTCAAAACAATGCCAATATCTTTTGTATAAATCAGTGTGTTCGCGGTACCAAGATCAATGGATAGATCATTTGAAAACAAGCCTCGAATAGTTTTAAATAAGTTGAAATCCAATGTGATGTTCCTTCAAAAAATACAATTAATGATGCTTTTAGTTTAATATTGCGCATCAATCTAAGATAATATCATATGGACCAAGAAATCGTCAGAACTATTTGCTATCTAGCCAGGCTGGAAATTGATGCAGATAAAGCACAAAAAATAGAGCAGGATCTAGAGACAATTATAGAGTTAATTGGGGGGCTGAGCTCGATAGATACGGACAATATTGAGCCGTTATATAGTCCCTTAGAGAAGACTGCGTTTAAACATGAAGATATTCTCAATTCCGACAATCAAAAAGAAAAATTTCTTCAAAATGCTCCTAATTCCAATAATGATTATTTTTTAGTTCCGAGGGTTGTTGAATGAGTATTCAATTCAAGTCCATACTAGAGCTTCGAGCTATGCTTGATACCAAAGCTATTTCGGCTGAAGAGCTAACGAAAGAAACGCTGCAACTGGCAAGTAAGTTAGAAGCATTGAATTGCTTTGTGACCATGAATAAAGAAGCGAGCATAAAAAAAGCTATTGAGATTGATCAGAATGCTGCCAAAAATTCTGTATTATCAGGCATACCTTTGGGTCAAAAAGATTTATTTTGCACTGAGGGATTAAGAACAACTTGTTCTTCGAAAATTCTATCTAATTTTATCCCTCCCTACTCGGCAACAGCAGTATCTAATTTGGAGGCAGCTGGCTCAATTACCATAGGTAAAACAAACATGGATGAGTTTGCTATGGGCTCCTCCAATGAAACTAGTTTTTTTGGGAATGTGCACAACCCCTGGAAAAAAGGATATGTTCCCGGAGGTAGTTCTGGTGGCTCTGCTGCATCAGTCGCCGCTGGTATTATTCCTGCAGCCACTGGCACTGATACAGGTGGATCCATTCGCCAACCTGCTGCGCATTGTGGGATCACAGGAATAAAACCAACATATGGAAGAGTGTCAAGATGGGGGATGATTGCCTTTGCCTCAAGCCTAGATCAAGCTGGTCCCCTTGCCAGGACTGCAGAAGATTGTGCAATTTTGCTTAATATTATGTCTGGTCATGATCCAAAAGATACTACGTCGCTAGATGTGGAGAGCCACGATCTCACTCAATCTCTTAACAAGTCACTCAAGGGATTGAAATTTGGGATTGTTAAAGAGTTTAATCTAGGGGACCTTGATACAGAGGTTCAAAAAAGATTTGAGGATTCTAAAGTGCTCTATGAATCCCTTGGTGTAGAATTTGTGGAGGTATCATTACCTAACATCTCTGCATCTGTGCCAACTTATTACTCCATTGCACCGGCAGAATGCTCCTCCAATCTATCTCGTTTTGACGGGATAAAGTTTGGCCACCGAACAGAGCAGCCCAAAGATTTAGCTGACTTATACATTAAATCTAGAAGCGAGGGTTTTGGCGATGAGGTTAAAAGAAGAATTCTAATAGGCACATATGCTTTATCTGCAGGATATTATGATGCTTATTATAAAAAAGCTCAGCAAGTCAGAAGGCTAATTAAAAATGATTTTGAGAATGCTTTTAACTCAGTTGACCTAATTATGACTCCCACCTCCCCAAATACTGCGTTTGGCTTTGGCAGCAAGGGTAGTCAAAATCCCGTAGAGCTATACCTAGAGGACCTTTTTACAATATCCGCTAACTTAGCTGGCCTTCCTGCGATCTCAATCCCTCATGGCACAGTAAGCTCTTTGCCAGTAGGGCTTCAATTAATAGGAAATTTTCTTCGAGAAGATCAGATCTTAAATGCTGGGCATATATTTCAGCAACACTCTGAGTTTCATCTAATGAAGCCCAATATGGAGGATTTTGGATGACCTGGGAAACTGTTATTGGGTTAGAAGCTCACGTTCAACTTTCAACAAAAACAAAGCTCTTTTCAAGAGCATCGACTACTTTTGGGCAAAGCCCAAACACCAATGTTAATTTAATTGATTGCGGTTTGCCCGGGGTATTGCCCTCAGTTAATAAAGAAGCATTTTACAAAGCGATTAGATTTGGGATGGCTGTGGGATCTCAAATTAATCAAACCTCAGTCTTTGATCGAAAGAATTATTTCTATCCTGATCTGCCTAAGGGCTACCAGATAACACAGATGGATCTACCTATTGTCTTAGGAGGCACAATTGATATTGAACTTGAGGATGGAACTAATAAAACTATTAATATTACTCGGGCACATCTTGAGGAAGATGCTGGTAAATCTATCCATGATGAATTTGAAGGTTATTCTGCAATTGACTTAAATAGAGCTGGCACTCCATTGCTTGAGATAGTATCAGAGCCTGAGCTATCCAATGCAAAAGAAGCTGTAGCCTATATGAAAGCTTTGCATCAATTGGTAACATTTTTAGATGTTTCAGATGGCAATATGTCCCAGGGATCCCTGAGATGTGATGCCAATGTTTCTATTAGAAAGATTGGTGATCCAATATTAGGCACCAGAACAGAGATTAAAAATATTAATTCTTTTAGATTCATAGAAAAAGCAATTAACTTTGAAATTAAACGCCAAATTAAGCAGCTAGAAAAAGGTGAGAGCGTCACTCAGGAAACACGTTTGTATGACAGTATTAAAGATGAAACTAGACCAATGCGATCTAAAGAATTTGCAAATGACTATCGATACTTTCCAGAGCCAGATTTACTGCCAGTCGTAATTTCTGATAAAGAGATGCAAGACATCAGAGATAATTTTCCTGAACTACCCAAAGACAAAGAGCTAAGGTTCGCAAGTGAGTTCGGTCTAACAAGCTATGATTCAAAAATTCTGGCATCCTCAAAAGCTATGGCAGATTTTTTTGAATCATCTGCACAAGAATTGAAAAACTATTCTTTGCTGGCCAATTGGTTGATTGGCGAAATAAGCGCGTTCTTAAACAAGGATAATGTTGAAATTCATGAATCCAAACTTACTCCTTTGAATCTTGCGATGCTAATTAATCGCATTGATGATCAGACAATTTCTGGAAAAATAGCTAAATCCATTTTTGAAGAGATGTATTCTAGCGGCAAGACGCCAGACGAAATTATAGATGATCAAGGCTTGCAGCAGATCTCAGATGATGGGGAGATTGAGAAGATTATCAACTCAGTGATCAAAGGAAACCCCACTCAGGTCGAGGGATATAAAAATGGTAAAGATAAGCTATTTGGTTTTTTTGTTGGGCAAGTCATGAAGGAAACCCAAGGAAAGGCAAACCCTCAGGTAGTGAACGAACTGTTAAAAAAGAAGCTTTCTTAGAGAACCCACATAGACAAAGTTTCAGCAATAAAGGCTGGCTTCTCAACCCCTTCTATCTCCATGGTGACCGAAGATTTTACCAAGAATTGTCCTGGGTTTTTTTCGGTAATGTCCATGACAACAGAGCTCATTCGAATGCGAGAGTTAACTGGAACTGGGCTCAAAAAACGCACCTTATCAAGGCCATAGTTCAACCCCATTTTTGCGCCCTCCACCACTAGAGCAATGTCTTGTCCAATCCCTGCGGTTAAAGCTAGAGAAAGAAAGCCATGCGCTATAGTTGAGCCAAATATTGGTATTGCTTGTTCGGGATCTACATGAATAAACTGATGATCCTCGGTGGCTTCTGCAAATTTATTGATCCTATCTTGATCAACTGTAAACCACTCTGTGGTTCCTAAATCTTTACCTATATATTCTGCAATATTCTCAGGTTTTACTATAGTTAATGCCATCTTACCTCTCCATTAAATGATCTTTATATTGTTCTCTCAACTCCACTTTAAGCAGCTTACCTGTTGCGCCATGAGGTAACTCATCAACAAAGATAATATCATCCGGCAACCACCATTTCACCACTTTTTCTTTTAAGAAGTTATTCACTTCTTCTGGATCAATAGGATTTCCATCTTTGGTTATAAGAAATAATAAGGGTCTTTCATCCCATTTTGGATGGGGTACGCCTACTACGCATGCCTCTAAAACATTGTCATGGCTCAAGATCGCATTCTCCAGATCAATGGAGCTAATCCACTCTCCGCCGGTTTTAATAACATCTTTTGCCCTGTCAACTATTTGCATGCAGCCATCTGAGTGAATAGTTGCAACATCTCCTGTGTCAAACCAACCGCCATCATCGACTGCAGATTCTTCAGCTTTATAGTATGTATGCATAATCCATGGGCCTTTTACTTTAAGAGCGCCGCTAGTCTCTCCATCTCGAGGAAGCTCTTCACCTTGATCATTTACAGTTTTGATTTCGACTCCAAACAATGGGTATCCTTGTTTTGTCTGCAATTGATATCTTTCTTCCGTCGGCATGCTTAAAGTTTTTTTAGTCGGGGCATTAATAGTGCCCAAAGGGCTCATTTCAGTCATGCCCCAGCCATGAGTTAAAAATGCGCCATGCTGCTCATCAAATGCCTTAATCATCGCATATGGTGCAGCAGAGCCGCCTACAAGAACTTGATCTACAGAATCCAGTCTTTTGCCTTTATCCTCTAGATATTTAAGTAAACCAAGCCATACAGTTGGCACTCCCAGCAAGGAATCAACAGATTCTTGTTCAATGAGCTCAAATAGTGATTCGCCATCAAGCGCCTGCCCTGGAAGAGTTAATGAGAATCCGTTAATGAGTGCTGCATAAGGAACTCCCCATGCATTCACATGAAACATTGGAACCACTGGCAAGACTGAGCTAGACGAATTAAATCCTAACGATCCTGCTATTGTAATAGCATGCAAAATTGTAGATTTATGTGAATACAGAACTCCTTTCGGATTGCCCGTTGTGCCAGAGGTGTAGCACAAGGAAGCAGCGGTGTTTTCATCCAATACTGGCCAGTTAAAAAAGGCGGGCTCATCTTGGATTAACTCATCAAACGCAAGGGTATTTTTAAGGGTATTTACCGGGATTGACTCTTGGTTGCAAGCAATAATCATCACCTCTACAAATTGCAATTTGTCTTGAATCGATTCGATTAAAGGGATAAATGTGGGATCTAAAATTAAGACCCTGTCTTCTGCGTGATTCAAAATATAAATTAATTGTTCGGCTGAATATCTTGGATTCATCGTATGAAGAATTGCGCCCATTCCAGATACAGCAAAATAAGTCTCAAAATGCCTGCTATTATTCCATGCGATTGTTCCTACTCTGTCATGCTGTTTGACTCCAAGTTTTATTAAAGCATTGGCCAGTTTTTTTGATCTGTCTATAGATGCGCCATATGTGGTGGAGGTAATGGAGCCATCAACTTCTCTGGAGATTAATTTGCCATCAAAGTTATATTTCTCTGCATGAGAAATTGCCTGCGGAATTGTTAGATCCCAGTTCATCATATTGCCTTTCATCGAATAATTCCCCCTATTCTGAATTCAATTTATTTAAATACTCTACCAAAGAAAGGATTAAAGCTCACCTTTTCATAAATGAAATCTTATCATACGCAGGCTCAAGGAAGCTGAAATTGCTCACTGCAAAATCACGAGATAACCTTTCAAAAAATTTATTTATTTCTCTGCAAGAACAAATCGATTTAAACCCTGCAGATCTTGATTTGAGACAATATTGATGAAGCCTTCCTCATGAAGAATGCTCATGACTTCATCTTTTTGTGTATGCCCATGCTCAAACATTATTTGCCCACCAGATTTCAATGCATGCATTGCTTGTTTGGCTATCTCTTTAAAGCTATTAAGCCCATTCGGGGTAACTAATGCTGATATAGGTTCGTGGATAAGATCTTTGAGATGCTCATCATCTGGGTGAATATATGGAGGGTTTGAAATAATTAATTCCACTGAATTGAATCGAGCAAATGATAACCAATTTGAGTAAATAAGTTGTAAATTTACAACTTCAAATTTCTTTAAATTGATTTGTGCTACCTCTAAGGCTTCAGCAGATATGTCTGAAGCAATGACCCTCCAAGAGGGTCTGCTCAGTGCCAAGGAAACTGAGATACACCCTGAACCAGTGCCGACTTCGAGAACTACTGCGTCACTGCTTAAAGGCAGTCTCAAGACCTTTTCAACCATCAATTCTGTCTCAGGCCTCGGGATGAGCACTCTAGAGTCAACAAAGAAAGTATGATTAAAAAATGCAGATTCTTGTAAAATATAATCCAAAGGAATGCCTTGCGTATACTCATGAAAAAAGCTTTCTATTTGTTGCTGATCTTCGAGAGAGATTGGTATGTCATCCTCTAATGCAATAATAGTCTCTGATATCTTGAGGGAGCGTAGAAAGAATTTAAAGTCCCTGGGCAGAGTTCCATAGTGAGAGCTAAGCTTTCGAGCTTCAGCGAAATAGAATTGAAGCCTGCCGCTCAATTAAGTGCTGCTTTCTAGGTTGGAGAGAAGTGCAAGTTGGTTTTCTGTAATTAATGCTTGGCAAATAGAAATCATGTCTCCATCCATCACTTGATCTAGGTTATGTTGGGTTAGTTTTATTCTGTGGTCTGTGATGCGGCCTTGGGGAAAGTTGTAGGTCCGTATCTTTTCGCTTCTATCTCCTGTCCCAACCAATATCTTTCTTTCACTTGCAATGGAGCTCTGCTGCTCATCAATTTCGTTTTGTTTAATTTTTGCTACCAACAAGGCCATGGCCTTAGCTTTGTTTTTATGCTGCGATGGTAAGTCTTGGCACTCAACAACAACTCCGGTTGGAATATGAGTGAGGCGAACCGCGGAGTCAGTTTTATTAACATGTTGCCCTCCTGCCCCCGATGCCCTGTAAGTATCAACTCGCAAATCACTCTTATCAATCTCTACATCTTGTACCTCAGCAACCTCAGGAAGAATTGCAACAGTCACAGTGGAGGTATGAATTCTGCCCTGCGATTCAGTTTCAGGAACTCTTTGAACCCGATGAACACCAGACTCATACTTCAAAAACTTAAAAACGCCCTGACCATTAATCTTCACAACAGCCTCTTTCAGACCGCTAGGTTCTGAGTACTTAGTATTAACAACCTCTAATTTCCACCCTTGTCTCTCAGAGAGCCTTGAATACATTCTAAATAAATCAGCAGCAAAGATTGCAGCTTCGTCACCGCCTGCACCAGCTCTAATTTCTAGATAAGCCGCGCCATCATCAGCTTCATCTTTGGGCAAGAGCATGAACTTTAAATCTGTTTCTAGTTGTAAGATTTTTTCTTCACTGAGAGAGATATCACTTTTAGCTAGCTCTATCAGCTCAGAATCACCTGAGTCCAAGAGCTCCTTTGCTCCTGATAGCTCGTCCTCAAGAACTTGCAGCGACCTAAACTGATCCACAATAGGTGTAATCTCTGCATACTCTTTATTCAATTGAGTGAATTTAATCATGTCGCCTGTCGCACCTTCTTGCGAAAGTGCAGTGTTAATCTCTTCAGAGCGCGTTAAAAGACTTTCTAATTTTGAAACAATAGAGTTATCTAGCACTTCTAATCTCCTTAATCATTGATAATATTGCATGGCGGGTTAGGCTTGATAAGCATTGTAGCTCACCATCAGAGATTTGATGTCTCGCTTGAATTTCTGCTAAAGGATCCGGAGAGTTAATAATATGCTCAATGCCTTCTTGGTTTAAACTCTTTGCTATGGCAGTTAGAGCTTGATAAGCCTCGCTGCGAGTATTTTTAATATTGATATTACTTCCAATTAAAGCTGCTTTATCTGCGATTAAAACATGTGCTTTTTTAGCTTCCCCGGTTCTCTCTTCTAAATTTTCTTGAGTCACTTTCTCCATATCCTCGATGCTGAACAAGTATGCATTCTCTATATCTCGCACTTGATCTTCAATATTTCTTGGCACACCTAAATCTATTAAAAGCATCGGCTTATTTCTTCGTTGACGAAAAGCATTCTCAATTAAGCCTTTTCCAATAATGGGTAATGGGGTAGTAATCGATGCAACCAATATATCAGTGGAAGTAATTATAGTCGCAAGCTGGCTCAGACTTGAGGTATTGAGTTGAAGAGATGCTGAAATATGTAAAGTTTTATTCGTACGATTAATTGCCTGAATTTGTTGAATACCATTGCTATGAAAATGTTCCAAGACGCCAATGGCCATCTGCCCTGCTCCAACGACAGTGACTTGCTGCTGCTGAGGCTCTTCAAAAATTTCCTTCACGATCTTTAATGCCAATCCAGAAACTGACAAGGGGTTCACGCCTATGCTGGTTTCTGTTCTAGCTGCCTTAGCAATAGAAATCACTTCATCAATAATTTGCTGAAAGTTACCATGAATTGTTTTGAGATCCACAAAGGATTGCACGGCTTTTTTAAACTGGCCAAAAATTTCTTGCTCACCCAGAACCTGAGAATCAAGCCCGCTTGCAACACAACACATGTGCTCTAAAGCCTCATTTCCACTCAAGGTGTATGAATCATCAATAATTGATTTGCTGCAGCCAAGGAATTCTGTTGTTTTCTGCATAACCATTTCAGCCATTAACTCTTTTGCGTAAAAATAGATCTCTGTTCTATTGCAGGTGGATAATGCAAAGAAGGACTCTATGCGATCATTAAAAGTGGTCGCTATAAAGTTTTTAAACTCTTCCTGGTTAGAGTCATTTATAATGAAAAGCTCTCTTTCTGAAAGCTTTGTAGTTTTATGATTTATGCCAAATAGCTGTAATTCCATAACAAAAAATCTTTGTATTGCCGTGTTAGTTTGCTCTTGCTCCTCAATCCCGAAACATCAAGCTGATAGCAGTTTGATTGGCAAGCTGTTCGCTAGTAACGGAGATGAGGCTATTGCGCTCAACCTTTCACTCCATCGCAAACTTGATAGGGACATTATACAGATTAAAAAACCCTTTTATGGCAATGTATTTAGAGCTGAAATTGATCAAAAAAATAATCAAATAACTCACTTCCGCTCTCATAGCAGCTTCAATGGTTTGAGCAAGTTTGCTAGTGATATGGAAGCAGAGGAAATCATCAAGGTTTTTTATCGATGCTTTAAAATATTAGATCAGGAACAAAGCTGGGGTAATGAAATACTTAAGGTTTCGTGCCTAGGTTCGCAAGAAAAAATTTCTCTGAAACTTACCTCTAGCGCATGGACAGTTTATGGGTTTTTAAACAGATGAATCAGGGTATAACGCTAGTCTGTCCCGCTAAATTGAATTTGATGCTTCAAGTTCTGAGTAAGCGGCTTGATGGCATGCATGAAATCCATAGTCACTTCCAACTTATTAATTTATTTGACGAGATGACTATTCAAAAAAGCAATGCTTCTAATAGCTGGATTAGCACTGACTCTCCCCTCAATATTGAAAATAAAGATAATATTGTTTATCAGGCTATCAGCTCTCTTCGCAAATATACTCAGCTAGACATTCATTGCAAAATCCATATCACGAAAAATATTCCAATTGGGGGTGGTCTTGGAGGCGGAAGCTCAAACGCAGCTGCTGCATTGATTGGCATTAACACTCTGTATGATTTGGGCTTATCTGTTACTGAACTGATGAATATTGGAGTGAAACTTGGAGCAGATGTGCCTTTTTTTATATTTGGAAAAAATGCAATGGCAAGCGGTATTGGGGAGGTGCTGCAAGAGACTGACTGCGTTGATTCAAAATTTTTAATTATTTCTCCTGACATACATTCATCTACTAGAGAGATGTTCGCTGCTTGGGACGAATCAAATGATTCAGATATATCGGAGAATTGTATGGAATGTAGTAACTCTTTTCTGCCCCTGTTTCTTGCTCGGAACAAAGATCTCCAAAAAATATATGAGGAATTGAGTCATTTGCAAGAGATTAAGCTCTCAGGAACTGGCTCTACAATGTTTTGCCTGTACAAAGATCATGGCGAGATTAAAAAAACTTTAAAAAAAATTCCAACTAAATGGAGACACTTTTTTTGTGAACCATTACAATGTTCACCATTATTAGAATACATAACATAATGGGGTGTAGCCAAGCGGTAAGGCAACGGGTTTTGATCCCGTCATGCGCTGGTTCGAATCCAGCCACCCCAGCCAATTTTAGCAATCATGATAAATAAGCCCACTCTTGGAATATTTGCAGGCTCCGCCTCAAAGCAACTCGCAGCTGAAGTGGTTAGCATCCTTGGTCTAAAGCTAGGCAGCATTGAATTAGGTAAATTTTCTGATGGCGAAATTAAAGTTGAGATACTTGAAAATGTTAGAGGACATGAAGCCTACGTGATTCAATCGACATGTGCGCCTTCCAATGCTAATTTGATGGAGCTAATGCTAATCACAGATGCCCTCAAAAGATCTTCTGCCGCTAAAATTACAGCAATCCTTCCTTACTATGGTTACGCTCGTCAAGACAGAAGGGTGAGATCTGCTAGGGTGCCTATTAGCGCCAAAGTCATTGCAGACATGATGAATACCGTTGGAGTTGATAGGGTTCTGACGGTGGATCTTCACTCAGAATCTATACAAGGGTTTTTTGATATGCCAGCTGATAATGTTTATGCAACAAAAATTATGCATGATGATATTAAATCACGCTCTACAACTGGTGAGCAAATATTAGTTGTTTCTCCTGATGTTGGCGGCGTCGTAAGAGCCAGAGCCTTGGCTAAGTTCTTAGATGAATCTGATCTAGCCATTATTGATAAAAGAAGAGCTACCACAAACGAGTCTGAAGTGATGAATATCATTGGTGATGTTGCGGGTAAATGCTGCATTGTGCCAGATGATATAATTGATACAGCTGGAACGCTTTGCAATGCTGCCCAAGCCCTAAAAGATGCTGGAGCCGCTAAGGTAAAGGCTTATATTACTCATCCTGTTCTATCTGGGCCTGCAATTGAAAGAATTACCAATTCAGCCATTGATGAATTAGTTGTAACCAATTCCATTCCACTGTCCACAGAAGCAGAAAAATGCAGTAAAATACGCGTCATTTCTCTTGCCCCAACAATTGCTGAGTGCATTAGAAGATTAAACAATGAAGAGTCGCTTAGCGCTCTTTTCTTGTAAAAAGTTTAAAGGTACAACTTATGTCAAATGAAATTATATTAAATGCAGATCTAAGAATTAGAACTGGAACAAATAAAACTCGCGAAATTAGAAGAGAAGACTCGATGGTCCCAGCGATTATTTATGGCAGCGAACAAGAGTCTAAAAATATAAAAGTGAGATTAAATGAGTTAACAAAGGCTTCAGAAAATGAACTTTTCTATACTCAGGTATTGATAATTAAGCTAGAAGGTCAAGAAGAAAAGGTTGTGTTGAAAGAGCTACAAAGAGAGCCAGTTAAAGGCAAATTTTTACATGCTGATTTCTTAAGGGTATCTGGAAAAACTAAACTTAAAGTTGTGGTTCCATTTAGATTTATTGGTGAAGAGGATTGTGAGGGCGTGAAAACTGACGGCGGTGTTATTGCCAAGGCAATGTCAGAAATTGAAATAGCCTGCTTAGCAGGAAATATTCCAGAGGCTATTGAGGTAGATATTACGAATCTTCTGTTAAATGAATCTGTTCGCTTGACTGAATTGAACCTTCCAGATGGTGCAGAAATTCCAGGCCTGGATGAGGAGCATGATCAAATGGTAGTTTCAGTGAATGCGCCTAGAGCTGAAGAGGTGGAAGCTGAGATCACACCTGAGGATGGTGAAGGCGGTGGAGATGAGCAAGGATCAGAAGATAAAAACGATACTAGCTCTTCGGATAGCCCAGAAGAGAGTAATTAAGTTGCAGCAGCTCTGTGCCTAATATAAGTATTATTGGCTTAGGAAATCCTGGGCAGAAATACACTGAAACTCGACATAATATTGGCAAAGACTGGGTTATCAGCTACTGCAAAGAACACAATATTGATCTCAAGATAAAAAATAAATTAGATGCATCTGTTGCCATTTCAGGAGATGAAAAAATTCTTTGGGGGCATCCAAATTTATATGTCAATGAATCTGGGCAATCAATAAATAAAATTATCAAGAATACAAATCAGGAATTGATGAATACTGTGATCTTGCATGATGACTTGGATTTGCCTATTGGCACATTGAAATTAAAGATCGAAGGAGGTCACGGCGGCCACAATGGGCTCAAAAGTATTATAGGCTCTGTGGGTAGTGGTTTTCTTAGAATCAGAATAGGGATAGGCCACCCTGGTCAGAAAGAAGACGTAACCAGTTGGGTTTTAGGAAAATTTAAACCGCAAGAAAAGAAACTATTAGCAGATAGCTATATAGCATTTCTTAGCGTTATTGAGATGCTTACTGAAAAACAGATCGAAAGAGTTCAACTTCAACTTCATACAGGATAATTATGGGTTTTAAATGCGGTATTCTTGGATTGCCCAATGTTGGGAAATCAACGCTGTTCAATGCCATTACAAAATCCGCCATCCCTGCTGAAAATTTTCCATTTTGCACCATAGAGCCTAATGTTGGCATTGTAAATGTTCCTGATAAAAGATTGCTAGCAATTAATGCGATAACAAATTCAGAAAAAGTTATACCAACTACGATGAGCTTTGTAGACATTGCAGGGTTAGTTAAGGGAGCCTCAAAGGGAGAAGGCTTAGGCAATGCATTCTTGTCTAACATCAGGGAGATGAATGCCCTTCTACATGTTGTGAGATGCTTCGAGGATGAGAACGTAGTGCATGTAGACGGAAAGGTAAATCCATTAAGTGACGTGGAGACAATTAATTTAGAATTAATCTTTGCAGATATTGAAGTCCTGGATAAACGGTTGTTAAAGTTAGAGAAATTAATTAGGTCCGGTGATGCCCAGGCTAAATTAGATCAAATAATCATTCAGTCATTAAAAGAGATGATGGATCATGGCGTCCTCCCAAAACTAGATACATTCAGTGAAGAGGAAGTTACGTTTATTAACAGTTTAAATTTACTCTCGACAAAACCTATGTTGTTGATTGCCAATATATCAGATGATAACTCAAAGAATAAACTAGATGATATCAAGGAATATGCTGTTGCAAACTCAATAGATATAATTCCTGCTGTTGTTAAAATAGAGCATGAACTGGCTAACCTTGATGATGATGAACAAACAGAATATCTAGAACTTCTGGGTATGGATGAGCCAGTCCTAAATAAAATTATTTTAGCCGGTTATAAGCTGCTAAATCTAGAAACATATTTCACCTCTGGACCCAAAGAATCCAGAGCCTGGACTATTCATCAACATGCCTCAGCACCTCAAGCAGCTGGAGTCATTCATACTGATTTTGAAAGGGGTTTTATCAAAGCGGAGATAATATCCTATTTAGATTTTATTGCCTGCGCAGGTGAAGCTGGAGCTAAAAAGGAAGGAAAGCTAAGACTTGAGGGTAAGGACTATATTGTGCAGGATGGAGATGTCATTCATTTTAAATTTAATGTTTGACTTATAATTGGACTTCTTTATCATTTCCAAACTTGGCTATGTAGCTCAGATGGTTAGAGCACAGCACTCATAACGCTGGGGTCGGTGGTTCAATTCCACCCATAGCCACCATCATTGATTAAGATAAGAGAACTTATTGGTTGAGAGCCAACCAGAGTTCCTAAAAAGTGTTACTTCTTTAGGTAGGCAAGAATAATGATGATTGAGATGAGAGCCAATAAGCCATCCTCTCCAAGCATTTTTATTATAGTTGCAACGTTTGTGTATACTTCTCCCACAACTGGCGTTGAAGGGCCAAAGATAATCCCAAGCAGCAGTGAAACTGAGACTAATGGAATTAATACACCATTTATCTTGGTGATAAATTCTTTGATATTCTGAAGAGCAAGATTTAAATCCATATTTATATTTTAAAAAATATTAAGAAGGGCCTAAGCCCTTCTTAATACTAGATTAAGCAAAGCTTATCTATTAAGCAGGCTATATAGAACTGCTAATACAAGCAATCCAGTAACGCCCATTCCAGCTAGGTCATTAACCAGTGCTGTAATGTTTCCAATAACATCTAGACCAAACACATCACCGAAAGCTAAAGCTCCCACGACGCCAAGGCCTAAGATACCTGTAATGACACCAGTTAAGTTACTAACTAGGTCGTTTATCATTCTCCATGCATTATCCATAATTTCCCCCTATGGTTTATATGGTGTTAACTTACCTATATGAACACAGACGGTATGGATGAAGCAAATTCAAAGCAACTTAAAAAGTTGCTTTGCTTGACTTTATATAAAATAGTGATAAGCCTATCAAAGACTTATTAATTTAAGTGATTACTCTTCGATAGCTTTTTTGGAAAGCTTCATCTTGCCACGGTCAAAACCTATCAGTTTAACCTTGATAATATCGCCTTCTGTCAGGACATCTGAGACATTCTCAACTCTTTCAGCTGAAATCTCTGAGACATGAAGAAGTCCATCTTTTCCAGGGAGGATATTAACAAAAGCACCGAAGTCTACAATTTTGACTACCTTGCCTTCATAAATTTTGTCTAACTCGGGATCTTCGATGATGCCCTCTATGATCTCTAAAGCAGCAAGCATAATTGATTGAGTTTCGCCAAAGATAGTAACAACACCATCATCATTCACATCAACAGATGCACCGGTATCTGCTTGCATGCCTTTAATAACAGCACCACCTTTACCAATAATCTCTTTAATCTTATCTTGATGAACAGTAATTTTCTTCATAGCAGGAGTGCTATCAGATAATTCTTTAGGTCCTGCGATCACAGCATTCATTTTTTCCAAGATATGCAATCTTGCATTTTTAGCTTTCTCTAGCGCAGACTCCATAATATCTGCAGTAATGCCTTGAACCTTAATATCCATTTGCAAAGCAGTCACACCATCTTTGGTGCCTGCAACTTTAAAGTCCATATCGCCAAGGTGATCCTCATCACCCAGGATATCAGTTAGCACTGCAAAATTATCATCTTCCTTGATCAAGCCCATTGCAATTCCTGCAACAGGATTAGTGATTGGAACACCAGCATCCATGAGTGAAAGTGAGGTGCCGCAGACAGAGGCCATTGAACTAGAGCCATTAGACTCAGTAATTTCAGAAACAACTCTCAAGGTGTAACCAAATTCTTCTGGATTAGGTAGCACAGCTTTAATTGCTCTCTTTGCTAGATTACCATGACCAATTTCACGTCTTTTTGGCCCAAGTGGCATGCCAATCTCGCCAACACTGTAAGCTGGAAAATTGTAATGCAGCATAAATTGATTATGTTGCTCGCCATTAAGACTTTCAATTCTCTGAGCATCCCTTGTTGAGCCAAGAGTTGCAACAACCAATGCTTGTGTTTCTCCTCGAGTAAACAAAGAAGAGCCATGTGCGCTTGGAAGCACATCAGTCTCGACATAAATAGGTCTAACCGTATCACGGTCTCTACCATCAATTCTTGGCTCATTCGAAAGAATGCTCTTGCGAACAACATCCTTCTCAACAGCTTTAAAGGCATTCATCAATTTGCCTTTTTCTAGATCGTCTAAATCAGCAGCATATTTTTCTACAATTTGATCTTTGATAGCATGAATTGCATCACCGCGATCTGCTTTATCTGCTATTTTGAAAGCTGCGGCAATGTCGCCAGTAAAAGATTCAGCAATATTTGCAGTAAATTCTGCAGTAACCGTATCTTCTGAGAATTCCCAAGGTGTAGGATTAACTTTAGCTCTAAGCTCTGAACAAGCCTTGATAACTTTTTGCATCTCTTGGTGACCAAAAAGCACTGAGCCAAGCATAATGTCTTCACTAAGCTCACTGGCTTCTGATTCAACCATAAGCACAGCATCCTTTGTTCCAGCCACAACCATATCTAACATAGAGTTTTCGAGCTCTGTAGGTGATGGATTTAAAACAAAATTGCTATCAATAAAACCAACTCTTGCTGCTCCAAGAGGACCCTGAAAAGGAACTCCTGAGATGGAAAGAGCTGCAGAAGCACCAATTAATGATGCAATATCTGGATTGATGTTCTTGTCAGCAGATAGGACTGTACAAAATATTTGTACTTCGTTTTTAAAGTCTTCTGGAAACAATGGCCTTATTGGTCTATCAATCAACCTAGAGGTTAATGTCTCTTGCTCAGTTGGTCGCGCTTCCCTTTTAAAATATCCACCAGGAATCTTACCCGCTGCATAAAATTTCTCTTGATAGAAAACTGCTAATGGAAAGAAGTCTTTTCTAGGGTCAGCCTCTTTTCTTGCAACCATTGTTGTTAAAACAACAAGGTTATCAATGGTCACTATAATACTGGAGGTGGCTTGTCTAGCAATTTTTCCAGTTTCAATCTTTACAGTCTTGTTTCCGTATTCAAACTCTACGGACTGAGTATTTA
>DKMG01000099.1 GCA_002469975.1 Proteobacteria bacterium UBA7420
CTCATTCCAAGCAATTGCAGTCTCCATGACGTCTGCTGGTCTCCAGTTATTTAAATTGGGTGTGGCTCTTAAAGTCACTAAGTGCTCTATAGGTTGGTGAGTTGGCCCATCTTCACCCAAGCCAATAGAATCATGAGTGTATACAAAAATATTAGGTATGCCCATTAAGGCTGCTAGTCGAACAGCATTTCTGGCATAGTCCATAAATACCAAAAAGGTTCCCCCATATGGCTTTAAGCCACCATGAAGAAGCATTCCATTCATCATTGCAGTCATTCCAAACTCTCTGACACCCCAGAAAATATGATTGCCTTCAGGATGGGTGGGAAGCAAGTCCGAGCTCGCCGTAGAAAAAGTATTATTCGAGCCTTTTAAGTCAGCAGAACCGCCAATGAGCTCTGGTAATTTTTGACAAAAAAAGTTTAGGCAAATTTCAGAGGCTTTCCTAGTGGCTATATCCTTATTATTTTCGTCTACTTGGAGATTAGCTACAAAAGCATCAAAGGATTGACTGTAATCCTCTGGCAGGCTACCAGCAATAATTCTTTCAAGCTCCTTATGCTCCTCTGGATGAGCTTGAGCATATTGAATCATCAAATCATCCCATTGAGCATTGATCTGTTCACCTTCACTAGACATATTCCATTCAGCACTAATGGCCTCTGGTATTTCAAAGGGCGCATGGGACCAGCCTAACTGATCTCTAGCTCTTTGTATTTCTTCATCGCCAAGTGGTGATCCGTGAATACCTGCAGTTCCTCCTTTGTTGGGCGAGCCAAAACCTATAATTGTTTTACAGCATATTAAAGTTGGCTGAGTTGAGTTAGATTTTGCAGCATTAATGGCTTCAAGTATCTGTTCTACGTTATGACCGTCCACCTCAATCACTTGCCAGTTATAACTTTCAAATCTTTGAACTGTATTATCTGTAAACCAATTTGAAATCTCTCCATCAATAGAAATGCCATTTTGGTCATAAAAACAAATCAGTTTGCCGAGGCTATGTGTGCCAGCAAATGAACAGACTTCATGGGAAATACCTTCCATTAAACAGCCATCTCCCAAAAATGCATAAGTATGATGATCAACTGGTCTAAATTGAGCAGATTTATTAAATCTAACGGCAAGCATTTTCTCTGCAAGCGCCATCCCAACCGCATTGCCAAGCCCTTGGCCAAGAGGTCCTGTGGTTGTTTCAATGCCAATCTCTAAGTCCAGCTCGGGATGTCCAGGAGTCTTAGAGCCAAGCTGCCTAAAATTCTGGAGATCTTTCATGGAAAGGTTATAGCCTGTTAAATGCAAAAGGCTGTATAGCAACATAGAGCCATGTCCATTAGAAAGAACAAATCTGTCTCTGTTAAACCAAGTAGGGTTTTTGGGGTTATGTTTTAAATTGTACTTCCAGAGGGCAACTGCAATGTCAGCCATGCCCATTGGCATTCCAGGATGACCTGATTTAGCTGCTTGAACTGCATCGATAGAAAGAAATCTTATAGCATTAGCTAGGTCTTTATGCATTCTGTATAAAGTAATTTAGGGAACAATTATCATAATATGGCTCTAGAAATTTTTATATAGATAATTGTGTTTAATTAGCCAAAAGGTTAAGATTCGCATTGTTAAAAAAGTGATTTGTTCCAGCTTGCATACTTAAACTGCTAAGTCGGATACCTCTTTCTGAAAGGTTAAAATGAAAATTTCTTATGAATTCTATCCTCCTAAGGATTTGAACTATCAAAAAGTTGTCGAAGAATATTCTTTGTTGAGTAGCCATGGGCCAAGATTTATCTCTATAACCTATGGGGCGCTTGGTAGTTCACAGGAAAAGAGTGTGGGGCTTATCAAAGCATTTAAAGAGAACGTGGGCGTCGAAATAGTGGCGCACTTAACTCTGGTTGGCAAAAGTAAGCAAGAGGTGAGTTTGATTGTGGATGAATTTAGTGACTTAGGCATCAAAAAAATTGTTGCCCTCAGAGGAGATGTTGCTAAGGGTAGCTTTGTTGCACATCAAGATGGATTTAAAAATACAGCTGAATTTGTAGATTTCTTAGTGAATAAAAACATGGAGGTTTTTGTTTCAGCATATCCTGAGCCTCATCCTGATTCTCAGGGTTTTGAGTTTGATATTAACCTCTTAAAAGATAAAACCCTTGCAGGCTCAAAGCAGTCTATTTCGCAATTTTGTTTTTCCATGGATGAATATCAAAAACTGGTGAATGCTATGAAGGCTAAAAATATTCAAAATGATCTTACTGCAGGAATTATGCCCATTTATAATATTAACAGTTTATGCAACATGGCAGAAAGATGCGGCACAAAGATTCCCTCAGAAATTATTAATCAATTTTCAGATGACCCTCTGCAAAATGAACAAGCGGCCATCAATATATGCATTAAACAAATATATGATCTGCAGGCAATTGGGGTAAATAACTTTCATTTTTATACCCTGAATCAATCATCTCTGTTAAATAAAATATTTCAAGAGTTGGAGCTGAAGCAATGAAGATAATAAAGAAATTAAACATTAAGACTAAAATTTAACCTGAACTAACTATATAAATAAAGGAGAATATTATGAGTTATATATTTACATCTGAATCGGTATCTGGAGGGCACCCTGACAAGGTGGCTGATCAAATTTCTGATGCTATTCTTGATGCATACCTTGCAGAAGACCCGGATAGCAGAGTGGCATGCGAGACCATGATCAAAAATAATATGGTATTTATTGCCGGAGAGATTACCTCTAATGGCAATCCTGAGCTCGAGCCCATTGTTAGAAAAACAATCAATGAAATTGGATATGACGATGATGCCTATGGTTTTAATGGGGCTACTTGTGAGTTTACTAACCTAGTTTTTCAGCAGTCGCCTGATATTGCGCAAGGAGTCAACGAGGGTGAAGGCGAAGATTTAGAGCAAGGCGCTGGAGATCAAGGTTTAATGTTCGGATACGCCTGCAAGGAAACTGAATCTTTGATGCCTCTTCCAATAGACTTATCCCACAAATTAGTTAAAAAGCAGGCAGACACTATGAAGAGTGGAGAAATTTCTTGGCTAAGACCAGATGCTAAAAGCCAAGTTAGTGTTATTTACGGTGATGATGGCAAAACTATCGAAGGTCTTTCCGCAATTGTGCTGTCAACACAGCATGATGAAGATGTATCTCAGGAAGAAATTAAGTCTGTGATTATGGAAAAAATTATTAAGCCGATTGTTCCTGAGGAATGGATACTTGATTCAACTAACATATACATTAATCCAACAGGTAAATTTGTTATTGGAGGGCCAGTTGGAGACTGTGGTTTGACTGGAAGAAAAATTATTGTTGACACCTACGGTGGAATGGCCAGACATGGTGGAGGTGCTTTCTCTGGAAAAGACCCATCTAAAGTTGATAGATCTGCTGCTTATGCTGCGAGATATGTTGCAAAAAACATAGTAGCTGCCGGTTTAGCTGACTATTGTGAGATTCAAGTTTCATACGCAATCGGAGTGGCCAAACCAACCTCTATTAATGTTAATACATTTAACAGTGAGAAGATTTCTAAAAAAGCAATTGAGCAATTGGTTGAAGATCATTTTGATCTTAGGCCAAAAAATCTAATTAATATGCTGGACCTAAAAAAACCCATTTATCTTCCAACGGCTGCATATGGTCACTTTGGAAGATCAGATATTGATTTAACTTGGGAGAGAACTGATAAGGCTTCAGATTTAACCCAGTAAGCTCTTAAAATATCTTAAAAAAGATGCATTTGCACCTTTTTTTTATGTAAAATGCCACCCAAATACTTTTGAGAATAAAAATGGAAAATGATTATAAGGTAGCTGATATTACTCTGGCAGATTTTGGTAGAAGAGAGATTTCGCTTGCGGAAAATGAAATGCCAGCTCTAATGGCGCTAAGAGATAAATACAGAGATGCTCAACCCTTAAAAGGGGCAAAAATTATGGGCTGTATCCATATGACTATTCAAACTGCGGTGTTAATGGAAACATTGAAGGATCTTGGCGCGGAATTGCGCTGGTCTGGTTGTAATATTTTCTCAACCCAAGAGCATGCAGCAGCAGCGATGGCAGCGGCGGGCATTCCTATTTTTGCATGGAAGGGCCAAACAGAAGAAGAGTTTGAATGGTGCATTGAGCAAACCATTCTTGAAGATGGCAAGCCGTGGGATGCGAACATGATTCTGGATGATGGCGGCGATCTAACAAGCATGGTTCACACAAAATTCCCAGAAATGCTTGAGACAATTCATGGCATCTCAGAAGAAACTACTACTGGAGTTCATAGGTTAAAAGCTATGCTTGAAGCTAATACA
>DKMG01000074.1 GCA_002469975.1 Proteobacteria bacterium UBA7420
AACTCCACTTGCAAGAGCATTTTTTGCTGACATAGGGGGGCCTGTAAGCATCATTTTTAAGGCGGCAGCAGGCCCGATTAGCCTTGGAAGCCTTTGTGTGCCGCCTGCTCCAGGTAATAGCCCGAGATTTACTTCTGGGAGGCCTACAATAGCTTTATTGGTTGCAATTCTATAATTACAAACTAGTGCTGTTTCAAGACCACCACCTAGCGCCGCACCATTAATAGCTGCAACAACTGGCTTACTACTAAATTCTATCTCACGAAGAGCTGTATGAAGATCTGGTCCATCAGGTTTTTGGCCAAACTCTGAAATATCTGCGCCAGCTATAAATGAGCGGCCTGCCCCAGTGAGAATAATTGCCTTAATTTCAGCATCAGCATTTGCTTTGTCTATACACTCAGATAACCCAGCCCTAACACCACTGCTTAAAGGGTTTACAGGGGGGTTATCCACCTCTAGTATTGCTATATTGCCTTGAATTGTGTAGTTCACCTTACCTTTTAATTGTTGAGTCATATTGAATTGTCTATAAATAATTATTTTTCATGATTATATAGTTTTTTATAAAGTTTTTACCATTTCTTGGCCCTATCATCCTTTTGCAGGGCGCTAACTAACCAGTACTATTGTTTTTATTTATTTTATTAAATATAAAATATTTATTTATCATTTATATTGATATATTAATATAAGTATATATAATAAAATCTCATCAGCATTTCTCCCCCCTATGTTGTGCTGATGTTTCTCTAGAATTATGAATATTGGAGGGCTCTGGTCCTCCAATATTGTTATTAACTATAAAAAAATATTATGAAACAAAAAGTTATTGATCAAGTTGAGCTAGTAGTCCTAATCTCTGTTTTCCTCTCCTCTGTATACGCTATTGCACCAGTGGTGTAATATCTAAGGATGAAACACTCCTTACTAATACTAGCTTTCTTTTTCACGGCAAATTCATTTGCTTGCTCTGATCTTCTTGATAGCTCATTAAGAGTTTTAGACTCAGATAACGAGCAAAGCCTGTGTGAATACACTGGAAATGTTGTGTTGGTTGTAAATGTCGCAAGCAAATGTGGTTATACCCCTCAATATGCAGGTTTGCAGAGACTTTACTCTAAATACAAAGACGAGGGTCTTGTTGTCATAGGTATACCATCTAGAGACTTTTTTAAGCAAGAATTTTCTGAAGAATCCAAGGTTGCTGAATTTTGCAGCACGGAATATGGAGTAGATTTTCCTATGTTTGCGACTGCCAAGGTCAAGGGAAAAAAAGCACACCCTTTCTATAAAAAACTTATTGCAGCTACTGGCCAATCACCAGCTTGGAATTTTAATAAGTATTTAATAGATAGAAATGGTGAAGTTGTGAGCCATTTCCCATCTGAAATCAAGCCTGAATCAGAAAGTTTAGTTTCTGCAATTCAATCTATCCTTTAGTTCTTTCCTATAATAATTTTGCTGGGCTTGTGATGTGCAAAAATTCCATTATCCACAACACCTGGAATTAAATTTATCTTCTGTTCAAGGTCTTTTGGGTTTGAGATTACTAAATCATGCACGTCTAGTATTTGGTTCCCATGATCAGTAATAAAACTCTGTCTTAGCACTGGAGTGCCACCAAGTTTCACCAACTCTCTTGCAACATAACTTCTACTCCTTATCAGCACCTCAACTGGCAATGGAAATGCCCCAAGAGTTTTTACCATCTTTGATTCATCCACAATGCATATAAATTCTTGAGAGGCGGCAGCAACAATTTTTTCTCTAGTGTGTGCGCCACCACCGCCTTTTATGAGGCAATTTTCCTCATCTACTTCATCAGCCCCATCAACATAAAGCATAATTTCATTAACATCATTTAACTCAAATACTTCTATCCCCTCATCCAGTAGTAATTTAGATGATGCCTCAGAACTAGAAACAGCACCTTTAAATAAATTCTTGATTTTGCCCAACTCAGCAATGAAGAAATTTACGGTTGACCCAGTGCCCACCCCGATAATTGATTCTGTCTCAATGTGAGCTTTTAGATATTCACACGCTTCGATTGAAGCATTTAATTTTGAATTAGTCATTATGGGTATAATAGTTAGATTATCATGCTACTAAAATGAGACTTAAAATAAAAAAAACCGGCTCCTTTAAATCTTCAAAGAAGTACCTTGATTTAATTGCTAATTCAAAAGTATACGATGTTGCCTCAAATACGCCTATTACATTTGCACCAAATTTATCCAGCAAGCTCGAAAATGATGTTTTCTTAAAAAGAGAAGACATGCAGCCAATTTTCTCTTTTAAGATTAGAGGGGCTTATAACAAAATTGTTCACCTCAGCGCACAACAGAAAAAAAGAGGCGTACTAACTGCCTCAGCGGGCAATCATGCGCAGGGTGTTGCTAATGCTTGCAAGAAATTAAAGATTCCCTGCCTCATCTTTATGCCTGTAACAACACCAGAAATTAAAGTGCGTGCTGTTAAGAGACTTGGAGCGAAGGTGCAGCTCTTTGGTGATAACTTTGATCAGGCATCAAAAAAAGCAATGCAAATTGCAAAAGAGAGGAAATGTGAGTTTATTCAGGCATTTGATGACCCCATGACTATCGCTGGTCAAGGAACAGTTGGGAAAGAAATTCTAGATGCAGATCAGTCCTTAGATGTAATTTTTGTACCTGTTGGTGGCGGAGGGTTGCTTGCAGGTGTAAGTGCTTGGGCAGCCCAAACTCAATCTAAGACAAAGATTTACGGCGTGGAGGTTGAAGATTCAGCATGCTTAGTTGAAGCAATTAAAGCAAATAAACGTGTCCGGTTGCGTGAGGTTGGATTATTTGCAGATGGGGTGGCTGTTGAGCGAATTGGAAAAAATAATTTTGATGTTATCAAAGAATGCGTAGATGGTGTGATTACAGTCAGCATTGATGAGTTATGCGCATCAGTCAAAGATATTTTTGAGGATACTCGCGTTTTATCTGAGCCAGCAGGTGCTCTAGCTTTGGCAGGTTTAAAAAAATATGCCTCAAAAATTTCTAATAAAAGATTACTTGCAATTAGCAGTGGCGCAAATGTTAATTTTGAAAGGCTCAGCTATATAGTTGAGCGGTCAGAAGTTGGTGAAAAAAGAGAAAAATTAATTAGCATTCAGATTCCTGAAAAACCTGGAAGTTTTCTCAGGCTATGCAATGTTTTTGGCCGGGCACAAATTACAGAGTTTAACTATCGACTTGCCAACAATGCCATTGCTAATGTGCTAGTTGGAATTAAAACTGATAATGAAGAGACATTCAAAATATTAAAAACTAAACTCAAAAAAAATAAATTTAGATTTACAGACCTGACTCAAAATCAAATCTCCAATGATCATTTGAGGCATATGGTGGGTGGACACAAGAGCGTGATCTCTGAGCATGACTCCGAAAGACTATTTAGATGCCAATTCCCAGTTAAACCTGGAGCTTTAACTGGTTTCCTGAAAGACTTTGGATCAAAATGGAATATTTCTTTATTTCATTACCGTAATCTCGGAGCAGCATTTGCAAATGTATTAATTGGTATTGAGGCCAAAGGAAAGTCTGTTACCGCTCTTGATAAACATCTTAAATCACTTGATTATAACTTTATTGAAGAAACTAAGAATCAAGCCTATGAGGAGTTCTTAAAGTAATGATTAGAGAATTTGAAATTTTCATACCAGATGAGGAGATTGAAATCCTAAATCAAAAGATTGATTTGACAAGATGGCCGGATGAAATTAATGATGATAGATGGCGCCTTGGAACAAAAAAATCTTTTTTACAAGATGCAGTTAATACTTGGCGGCATGATTTTAGTTGGAGACAGCATGAAAATAAGCTTAATGAAGCAGGGAGTTTTAAGTACAAAACACAATCTGGGCTTGAGATGCACTACTTGCATAAAACTGCTAACTCAAAGAACGCCATACCTCTATTATTAACTCATGGGTGGCCTGGAAGTGTGCAAGAGTTTTTAAATATGATTCCGCTTTTAACACAAGGCCGCGAAGGTATAGAATTTCATGTTGTATGCCCAGCCATTCCTGGCTATGGATTTTCTGATAAGCCTAAACAACTTGGCATGAATTCTAAAGAGGTAGCAAAACTAGAAAATGAACTGATGCTTAGCCTGGGATACAGCAAATATATTGCACAGGGGGGAGATTGGGGGGCCACCATCACCAAGTGGATTGCTGAACTATTCCCCGATAACTGCATGGCCATTCATTTGAATCTAGTGCTGGCTTTTCCGCCTGCTGACGAAGATCCTATGGCAGGAGTGACCCCAGAAGAAGTTAAAGGCATGGAGAACTTTCAGAAATATCAAGAAACAGGCTTTGGATATTATGCGATTCAAAGCACCAAACCTCAAACCTTGGGCTATGGATTAAATGACTCTCCTGTTGGGCTAGCCGCTTGGATTATTGAAAAATTCCATGGCTGGGCGGCGACCAAACCCAATCAACTAGTCGTGCCCCTGGATCAAGTGTTAGCTATCATTTCCCTATATTGGTTTACTGAATCCATTACATCATCAGCAAGACTGTATTATGAGAATGGCCCAGTTGGCTTTAGTTTTAATAAAGTCGCTCAACCAATGGCAGGAGCCATTTTTGATCATGAGATCGCAAGACCGCCCAGAGCTCATGCAGAAAAAATTTATAATATTGTTCAGTGGAATCAATACTCAGGAGGCCATTTTGCAGCCCTGGAGAACCCAGATATTCTTGCTGGTGATATCTTTGGTTTTGTTAAGAAGCTGGATATTCTCTAAAATTTTTCTTTGCCTTGCTCGGTAAAAATGTAGTCAAATTTAATGTCATGCTCTTCACCAAATACGCTGCTCACTCTCTGACAATCAAACAGGAAACCAATAATTAAAGGCCTTTGTGTGAGACCTGATTGAGTTGCAAAAAACCTATCATAGTAGCCTCCACCATAGCCCAATCTAAAACCATCCTGATCGACAGCAAGTGAGGGCACAATAATAAGCTCATGCTCAGACAATTTCACTTCGTCGCCCTCCGCAGGTTCTAAAATATTGTACTGATTTTTTGAGTACACACATGCTTTTTGAGGCCTAACCAGCTGAAGTTCATTTTTTGGCTTGACTATAGGCAGAGTTAGATTATTTAGACGCTCAGCTTCTCTCAGCACTAAACTCAGGCTCACCTCATTGTTTGATGGCATATACAGCCCTAAATTGTTTATATTATCGAGAGGGAATGATTGAAGAAAAGACCGTTGAATAGACATTGAAAAAGCCGCGTGATCCTTTCCACTCAAGGCCTTTCTTTGCTTGAGGGCAGATTCCCTATATTTCTTTTTCACATATCTCAAAGTTAAGAACCAATTCACCGCTACCCATCGTTACCTGAACCGAGAGGTCAGGTGGCGAAGCTCATACTGCATCAGGCTTCCCTAAAGGTAATGCACAACAGCAGCAGTGGAAATTCACCTTTTAATTTATTATCGGTTCAAAGAATCTCGATAAGTTGGCAAATGAACCAGTTCGACTAATTATAGAATATATTTTTAAGAAAAAACTATTACCTAGCTTCTTTTACTTGTCTGACTCACTGAGTTTCAATCAGCCCATAAGCTTTTGAGGGTGACGTATGACTATATAAAAAATAGCTAATTAAGCGAGCGCTCAATTTTAGAGATTAAATTTTGAATATTTTTTTCTGTTTCTTTTGAAACAGCATGAGCATTTTCAGTTTCTTGAGGTATCTGATTTTGAAAAGCTAAGTCTAAGCTCGCTAAAATTAAAGCATTAGATTTATCTGGAATAGATTCTATTTGGTTATTTAATAGCTTAGCAGCCTCAATTAACCCTGCTTTATCTTGTGGCGGACAAGCAATAGATATATTTTTACCCATAATCTTTAATTCGAGTATTTCTTTGTTACTCATTATCACTCTGCGCCTTAGCCATCTTTTTTAATTTTTTTTCAAGCTCTGTGATTTCATTCATCTGCATTAATTTATGTTTCTTCCACTCTCTTTCTTTTGCCACATATGAGTGCACTATTCCTTTTTGCTCATCAAAGCGTTTTAGCAGCCGTTCAACTGTTTGCAGTAAATGCTCAATCGTATTATTTTGCTCATCGTTCATAGATTTATATTTAGTTTAAGTCTTCGTTTAGAATTAGGGAAGTTTGAAAAAGAAAAGAGTAGAATAAAAGCATGAAAAATGAATTTATTGATCGACGGAAAAAACTAGGTAGCATTTTCCCCCCAAACTCAGCTGTCGTAATTTCTGGAGCTTCAATCCAGCTTCGGAATGCAGACTCTTCGCACGCTTTTAGACAAGATAGTAGCTTTTGGTACCTCACAGGTTTTAATGAGCCTGAATCCACTCTGGTGCTTTACATCAATGAATCTCAAGAGGTTCAATCTACCGTTTTTGTTCCCAAGAAAGATAAAGTAAAAGAAATTTGGGATGGTTATAGAGCGGGCCCAGAGGGCGCTGAAAAAGATCATGGATTTGACCAAGCCTTTAACAATACTGAGATTAATGAGATCTTGCCTGAATTATTATCTGGCTCTCACAAGGTTTTCTATCCCTTTGGAAAGAACTCTGCGCTTGATAACAGCATGGTGGAGTGGATCAAAGCAGCAAAGTCAAAAGATAGGCATAGTCCCGCCATTGATATTGCGGATGCGGCTTCTAAAATTGGTAACCAGCGATTGCTTAAAAGTGCCTATGAAATTGAGCAAATGAAAAAAGCTTGTCAGATCTCTGCCGAAGCTCACGTAGAGGCAATGAGGTTTGTCAAATCGGGGATGACTGAGCAAGAAATGGAAGCCTTTTATTTATATGAATTCGCTAAAAGAGGCGGTAGGTTTTCTGCGTATACGCCCATCGTTGCCGGCGGAGAAAATGCCTGCATTCTGCATTATGTTGAAAATTGTAAACAGCTCAATGATGGAGATTTACTGCTTGTTGATGCAGGTTGTGAGTATAATTTTTATGCATCCGATATTACTAGAACCTTCCCTGTTAGTGGAAAGTTTACCAAACCCCAACTTGCTATTTATGAGATCGTGCTAGAAGCACAAGTGAAAGCAATAGAGGCAGTTTCAGTTAATAATAATGTTATGGATGCTCAAGGCATTTCTGAAAAAGTGATTACTCAAGGCTTAATTGATTTAGGTATATTGTCTGGATCCCTGGAGGATCTCCATGCTGCTGGCGCCTTTAAAGATTTTTATATGCACAAAATTGGTCATTGGTTAGGCCTGGATGTTCATGACGCTGGTGATTACATGGAAAATAATGAGTTTATGCAGTTTAAACCAGGCATGGTCACTACTGTTGAGCCAGGCATTTATATCCCAGCTTCTGCTAAGGTAGAGGATCAATGGAAGGGTATTGGGATTAGGATCGAAGATGATATTTTAGTTACCGCAGAAGGTAATGAAAATCTTACAGAGTTTGTGCCTTCCGATCCAAGAGAAATAGAAGCATTAATGGCTTAAAACTCTCATGAAACAATCTGTGTTGATATCAGGCGGCGGCATTGTAGGAACTTTTCTGGGTTTAGAATTGGCTGCTCGCAATATTCCATTTAAGATCATTGAGAGAGATCTGCCTGAGCCTTCGAAGTTTGACGACATTCGATCTTTAACTTTAAACTCAACCACACATGATAGATTACAAGCTTTAGGAGTTGAAACAGCCTCATCAGCGATCCAGGAGATGAAAGTACTTGATGGTCTGGGAACAGGTAGCCTGTCTTTTACTGCACAAGAAGCCAAGCTAGATTATTTGGCAGCAGTGCTAAATTTTTCTAAGCTCAGAAATTCATTGTTGCAAAAAGTATCAAGCTCGATGATCCACAGTAAAGAAATTACATCTTTTCATGCACACCAATCTGGTATTACTGGAGTGCTTAGTGATGGCTCAGAGCTTGAAGCATCATTGTTGGTAGTCGCTGAGGGACGAAACTCCAAGCTTGCTGATTTAATAGCTCCTCAAAAAACTCAAAAAAATTATAACCAGATTGCCAGAACCTTTCTTGTCCAAATTCATAAATTCACACCTGATCAAGCTATTCAAGTTTTCCATGAGCAAGAAATATTTGCTTTAATGCCTTATAAAAGCGGGGATTCAGATCATATCTTTTCAGTGGTTTGGTCTGTTCCAGGGGTGATGGGGGCTGGAGAATCTCAGGATGATGTATTAGCTGATCTTGCTAAGTTTGAAAAAAAATTAGCATGCAAAATAAAACCTATAAGTGACATCCTATCTTTCCCTCTATTTGCTCATCATCTTGATGAGTATTGTGATACAGGCATTTGCGTGATTGCTGATTCAGCTCATTCTATTCATCCCTTGGCAGGTCAAGGCATCAATTTGGGATTAGCAGATGCTAGCATTCTTGCAGAAGAGATTGAGAAGGGGTTCAATACTGGTCAAAATATTGGTCACATCTCATTCTTAAAAAAATACGAGCTTCGAAGAAAAGCAATCAATGCCACCATGCTTAATGGGGTGGACCTCATATTCAAAATCTTTCAACAGGACAACCCCTACTTTAGAGTTTTAAGGAACTTGGGGTTAAACAAAATAGACAATTTCACCTATCTAAAAAAGCAGTTTATTTTTTACGCTTCCGGCATCTATAAAATTTAATTTAACCAAAAAGGAATATTCAATTTTTTAAATAACATAGCTACCTCATGCATAGGAAGCCCAACTATGTTTGAATAACTTCCCTCTATTCTTTTTACAAATACCGAGCCATACCCTTGAATGCCATAGGCCCCAGCTTTATCAAAAGGCTCATTGGTAGAGCAGTATCTTTTGCAATCAAGCCTGCTGAGTTTTGAGAATTCAACCAGCGATTCTACTGCAATAGAGTGAAAGTTAGCCTTGTCGCTAGAGATTATGCCAACAGTTACCCCAGTTATAACAGAATGCACTTTGCCTGATAGTTTAAGCAACATTCCGATAGCATCTTCGGTTGAGGTGGGCTTCCCAAAAATTTCTTCTCCCAAGACAACCATTGTGTCTGCTGCTAAAACTGGAAAAGAGACCATATTTCTAGAAAGGGTGTATCTGACTCCTTCTTGACACTTTTTTGTAGAGAGTGCTACTACATTTTCTTTAGCGGTGACTCTTGGATTCAGAGTTTCGTCTACTGCAATTTCAATCACACTATGCTGAACCCCGATTTGATCTAGAAGTTGAGTTCGTCTGGGTGATTTGGAGGCGAGGTAGATCATGAATTACAATTTTAACAGGAGAATATTATGACAAAAGAAAATAAAAGAGTAATTTTGGTGACGGGAGCTAGCAGGGGTGTTGGCAAGGGCATAGCTGAAGGCTTGGCTGAACCTGAGGATATTATTATTTGCGCTGCAAGAAGCCTTAAGGAGGGCACTAAAGTTCATCAATTTGGTTTTGATATTAGAAGTAGTCTTGAAGAGACAGTTAACAATATCAATCAAAAAGGTGCGCTGGGAGTAGCTTATCCAATAGATTTTAATAGTCCTGAAGAAATACTGAGCTTAGCTACCTTTATTAAAAAAGAATTTGGCCGGCTTGATTTATTAGTTCATGCGGCTTGCCAAATTCATGATGACTTAGTTACACCCAAGCCTTACTGGGAAAAGTCTTTAGATTTATGGTCTGTTATGGACGTAGGTTTAAAATCTAATTATTTTCTTTCCCATGCTTTAACCCCACTAATGATTGCAAGCAAAGGTAGGTTGATCATACAAATTTCTTCGCATGGCGCTATGTGTTATATGCATGGACCAATTTATGGGGCGCAAAAGGCAGCAATTGATAAAATGGCATTTGATATGGCTTATGACCTTAAGCCTTTTGATATTTGCTCTTTGTCCCTGTGGTCAGGAATTGTAAAAGACGAAAAAACTCAAAAGGTTAGCGAGCAAAATGCAGAACAATATGCAGAATTTTTAAAAGGAGCAGCCAGTCAAGTATATGCGGGCATGGTTATTAATAAGATATACAAGGATCCAGGGTTAATAAAATTATCAGGAAAAACTCTTATTATTGCCGAAAGCGGAGAGGGATATGGGGTCAAAGATGTAGATGCAAATAGCCCAAAAAGTGATAGAGATATTCTTGGCGGGCCAAGGGAATTTTCAGAAGCCGTGGTGTACTAGTTAGACTTTTTCGCCGCGAGATCTAATTTCTTTCAGAACCTCGTCGATTCCTTTCTTATCAATAATACGCATGCCTTTGGTTGATAATTTAAGGGAAACAAATCTATTTTCAGTTTCTACCCAGAATCTGTGAGTGTGCAGGTTAGGAAAGAACTTCCTTTTAACTCTGTTATTCGCATGGGAAACGTTGTTACCACTTTGTGGCATCTTCCCTGTTACTTGGCATACTTTACTCATAGAAACGCGATTTTATAGGACATATAGTCTCTTAGCAAGATAGAATTACCAAGAATGAAGAATTTATTTTTACTTCGCCATGCTAAGTCGAGCTGGAGCGATCCCAGCATGGCTGATTTTCATCGCCCACTATCTAAAAGAGGCATTTCAAACGCACTCTTATTATCAAAATATATTTCTCAACATCAGATAATTTTTGATTTGATCCTTTTAAGTCCAAGCGAAAGAACCCAGGCAACATTAGATTTAATAATTACAGAAAAAGAGTATCTCCCCAAAAAAATTCAAGAAGTAATTTATCACGCAGAGGCGCCCACTCTCTTGGAGTTGATCAAAGATCAAGATAACTTAAAAAAGAATATCTTGGTAATAGGGCATAATCCAGGATTACATCTCTTCATAGAATATTTAACAAAAACATCTATTAAAAAATTTCCAACTTGCGGTTTTGTAAAATTCTCAAATTTTGATAGCTGGAAAGACCTGGATGCTAATATACTGGACTTTGAATTCTTTTTAACTCCAAGAGATCTTACTAATGATTGACTTAAAGGTAAAAATTCTTAATCCCTTAATTGGTAGATCAATCCCTTTACCAGAATATTCTACTGAAGGCTCAGCAGGATTGGATTTAAGGGCCTGTGTTGAGGAAAGCTTTATTTTGAAACCACAAGAGTGCCAGTTAATTCCATTAGGATTTTCTATATATATTGAAGATCCAGAACTCTCTGCTTTGGTTATTCCCAGATCAGGCCTAGGCTCTAAACATGGGATAGTTATGGGAAATTTAGTTGGACTAATTGATTCTGACTACCAAGGGGAGCTCAAAGTACCTCTGTGGAACAGATCAGCTGATAACTTTTTGGTGAGTTCTGGGGATAGAATTGCTCAAATGATTCTTGTACCTGTCAAGCAAGCAAAGCTAAGAGTAGTTCAGGATTTTTCAGAAAGTTCTAGAGGGGCGAAGGGCTTTGGTAGCTCTGGAATTGAGTAAGCTTTAAAAGTAAAAGTTTAGTCTTTGGTTTCTTCTGGGTTAGCCTCTTCTTCAGATGACTCTAAATCTTCAGACGCTTCTTCTGTTGGAACCTCTTCCATCACCTCATCAGCCGGAGTTTCCTCAATAGCTTCTGTGACAACTTCTAGCACTTCTTCAGCCACCTCTTCCTCGATTTTAGGAGTCTCTTTTTTGGCTGCTGGTTTAGCAGCGCCAGCCGCACCGAAACGGTCTTGGAATTTCTTAACTCTTCCACCAGAATCAAGCATTTTTTGCTTACCAGTATAGAATGGGTGACATTTTGCACAAACATCCAATGACAAATTATCTTTTAAAGTGCTCATGACGGGCAGGACATTTCCACAACTGCAAGTGGTA
>DKMG01000012.1:0-3122 GCA_002469975.1 Proteobacteria bacterium UBA7420
ATTTAAAAAGCAAAGTGTACTCAAGCATCTCGAGCTGCATTGCTGAATGAAATTCAGGATAAGTATCAGCGGCCCATTTAATAAAACCTTCAAATTCTTGGGGTGAAAATTTCTCTTTATCTTGATGAGAAATGGTCTTAAATCTAATAGATGCAGCTAGATTATTGATTGCAGCTTCTCCATCAATGTCAGCTGTTACACCCACATTGACTGGTGACTCTGGAGCAGAGTGCATGAGAGTTCTGATAAAGGCTATTGAAAGCAGCGCGCCAATAATCAAAACCAATGAAAGTAATAATTTTTTAAACATCCCTTGGCCCCCAGGCTTTGCTTTCTTTAAAAAAACTCAGGTCTTTTGCCTGAAAAGTTTGAAAAATACTCCCTGATGCTTTCTAAATCCTGCTCTACATTACCAGTTGGGCTGAAAAAATCGCCAAGCTCAATAGTTTTGTTTGAGAAATCAATTCCTGCCATCATAATTTGGCTATTAGTCTCATGCGCAATTCTTAGGAACCCCGACTTGAGCCTTTTAACTTTCTGCCTGGTCCCTTCGGGGGCGATAACAATTAGAAAGCCTTTATATTTCTCAGTTACATTTTGAATTTCCTGTTTAAGAGCTGCAGGGTTTGCTCTGTTAACAGGAATGCCTCCCATTTTTCTTAGCAATCTTCTAAAGCCCTTTTTAAAAACAGAGTGTTTGCCGATCCAGTGGAAGTTAACATCAAGGCTAAGGATCAAGGACATCGCAAGAACAAAATCCCAATTTGAGGTGTGAGGCCCAGCCACCAATAACACTCTCTCATCTTTCGGGAAATGACCAACTGTTTTCCAGCCCGTAACCTTCATGGCTAATTTACCAATCAGCTTTAAAATCTTTGGTCTATTTGCAATCAAGTGATCTGGAATAAATGTTTTATTTTGTTTCATTAAAGTTAGTTTAAAGGAATTTTAA
This sequence comes from Proteobacteria bacterium UBA7420, assembly GCA_002469975.1. Lineage (GTDB taxonomy): Bacteria > Pseudomonadota > Gammaproteobacteria > Magnimaribacterales > D2472 > D2472. The sequence continues at coordinate 953 of DKMG01000012.1, forward strand.
CTTGCCGTTATTTTTTCGTATTTCTCAATTGCGTCTGCAATTTTTTGTATAACCTCGCCTTGAGCAAATTTCTTTGTGTTGACGTAAAAGGGATGAGGAAGAGAGGACAGTTCCTGAGCTTTCGCCATTACTCTGTCCATAAATAAATCCTCTGATACAACCTCGTCAATATAGCCCACCGCAATTGAGTCTTTCATAGAGTAAGCATCAGAATGATAAACAGCAGGATAAAAATAGTTCTTATTCACTCTAGCTATTAATATTTCCATAATTTGAGTGGGTATATCCATATTGTTTCTGACTTCGTTTGCCTGGCAAATGTATTGTCCATCTATGGCAATCCGATAATCAGCACAGCAAGTCACAAATAAGCCAAGGGCAATGGAGTGACCAGAAACTGCTGCAATAATTGGTCTATCAAAGGCATAAAGATCTAAGAGTGTTTTGTAGCCAAGGGTTACCATCTTGTGGATCTTGTCCATGTCGCCTGTGGCCAATGTCTTTAAATCAAAGCCACCGGAAAATAGTCCTTTTCTTCCTGTGATAACCAGACAGCCTGAATCTCTAGGAACCTCCGCCAATAATTCATTAAACTTGGCGAGCATCTCATAAGAGAATGCATTCGCCTTGCCATCATCAAGCTTGATAGTTGAAATGTTATTCTTTTGGCTTAAAGTTGCTATTTGTGTAGACATAATATTCCTCTAGTGGCCCTCTAAAGTATTTAACCATATTCTAACTTTTAACTTGGTGTTTTCTCTAAAATCCATTGCTTACCTTATTTTTTTTAATATCCAAAAACCTAACCACGTGCTGATAATAGCTTTAAAAGTTTGAGCTATCACAATCGGCAACGAAAAAATAAAATCGAGATAAGGATTCCATAACCAGGCATAAAGCCAGTCAACAATGGGAAGAAAGATGGTGAGGTAATTTCTAAAAAACTCTATGTGAGACAGTGACAAGAGATCAAAGTCAGTAGTGTTTACGATCCACAACCCCCAAAATACCAAGCAAACTTGGATTGGTGTTGTGCCAATACAAATATATGCAATGATTCTGAGCAGACTATTCATGAAAATTTATCCCCCCAAATAAACTCATCAGTAAATTAATCATAGACCCTTTATCAAGCAAATAAAAACTCAGAGCTCAAAAAAATATTCTGTTCTTCTGCACTCTAGTCTAGGGTAGCTCCTGTCTCTCTGTGCCTCGTCGAGCCCACATTGAGAATGGAACGCTCAGGATGTAAGCAGCGCCTATTAGATTAAGGGTGATCCAAAGAAAATTAATTAAAGCCAAGACAATAGCTGAAAATAATATCAAGAATGAGATTCTAGACTTCACTTGCGGGCGCCCTCTTTTAAATGAAAAGGTTGGTATTTGACTAACCAGCAGACCACTAATCAAGATGGTGTAGCCTGCAACAAAATTTAAATTAGTATAGGCCCAGTCATAACCTAAGAATGTGTGAGTTAGGGGTAATAAAATTAATAAGGCGCCCATTGGAGTTGGAATGCCTGTGAAAAAATAAGGCTTATCGTCTACGGTCTTTGCCTCTTCTTGTCTCACATTAAAGAGTGCGAGCCGAAGGCATGAAAATACTATAAAGGCTAGCGCAGCAAAGGCACCAAGGCTGCTGTCCTGATTGAAAATTGTCATATAAAGCAATAACCCCGGAGCGATCCCAAAGCTCAAGAAATCTGATAAAGAGTCTAATTGTGCTCCAAGCTCAGATTCGCTTTTTAATTGTCGGGCAAGCATGCCATCAAGCACATCACAGATCCCAGCCAATAAAATACAGATCACTGCTAAATTGTAATTAAGCTCTAATGCAAACCTAATTGAGCTTAAGCCAAAACATAGGCCTGTGAGGGTGACCAAATTTGGAATGAGTACCCTTAAATCTAATTTATTCACCTGCGCCTCTCATCAAAGGCAGTGATGCTAGGACTGTTTCACCTGCTGTGACTATGTCGCCTATCTTGCATTCTGGATTGGCATCAAGAGGCATGTAAATATCCACGCGTGATCCAAAGCGAATTAAACCAAAGCGCTCTCCTTGGTCCAGTCGCTGGTTTGTCTTCACAAATCCTAAAATTCTTCTAGCAATTAAGCCTGCTATTTGTACCACAATAATTTTTGTACCATCATCTGTTTTGAGAACAAG
>DKMG01000012.1:3305-5569 GCA_002469975.1 Proteobacteria bacterium UBA7420
CATTGAAAGTTCTAAGGGTGGTATCGCCTCATCAATAAGGCAGACTTTACCATCTGCTGAGCTAACAATTTTACTTGCGTCATTTGGCGCCAAACGTTCTGGGTTTCTAAAAAACCAAATCACAAAAAATGTTAGTGAGAAGCCAACCAAAGATAATGGGAGCCAAAAAAAATAAAGGCTGGTTGAGATAACTAAAAAAATTGATGCAAATTTCCAGCCTTCAGGATGAATATAAAATTGTCGACTCTTAGTTGTTTGGCTCATGGCAATTACGATTGTAAATAATGCATTCTATTCTAAAAGGGATCTTTATTGTTTTTTATGACCCTTTTACCTGGGTATAAATTATTAATGCGGCCATCCCCAATTGCAGAATTAACGTTAGCCATAAAGCGATCTTGGTTATGGGCTTTGGCTGTAATGCTTGTTCAAGTTTATTCGTTAGATATATGGCGCCAATATTTATGACGGGCAATCCTATTGCTGCCCAGATGCCAGCAATGAGTAATAGGGTAATGGGGTTGGGTAATAAGAAGTATGCAATGCAGGAAAAAAGCGGAATAATAAAACCTATGACTTGAATTAAATTATTTCTTGTTTTTCTTTTTTCCATCACCAGTCCCATGGAAATGAAGTAATCAGAGATGGTCCTAGTAAATGCTGCAGTTCCAGACAGCATAGTGGAGAAAAGAACAAAGAAAGCGAGCGGGATAAAAAACCATTTAGCCCAACTGCCCAAGATTGTTGTAAAGATGTTTAATAATGTTTGAATGATGTCTCCACCGGGAGGTGGATACAGCCCCAAAGTATTAAGCACTGCAGCGCCTAGAAGGAAGAATGGCAAAGTGCCTAGGGTTACAAAAAACACAGTCGCCCATACATCTGCTTGCATCACTTTGATCCAAGCCTTTTGTTCACCGATCTCATTGCCATGCTTTGCATATCCTTTCTCAAGGCACCAATAGGTATATGCCATAATTTCCCCATAGCTAATGCCTGTAAAACCAAAGACTGCCAAGGCCAATGCTGCATGCTCAAACGGGAAAGTGAATGATAAGCCTATGATTATTTGCTCGCTAGAAATAGCATAGGCAGTAGATTGCATGGATATAGCAATAATCAATGTCACCACTGAGAAAAAAAATACCATTGCCAATAAGATTTTTTCTAGGGATTGATAGGAGCCAAGATATAAAATAAACCAAACCATAAAACAGGCAGTTACAACCCATATCTCAACGCTTAACAATGGAATCATGAGGTGCCCTGCTTCTGCAACAGCCCCAGCAAGCCCGCCCATACCAGCAATCGATGGAATGACTCCAATAAACATAAACCAGACAAGCCAAGAGGTCTGTTTTCCACGAAAATTTGTCTTGGCCCCAGGCATTTTAGAGAAGGCTTCTAAAAATGTTTGATTAGTCGCAATAACATATCTAGTAATTTCAGCTTGAATTAATGGCTTGCTCCAAAGACTAAGCAAGAGCCACCACAACAAAGTAAAACCCGTAGCAGCACCCAATAATGGAGCCAGGGCTATTGCTCCACTGCCAACAACACTGCCAGTCACAACAACGCTTGGGCCAATAAACTTTAACCTTTGTATAAGAGAAATAGGGGCTTTATTCATGAGGTTTTCGTAATAAAACTATGTCCTTTGAAGGAATCTCATACTGCCAATTTCTTTGCTCAGCTATTACTGAAAAGGTTTTTTCAGAATAAAAAGTTACATGCGTTGGATCTCTCCTGTAGTACCAACCCTCAAAATTTTGATCAAGAGGGAGGAAACTGGTCATGATTCCAAGCCATCCTCCTGGTTTTAATAAATCATCAAAGGTACTAAATTCTTTCTGGGGGCAATGAAAATGCTCTGCAGTTTCTGTGCAGGTAATAAAATTATATTTTTTAGAAAATATTTTTTGGTCGGGAAAGAAAAATGGATCATAGAGGTCTACTTCAAAACCATCGCATGTAAGCATATCTGCTAATGCTGGGCCGTGCCCACACCCAAAATCAAGGCCTGTGTCGCCAAGAGATAGCTTCTCTTTTAAAGGATTGGCCAGCCTAGTTAAGAATGTGCGATATGCCTCATCATGAATGTTATTGTTATGTTCAAGGTAGCGCTCTTTTTCATTGTCTGGCGCAATATAAAAACTGGGGTCCAAAAATGAAGCAGAGCATGCCTGGCAATGCCAGTAGATTCTACTGTCTAGAGTTTGTATGGGTTTGGTTGAGTGATGGCTGCAAACTATGCACTTCATAGG
>DKMG01000037.1 GCA_002469975.1 Proteobacteria bacterium UBA7420
TTAATATCAAACTCCAAACTATTGTTAAAGTGATATTGTGAAATGCTCTTAGGTGAATTGGGTGATGGAAAAGCTGAGCCTAATGGTCTGCCATACCAAATAACAGGAACATTAAATGGGCTTCCTCCTTGGCCAGGCAGCACTTCCTTGGAAAGATATGCCAGCGCAGGGTAAGAAGGAGACTGAGGATTATCGTTGACATCAATAACAGAGGTTAAAAGTGTCATGGAGTAATTGAGTGTTTTAAAGTCACGCTCAAAATTGACATAGCCTTTGAGGTGATCTTCATCGTTAACTAAATTAAATCTTTCGCCATAAAGAATTTTGCAAAAGGGTCCTTCAATAACGCCGCCATTATCTAGGCAGCTCGGATCCTTAGCCCAAGCTCCAGTATCATAATTTCCGCTATAAGGACCTGAAGTAATAACATCTGGTGCTGTAACTTTAAACGTGTTGCCTAAGGAGCTTAAGCCAAGCTCAGAGAGCCTGGGAATCTCACTAGCATTTAGAGGTGAGCGATTAAGCAAGCTTGCTGCGGCAACAAAATTACCGCCAAAAGCTTCTGCCCCATACATAAACCCTAGGGAACTATCTTGTTGATTGTAGTTGGTAGTTTTTTGGCTAGCCAGAGAAACTTTTAAGCCGTCATAAGAGTGATAGGTATGAAAATTTATAACTCCTGCCACAGCATCAGAGCCATACAATGAAGTCGCCCCATCTTTTAAAATCTCAATTCTTTCCAGGGCAATCTCAGGAATAATGTTCACATCAATATAGCCCTCCCCTTCATGGGAAGGAGTTCCAGCATGAGTTTGTCTCTTGGTATTAATCAGAACAAGTGTAGAAGCATGATCTAGGCCCCTGAGAGTGATGGCAGCCATTCCTTGGTCTACCCCATCCAAAGCATTTGTTTGAAAGTGTGATCCAGAAGCAACGCTTAAGTACTTGCTAATTTCAGCAACAGTCGAAACTCTGAGCTGCTTAAATTCTTCATTGGAAATAACGTCAACCGGAGAGGCGTTGGCCTCTCTTGATTCTATATAAGAGCCAACTGAAATAACTTCTTCTGTTTCTTGAGCCAGCAAAAAATTGGTTGCTAATAAACATGCGAAGAACACTGCAAAAGACTTATGAATCATAAATATAGAATTTAAATAATTTATAGCAGTTTATAGAAATTTGAGGAATTTAAATAGCACTGAAAACCTCTTGAGTAAGGTTTTCAGTGGCATGGGCAATGCTCATAAAGCTCTCAAAACCTAAGATTAAATCTCAGGCCATAATTTCTTCCAGGTAAAGGAACCTCATTTTTAACAAAAGACGCATGATTTCTTGCGACCTCATCAAGCATATTATTGCCGAACAATGAAAGTGTTAGCTCTCCCTGATTTCCTAGATCCAGAGTCCTAGTTAATTTTGCATTTAACATTTGATAAGCGTCTGTAACAGTCTCATTCACTCCAATATCATTTTGCTTATCAACACTTTTAAAGCTTAATCCTAGACTCATGTCGTCTTGAGAATATTTAAATTTAAAAATATTTCGTGCTGGATTTAATCTTGGAATACTGCCGCCACCGGAGAATTCTCCAGAAGTTTTATCCCTTCCAAAGGACAGCATGAGTTTGCCCGAGCCTATATCCATAGAGTTACCAAATTCAATTTCATAACCATCTAATTCAGCATCTTGCTGAAGGTAGTTTGATAGAATTAAGCCTGCATGTTCCTCATACTCGTCTTCATGATCTTCATGCTCTTCTTCGGTTTCATCTTTTAGATAAATATAGTTATCTACATCATTTCTAAATAGAGTGGCTGAAGCAAAGAAACCTCTGTTATTAATGCTCAGAGTGATGTCGATGTTATTGGATTGTTCTGACTTTAACTTTGCGTTTCCAACTTCAAATCTGCCTGTTGCCAGATGGGCTCCATTCATAAAAAGCTCCACTGATGATGGCGCTCTTTCAACGCTTGCAAACCCCAAATCTAAATCAATGAAATCGTTAAGTGACTTCCCTATTGAAAAAGCAATACTAGAATTATCAAAGGATTGATCATAAAAAGAGGTTTCTATTTCTTCCTCATGCTCATCGTGGCCCTCATCTTCATCGTGATGCTCCTCTTCTTCGTGCGCTTCTGAAACCGAGCCTTTGCTATCTATGTAATCAAGTCTAATTCCAAAATCTAGATGCAGGTCATTAACTTCTCGTGAAGCAAAGTAACCGAATGTAAGCTCATCTCGGGATGCAGGATTCATGAATGCTTCTGCTCCAAGAATAGAGGTATCTTCATTGACAAAATTGACTGCAAATTTTTGAGACAATAGCTCATTAGATAGATCGAAAATAATTCCTGCTTCTAATGCATCACTGGCAAAGGATGTTGGCCCTTCAGAGTCACCTTCGTGCGCATCATGACCCTCCTCTTCATGCTCTGCTTCTTCGGCATGCTGCTCAGTTAATAAATAGTCAGAATCTCTAGCAAAAAAATTAATCTTTTTAACAAAGTTCCCTTTGATATTGAGGGAGCCTTTGAGATCAAATTTATCAGAGTCAGTGCTTGAGAATATTCTTTCACCCTCATGCTCATCATGACCCTCCTCTTCCTCGCCATGTTCATCTTCAGGCTCCTCGAAATGAAAAGGAATCCCATAGAGGCTTTCAATATTAGCAATGGAGAAACCTAAATATCCCCAGTCACCATTAGTAGAAGCCCCAAATTTCATAGATTCTGATTTGAAATCAGAATTAGAAAGATACCCTAGGTCATCTTCATGCTTAATGGCTCCATTAGGCACATCAAAGTTACCAAAAGCAGAATCTTTATATGCAAAAGTTACATTGGCATTATTAACCTTATCTTGATAAAAAATACTCTGAGTATCTCCACCATTAACAGATTGAGTTTCTAGGCCTATCTTGACCAACCTTTCAATATCAGTTTGGGCAATGGAATTATCAACGATATTCACTATGCCCCCAATTGTTCCATTTGTATAAAGTAGCGATGACGGTCCTCGCACAACCTCAATTTGCTGGACATTAGATAGGTCAATGTCATTTACATGGTCTGCCCCAAGACCTGAAACATCTCGATTGACCAGACTGTTGTCAAGGATTTTAACTCTGGGCCCTGACATGCCTCTGATAATTGGCTGCCCAATTCCAGAGCCATAATCAGCAGATGAGACTCCGAGCAAAACATCTAGGGTTTCTCCTAAACTTTGGGTTGCTTCATTGGAAATATCATCTCCAGAAAGTACGTGAAGTGGGTTGGCTATCTCGCTTGCTAAACTATCAATTAACGAAGATGACACTATGACTTCTTCGATCTCATCTGCAAATGCAGGGTTTACTACTAGAGCACTCAATATCATGAATGCATATTTATTGATTTTCATTGAAAACCTCCTAAAAAATTAAAAATTTAAAAACTACTAAATTTAAATTTTTGGAGGTGCTTGGGAATTAAAAGGTTTTTTAAGTTCTGGGTAATAAGTTTTAGAAATGACGAAGCTTGTTAGCTCTCTTTGAATCGCATGGGTGACAAAAGAAAGTGCTTCAACATCTGATGCAATGTCATTTTGGCAGGATTGACACTCTATCAGAGGCTTAGCCTTTATAAGGTTATCATCAATGTGCGCAAAGGAATGTAGTGATATGCTGGCAAGGAAAAATAATCCAATAAAGGTTATTAATTTATTATTCGGGCCCATTTCACGATACTATTAGCATCCAGAGAATATTACAAGCCTATAATCCTATAAATGATCTATAAAGAAGCCATTCAAGATGCAATTTCAATGCATGATTTGCCTGCCGAGTGGTCGCCAGAGTTATTAAAAGAAGCTGAGTTAATTGCCCAGAAAACTAAGCAGACGAAATATAGAAAAGATTTGACCACACTGCCCTTTGCAACTATTGACGGGGAGGATGCAAAAGACTTTGACGACGCTATATATTGTCAAAAAAATGCTGGAGGCTACAGTCTGTATGTGGCTATTGCCGATGTCTCTTTTTATGTCGAAGTCGGCTCCAGGCTCGACAAGGAAGCTCTTAAAAGAGGAACCTCCATCTACTTTCCGGGCACAGTAATTCCCATGCTGCCAGAAAAACTTTCAAATGATATTTGCTCTTTAAGACCTAATGAAGACCGATGTGCAATGGTTTGCCAAATGTCTCTTGATGCAGAGGGAAATAGATTGAGCTACAAATTCTTTAGCGCCCTAATTAACTCTCAGGCTCGCTTAACTTATAAGCAAGTTGAGGGTCATATTAAGAACTCTGAATTACTCAAAGATCCTGAAGTGATCAGCTCCATTCATTCCCTTGATCGATTAACCTCAGCAAGATTAAAGCTCAGACAGCAAAGACATGCTCTGGAAATTAATCCCAAAGAAGCAATTTTAGAGCTATCCCAGAACCAAGAAGTAAAAAATATAATCGTTAAAAAGCCCATGAGGGCACACAAGCTGGTTGAGGAATCGATGTTACTAGCAAATGAATGCTCGGCAGAATTTATGCAAGAACGATTTGGATTTGGCGTTTTTAGAATTCATGAAGATCCAGATCCCAGCAAGCTTGAAGTATTAAAAAAGTATTTTCAGATACCCGCACAAGTTGCCAAGGAATCCTCGCCGCTTGAAACTATTAATTATTGCCTTAAAAAAGCTGCTGAAAAAAAAGATGATAGCGGTCAAATTTTAGTTCTGCAGACCTTGGCTAGAGCTGAATACTCAACAAATAATTTAGGCCATTTTGGTCTGCAGCTGAAGCAATACTCTCACTTCACCTCACCCATTAGAAGGTACCCTGATCTGCTCACACACAGAATGATTAATAAATCCTTGGCGCATGCAAAGGGTGGCTACAACCAATCCCAACTTCAAGACATGTGTGAGGACTCTTCCGTACTGGAAAGAAGAGCTGAGAAGGCTTCACGTCAAGTTGAGCAGGTATTAATTTGCTCCTTCTTAAAAGATAAAATTGGTTCTGAGGTAGATGGCGTTGTTACCGGCGTGACTGATTTTGGTTTATTTGTGAACTTAGAGGCTTACTTTATCTCTGGCTTGCTTCATGTTTCAGATCTTCCTGGAGATCGATATCATCTGATTCAGGGCGCCAATATATTAAAAGGCAAGCGAACAGGGAAAAGCTTTAAGCTTGGGCAGAGAATTAAGGTCAAGATTATGGCTATCTCTCCCTTGGATAGAAAAATTAATCTAGTTATTGCTGATGGAAAATGACCACAAGCTAAATCATCGTTCGGGCTTTCATACTATTGAGATGCTACTAAAGCTGACGCCAGAAAACATTAAACAAATTTTTATCCCTGCCAATCGAAACGATGAGAGAGTCCAGAAATTAATTCTGATGGCTGAAACAGCTTCTGTGTCTGTTGAAAGAAAAAAAAATCTCAATCAGCATCCAGAAGCTGTGCTTAAAAAAGAAGAGTTATTAGATTTAAGTGATTTAAAAAAATATGAAGAAGGTATTCAGGATAAGAATCCAACATTTCTTGTCATCGATAATGTGATTGACCCCCGAAATCTTGGGGCCTGTATTCGGTCCGCTGCAGCAAGTAATATTGCTGGGGTTATTATTAATAAGCATCATTGCTCTCCTCTCACTCCGCTGGTCAGACAGGTCTCTGCAGGAGGCACAGAGGCAATTAAAATATTTACTGTAACTAATCTAATTAACTGCGTTAAGCATTTTGAAAAACTTGGCTACCTGATATTAGGCACAAGTGAGCATGCAAAATCCCTGCATACAGACTTAGATTTAAATCAGCCCCTTCTAACCATTATGGGTTCAGAGGAAGAGGGAATGAGAGAGAAAACAATCGAGAGATGCACTGCAATGTGCACTTTATCTAAAAATCAAATAATTAATAGTCTCAATGTCTCTGTTGCTACAGGAATTATATTATTTGAGATAACAAGACAAAAATCATAATGAATTTGATCTATAATTGCTAAATACTTAGAGAGATCAATGCTGCACCAACGAACAATTAAAAATCCCATTAAAGCAGTTGGTGTTGGTCTGCACAGTGGGAAAGATATGAATTTAGAGTTGCTCCCAGCTCCTATAAATGCAGGCATTACCTTTATTCGAACAGATTTAGATCCTGAGATTGAAATTCCTGCAATCTTTGAGTATGTGGGTGATACGACACTGTCTACAGCTCTTTTTAAAGAGGGCTATAAGATTGGAACCATAGAGCATCTTCTGTCTGCGATTGCTGGCCTTGGGATCGATAACTGCGTCATTAAGGTGGATGGGCCCGAGATTCCAATCATGGATGGTAGCGCCAGCCCATTTGTATTTTTAATCCAATCAGCAGGCCTCGAGATTCAAGATGAGCTCAAAAAATTTATTAAAGTTAAAAAAGAAGTGCGGGTTGAGCGAGGGGATACTTACGCAGCTATTAAGCCTTTTGATGGGTTCAAAGTCTCTTTTGAGATAGATTTC
>DKMG01000059.1 GCA_002469975.1 Proteobacteria bacterium UBA7420
ATGTAGTAGAAGCTGTTTCCGATGCTGTGGAAGATTTAGTTGATATGGTCACCCCTGATAAAGATAACTCTGAAGGTGAATCTTCAGAAGATGAGAAAAAATAGCCCAGTAGATTTATCATTATTTCTTCTAATCGCCAAGATTGGTAAGACTAGAGGTTTAAAGGGTGAGTTTTTCTTAAGATCCTTTGCGGAAACCCCTGATAGTCTAACCAACTTTACAAAATTCTATACTCTTGCATCAGATTTGATGGAAGAAGTATCCCTTGAATATATTAAAACAGCTAATTCTAATATTGTTGCTAAAATTAAATCTATTGATGATATCGATCTGATCAAGTCGTTTGGCCAAAGAGATGTATATGTTCTAAGATCTGAACTTCCGCAACTTGAGGATAATGAAGCATATTGGTTTGAGTTAGTTGGGATGAGGGTAATAAATCTTGATGATAAGATTCTAGGTGAGGTAGATGTTGTTAATAATTATGGGGCTAGTGATATCTTAGAAATTAACCCTCAATCGACTAGCAATGAAAAAATTCTCATACCCTTTATTAAAAATAAATTTATTATTTCTATCGATAAACTCAAGAATATTATTTTAGTAGATTGGGAAGAGGACAACTAATTTAAAAAATAATTATGAATATTAATATTGTTACTTTATTTCCTGAGATATTTTCAGCCCTTAACGCTGGCTTGCTGGGTCAGGCTATTAAGAGAGAGGACATAAATATAAATTTAATAGATCTACGAATCTTTGCGCTCAATGAATACGGCCAAGTGGATAGCAAACCTTATGGCGGAGGAGAAGGCATGGTATTAATGGCTCAGCCTTTAGAGGAGGCTATTAAGAGCATCCCAAGCTCTCCAGTATGCCATGTAGTTAATCTATCCCCCCAGGGACAACAACTCACTCACTCAAAGGCAAAGGAGCTCTCAAAATATACAGATTTAACTATTATTGCTGGAAGGTATGAGGGTATAGATGAACGAATTATCAATCAATTCGTTGATGAAGAGATTTCCATTGGAGATTTTGTACTTAGTGGCGGAGAGTTTGCTGCATTGACACTCATAGACGCGTTTTCAAGATTTATACCAGGGGTAATAGGAAATCAAAAATCCGTTGAATCAGATACTTTTGGGTCAGGTTTATTAAAAGGACCAACTTTTACAAGGCCTGAAAAATTTAATGATGAAAACGTACCAGAAGTTCTGCTTTCGGGTAATCATGCAAAAATTGAAGAGTGGAGAGAGACTCAATCTTTATTAAGAACCTTGGAAAGAAGACCTGAGCTCTTAAATAATATAAAATTAACAAAAAAACAGATAAAACTCTTGGAAGATATTGTTTCTAAGCGTATCCTATAGCACATTTTTAGGCAAAGTCATGACAGATAAAGATAACGAAAATATGGAAAATCCAACAGAAGAAGTGGTCGAAACTAATGAGACTATTACAGAGAGCCCTGCTGAATCAGTAGAATCTGTAGAGGCTGCCCCTGAAGGCTCTGAGGCATCTGCAGAAGTGGAAGAAGCATCTGTGGAGACTTCTGAAGAAATAGCTGAGGAATCAGCTGAAGAGGCTTCAGTAGAAGAGGTTCAAGCAGCCCAAATAACTATTGAAGAAAAATCTCCAGCTCAAATTATTAACGATTTTGAATCTACTCAACTCAAAGACGACATACCTTCTTTTAGGCCTGGAGATACTCTTGTTGTTTCGGTCAGAGTTAAAGAGGGCGATAGAACTAGATTGCAGGCATTTGAGGGCGTTGTAATGAATATTAAAAAAGCGGGCCTAAACTCTGCTTTTATTGTAAGAAAAATTTCAAATGGCATAGGCGTTGAGCGTACATTTCAAATGCACAGCCCTCTAATTGAGTCTATCGCTGTGAAAAGAAAGGGTGATGTAAGACAAGCCACTCTTTACTACCTCAGAGAAAGATCAGGTCGCTCAGCAAGAATCAAAGAAAGATTAGATAGATAACATGTCATCCCGCCCTAAAAGGAATCAACACATCGATTCCTTTTTAGCGAATCTTCGTTTAGAAAAAGGTCTCTCGACCAATACGATTAATGCATATGCGAGTGATTGTAGGTCCTTTGTGGGCTGGGTAGAATCAGTTGCAAATGCAGATATCTTATCTCTTGATGAAAAGCTGGTTGAGACTTACCTAACATACTTTCAGAGCCAAGGCCTTGCACGATCTACAATCAATAGAAAGCTATCATCTATCAAGCATTTCTATCTTTTTCTGCAGAAGAAAAAACTTATTTCCTTTAATGCTATTGCAGGAGTTACAGGGCCAAAGAATGTAAGACCTTTACCAAAATCAATGTCTGAGAGTGAAGTTGAGAGCTTAATTCAATCACCGGATTGTCAAACTTTTATTGGGTTGAGAGATCGGGCTATGCTAGAGCTACTTTATGCTACAGGTGTCAGAATCAGTGAGTTAACCAATCTCCAGTATAGTAATATTGATTTAAATAGATCCTTAATTAAGGTTATGGGCAAGGGAAATAAAGAGAGAATGATTCCCTTTGGCGAGAATGCACTGTCATGCTTATTAGACTATATAAATTTTCGTAGAGCCAACAATCTCTCCCTTAGCTCCAGAGATTTTTTTATCAGCCAACAAGGGAAGCAAATTACACGTCAAGCATTCTGGCATAGGATCAAGCAGTACCTCTCAAAAACTGGATTATCTCCTGATATCTCGCCTCACACTCTTAGGCATGCATTTGCCACCCATCTACTAAACAACGGTGCTGATTTAAGATCTGTACAAATGTTACTTGGACATAGTGATTTATCAACCACACAAATATATACTCACATAGCGAAGCAAAGGCTAAGCGAAATGGTAAAAAAACATCACCCTCGAGGCTAAGTTAGAATGAAATACAGGCAATCACTTTTTATCCTCTTTTTTGCATTCTCTATTTTTGGAGTGGCTCAAGAAAGCCTCGTCATCTCTAAGATTGATGAAGTTCTTCCAGAGGGAATGTCGGTGCAGAGTATCAAGGAATCTCAGGTTCCAGGCTTGTATGTAGTTGATATTGGCGACTTACAACCCATCTATGCTTCGAAAGATGGAAATTTCTTCTTATACGGTGAACTATATGCCATTCAGGGCAACTCTCTTCTAAACACCACCAAGCAAGAAATAAATTTAAATAGAAGGGCAATTCTAGATTCTGCAATCTCAGAAGAAGACTTTATTACTTTTACGGCAGAGGATGAAAGGTATGTTGTTACTGTGTTTACAGATGTGGATTGTGGCTACTGTAGAAAATTTCATGGAGAGATTGATGAGTATAATGCTCTGGGAATTACCGTGAACTATGTTGCGTTTCCTAGATCTGGGCTTGAATCAGACTCCTATAATAAAATTGTTGGAGCTTGGTGCTCCCCAAACCCCAAAGAATCTTTGACAGCGCTGAAACAAGGCTTAGATCCTGAGCTACTTCTCTGCCAAGATCACCCTGTTGAAGAGCATTTTATGCTTGGTCAACGCATTGGAATTACTGGAACTCCAGCGATCATTTCATCCTCTGGAGATCTTCTTCCGGGCTACTTACCTCCCATGGAGCTGCTAAAAAGACTAAATTAATTATGGCTAAATTAAAAATTGGAATATGTGGATGGGGCAATGTTGCAACTGGTTTGTACGAACAGCTAACTAGTGGCAATGAATTATATTCAGAGTGGGAATTAATCTGTATTGGTGCGCGAAGAGATAATCCAAGATGCAATCCAGGTCATGTAAAAATAGTTAGAGATATTTTTGCTGTGACAAATGAAGACATAGATGTTCTAGTCGAACTGATTGGAGGTGTGGAGACGGCTCGAGAACTTATCTTAAAAGCCCTCAATGCAGGCAAGCATGTGATTACAGCAAACAAAGCAGTTATTTTTGAGCATGGCCAAGAGCTGATTGAAGCAGCAATAAAAAATAATACTAAGCTTCTATTTGAATCGGCGGTATGCGCAGGAACACCAATTGTAAAAATGCTTTCTAATGACCTGGGCGCAAACCAAGTGTCTAAAGTTGCTGGAATGCTTAATGGCACAACTAACTTTATTTTAAGTAGTATGGAAGAGGGCGCTAATTATGAAAATGTTCTGCAAGAAGCTCAAGAAAAAGGCTATGCCGAGCCAGATCCCAGTCTAGATGTGAATGGAACAGATGCTGCTCATAAAATTGGAATCCTAGCTTCCCTTGCATTTAATAGCGGCCTTCCAGCCAGTAACTTTTATATTGAAGGCATTGAAAATATTAGCCCGCAAGACTTTTATTATGCAAATGAATTTAATTTAACGGTGAAGCACTTGGCTGTTGCACAGCTTCAAGACGACGGCATTGAACTCAGAAGTCATCCTGTGCTATTGAGTAAAGACTCTAGCCTTGCTGGATTAAAAGGTGTTAGGAATGGTATACAGGTGAACACTGATCTGCTCGGTGAATTTCAAGTTGCGGGCTCTGGGGCAGGTAGAGAGTCTACCGCGTCTGGGCTTATTTCAGATTTAATTGCACTATCAAAGCATCATGATGCTGCGCCAATGCAATATCCAGATTTTTCCAAGAAACCAAATATTATTAATTTCAATGAGTTAAGTTTTAAATATTATGTTTATCTAGAGGTAAAAGATGAAGCGGGGGTCCTAGCATTAATTAGTAAAATCTTTGCAGAGCATAAAATTAGTTTTGATAAAGTAGTGCAAAAAGATCAACTTGATAATGGCAAGGTGCCAATTGTAATTTTTACAGATCCT
>DKMG01000048.1 GCA_002469975.1 Proteobacteria bacterium UBA7420
TTATGATGCTGCTTTCCCGGCCTATAAAAAATACCCTCAGCTTTAGCTCTATTGCGAATGCTCAATATAATGAGCCTCTGGCTCAGCAGAAATCTTTAGAGCCCTCATCTGGGACCTTTGATTATAAGGTTATTGGATATAGGGCCAGCGATACAAGAGCCTCGGTTATTGTTGAAAGAAACAATCAAACATTTGTTGTCCAGCAAGGAGACCTTTTAGAGAATGTCTATACCCTCATCAGTGTCGATTCAAACTTTGCAATCTTTTCGTTAAATGGAAAAAACTATCAACTGAGCACCAATCTCCCCATAGGAAACTAGATAAAAATGAAAGTCAATAAATTAATTGTGGTTTCTCTGTTCCTGATTGCATCTTTAAAATCTATGGCTCAAGAAACCTTCTTGCTTAATTATCAAGATGTAGATATCACCAAAGTCACGCAAGATATTTCTAAGTTTTCTAAAAAAACCTTAATTCTTGATCCGAGAGTTAAGGGTAGAATTTCTATTTTTTCAGATTCAATTCTGTCATCGGAGCAGGTATGGGATGTATATCTAAGAACCATTCAAGTTCATGGGTTTGCTGCTCTTTCTGATGGAGGCATTGTTAGGATTATTCCAGAAAATGAAGCCACCAGAGATTCCAGTAACTCTCAAAGTTCTGCATCAATTGCAACAAAGATTTTCACTCTAAAAAATCGTTCAGCTGGGGAGATTTTGCCCCAAATTAAAGCAATTACTGGCAGGCAATCTCATCTTTCAAGTATTCCTTCAATTAATTCAATTTTATTGGTAGATAAGTTGTCAAACATAGAGCGGATTGAGAAACTACTAATGACTTTAGATCAAAATGATAGTGCCGCGATTAATATTATTAAGCTTAACAACCTCTCATCGGTTGAAGCTGTAAGAATTCTTGACCGGCTTAAAGCTCAAAATAATCCAACGATCACTAATTTTATTGCAGTTCCTTTTACCCCATCAAATTCTGTCATTTTATCGGCTGACCAGGTCGTGACAAGGAATATTACCGACACATTAAAGGCCCTGGATCAAGATGCACTCACAGGAGGATCGATCGCGGTTATATATTTGAAGTATGCTAAAGCTGAAGAGGTTGCTGCCATTATCAATACAGTGTCCATTAGGTTTTCTGGCGAAAATGCCGATAAGCCAGTGGTCACCCATCATCGTGAAACCAATTCCCTCATCATCTCTTCTGAAGAAACTAATTTAGATTTAATCAAGAATTTAGTTTCCAAGCTAGATATTAGAAGAGCACAAGTTTTAGTAGAAGCTATCATTGTTGAGCTATCTGAAACTGCAGCACGAAACCTTGGCGTCGAAACAGTTTTTGCTGGAGCTCAGGATGGCAATATACCTATAGGCATCACCCGCTTTCAAAATGGAGCGAACCCAGATTTACTATCTATAGCAGGCTCTGCAATTGAGCAGGGTAATAATGCAACGCTTAGCAATCTTGCTACCACGTCTTTATTAAACTCCTCGGGCCTGGTGAGCGGGTTTGGTGATTTAAGTGGGGGTGATAGCTTTGCAGGAATTATTAGCGCTGTTGCAGACGATCAAAATTCAGATATTTTATCTACCCATACCATCATTGCCATGGATAATGAACCAGCACACTTAGTGATAGGCCAAGAAATTCCCATCACAACAGGGGAGAGCCTAGGCTCTAGTAATGCAAACCCTTTTAGGACAACCTCTAGGCAAGAAGTGGGTATTAAACTGTCTATCACCCCGCAGATCAATGAAGGCAACTCAGTTATCCTAGAAATTAAACAAGAGGTGTCAGGTATTGTTGGACCACTAACAGGCACAGCAGACCTAATCACCAATAAGAGAAGTATTGAGACAACTGTTTTAGTAGATAACAATCAAATGATTGTGTTGGGTGGCCTCAATGAAGATGATCTCCAAGAAAGCACCTCCAGAGTTCCTATTTTGGGATCTATTCCGCTGCTAGGCAAATTATTTAGTTCATCAGCTGAGTCTAGAGTTCAAAGAAATTTAATGGTTTTTTTAAGACCGACTATTCTAATTGATTCAGATGATGTTTCTTCCCTGTCTGGAGAAAAATATAATTACATTAATGCTGAGGCTATTTTAAGATCTGCTGCAGAAATCCCCGTAATAGATCTCACTAACTAATTGAGGATGAGCTTACTTGATCAAAGAGATGATATTGAGCTTCCTTATGAATTTGCTAGAGTTCATAGGCTTTTAGCATACTGGAAAGAAACTCAGCTAACCGTACTTTCAGAGAAAAAATTAACTTCCAGTCTCTATCAGGAATTAACCAGGGTACTGAAAGCTGAATTTTTTGTAGAGGTGTGCTCCCCCAAGACATTTGATAGCATGCTGACTCAACAATACTCTAACCATGGAGATGGCGCAGGCTTTACAGAAGATTTTTCTGAGAATTTTGATCTTCAGTCTTTTGCAAATACTCTAGCACCAACAGAAGATCTTTTAAGTGGTGCCAATGATGCTCCAATTATTAAGCTGATTAACGGAGTTTTAAGTCAGGCAATTAAAGTTAGAGCTTCAGACATCCATTTTGAACCTTACGAAGATAACTTTATTATTAGATATCGCATTGATGGTATTTTACAGGAAGTATTGACTCATGATGCTAGGATGTCAGCTCCAATTATTTCTCGCCTGAAGATTATTGCTCGTTTGGATATTGCCGAGCGAAGAAAACCTCAAGATGGAAGGGTCTCTCTCTCTTTGGGAACTAACAAGGTGGATGTTCGAGTCTCTACATTGCCCTCATCTTATGGTGAGAGGGTAGTATTGAGACTACTAGATAAAAAAGCAGCACAAATCAATATCACAGATTTAGGACTGCCGACCACCATCCTGGACTCTTATAAAACAGCTCTAACCTTTTCCGAGGGCATTATTCTTGTCACCGGCCCAACTGGTTCTGGAAAAACAACAACACTTTACTCTGGATTGCGACACATAAGTGACGCCTCTCAAAATATTTTGACAGTTGAGGACCCCATTGAATATACCTTGTCTGGCATTGGACAAACACAAGTTAATTCTAAGGCTGGATATGATTTTGCATCAGGTCTTAGATCAATTCTTCGTCAAGATCCAGACATTGTCATGGTTGGTGAAATCCGAGACGTTGAGACAGCCAAAATTGCAATACAGGCAAGTTTAACTGGGCATTTAGTGCTATCAACTGTTCATACTAATAGCGCCATTGGAGCTATTGCTAGATTAAGAGATATGGGAGTTGAGTCATACCTTTTAGCCTCAAGCATCAGAATGGTCATGTCTCAACGCTTGGTTAGAAGGCTGTGCTCGTCGTGCAAGCTTGAAATAGAGCCCCCGGAATCTATCCAACAAAAGTTTTCTCTCAAAAAACATGATTCTATCTATCAATCTCAAGGATGTGAGGATTGCGGCCATTCTGGCTTTAAAGGACGTGTCGCTCTTGCTGAATGCATAAATGTTACAGACGAGCTCAAAGCTTTAATACACGACGAAGCATCAGAAAATCTTTTAGCTCAATGCGCCTTTAAAAATACCTCCTCCATTGACACATCATCGATTAAGCTTTTGTTAGAAGGCATTACCTCTTATCAGGAGCTCCTCAAAGTGCAAAACCACCACGATGCCAACTTATAAATATTCTGCTCTGAATTTAGCTGGAAAAAAAGTTCATGGTATTTTGAATGCTTCCTCAGAGAGGCAAGCAAGACAGCAGATTAAATTAGGAAATTTAACGCCTTTGTCACTGAACTTATCCCAGAAAAATTTTTTTGCTAGAGCTTCTAAGGTTAACCAAAAAGATTTGTTGTTTGCGACTAGGCAGATATCTACTCTATTAGATTCTGGTATACCCATAGATGAGACTTTAAAATCTATTGCGCTAGAGGTTGAGGATAAATCTCTTGCAATTGCTCTTCACTCTGTGAGAGATGAGATATTGCAAGGTTCTAGAATTGCTGAGGCGATGGCCTCCTACCAACATATTTTCAATGAAACTTATTGCTCACTTATTGCTGCAGGAGATTCTGCTGGAAATCTTCATCTCGCCTTTAGCAATCTCGCAGACTACTTAGAAGAGGCCGCACTTGTCAGGCAACAAGTCATATCAGCACTAACTTACCCGGCTATTCTTTTAACCTTTTCGGTGGGAGTAGTTTTTGCATTACTAACGTTTGTTATGCCGCAGGTAGTTGACCAATTCGTTAGAGCTGGTGCAACCTTACCGCTTCTAACCAGAACCTTGATGGTGTTTTCAGATTATGCATGGCTTGCACTCCTCTTAGCTTTAATAGCCTTAGGGGCAGGTTATTACTTTTATAAGCGCTTATCTAAAAATCCAAAAACAGCAATATCCTTTCATAGAAATTTTTTAAGAGTGCCTATTTTGGGAAGTTTTATTTTGAATGCAGAGGTTGAGCGTTTTGCAAGGATTATGCACTTAATGCTTAAGTCCGGACTGAACCTAGACATAGCCATGCAGCAAGCACAGGTTGTGATTTCAAATCAATATATCGCTCAAGCCATCCATACATCTAGAGCTGATTTAATTGAAGGCAAGGATTTCATGCTCTCCTTAAGAGAATCTAAAGTCTTCCCCTCACTCTTTATTCAGTTACTATCAAGTGGATATAAATCAGGCAACTTAGTATTCATGTTTGAGAAAGTGACTCAATACATGAAAGGGGAGATTGAAAGCAAAAGAGCTACTGTTTTATCTCTTCTTGAGCCCATGGTTATTATTTTTATGGGCGGCATAATTTTATTAATTGTTTTGGCAATTTTAATACCTATAATGCAAATGAATACTATAGCTTTAGGATGATCATGATGTCTAAAAATAAACCTGGCTTTACCTTAATTGAATTAATGGCAGTGATTGTAATTTTGGGAATCCTTGCGACAATTGTCGCTATAAATGTATCACCTTTTTTACAGCGTGCTAACCTCGAGAAGATTCGGGCTGACCTGTCTCAAGTAGAAAAAGCATTAGAGCTCTACAACTTCAATGAAATGAGATATCCAACAACGGAGCAGGGTCTTGAAGCGCTAGTAAAACCCCATACAGAATTAAAGAGACCTTATCTTTATCCAGAGAATGGGTATATCAACTCTGTGCCCTTGGATCCATGGGGGCGGGAGTACTTCTATCTATTTCCAGGCCAACAATCAAAAAAATATGATATTTACAGCCTTGGTGCAGATGGGCTGGAGGGTGGTGTTGGTGACAATGCTGATATTGGCAATTGGATTTCAGGCAGTTAAAAAATGCCAGTGGCTTCACGATGCTGGAGCTGATGGTAACCCTTATTCTCATTGGTTTAATTTCAACAATAGTCCTTGCTAACACTGATTTCTTATCGAGCCGCCAATCTGATCAAGTTCAACCTTTTGGTAATTTAGTGCAATATCTTGGAGAGGAAAGCGCGCTAACCAAGAAGAATATTGCTTGGTTTATTGGCAATGACACTCAGTTTATTGCCTCTTTTAAAAATGATGAATGGCATCCTCATCGCTTACCCCCGGAAATGTTACCCAGCATTAATCTAAGCACTCAGTTTCAAGATAATAGAGGAAATATATTTCGTATTCCTGATTCCAGGGTTGATCCATTTTTAGTGTTTTACCCATCAGGTCAATCATCTGGCGGACATATTATCATCCAGCAACAAGGCCAGTCCTTGAATCTTGTTGTGGATCAATATTCTAATATTAATCTTTTAAATCAATAGTCGTAATGCTCAAAAAAGGATTTAGTTTACTGGAAGTCGGAGTTGCACTCTTGATTCTAGGTCTTGCTGTTACAGCTATTTTTCAATTTATTAGCTCCACCACCCTATCAGCTGTTCAGCTTGAAAACAGAAGCTATGCACGCCAAATCGCAAGTAATCGATTGGCTTTAATCCAAACCATAGAACCTTTTAATGATAGTGGTGAGAGAACTGGTCAAATCAGTTTTGGTGGCAAGTCATTTGTGTGGTCTGAAAAAATAGAAACTGCCTCACCTGAATTTGATCAAGTATCAATTAAGGTTGGGCTCTCTCAGGAATTTAGTATTTTTGAGCTAAGGAGCTTCATTGAAAAAAAATAATCATACTGGCTTTGGATTTACGTTGATTGAAGTTTTAATTTCTTTGGTCATCTTGAGTATTATTGCAGTTATTACTTCATCTTTTCTTCAGTCTTCCATTCAATCCAAGGAGACTGTATTTTTGCACTCCTCTCAAACATTAAAAATTAATCTATTGGGAGATGCGTTAAGAGAAGACATAACAAATGCTATCAATATACCTCTGCTTGATTTTAGGGGCGAGGACCAAGATTTAAATTTTCAAAGCCCCCTGAACTCTAATAGCTTTGTTTTAGTAACCAAAGTAAGGGCTGGCAAGAACTTTTCAAATTCATTGGCTCGTGTGGAGTATCGCCTGGACAACAGACAGTTTATTAGAAAACAGTTTTATGCAGCGGCGCCTGCAGACCCAACAAAATTTTTTAAAACAGTATTGCTAGAGGATGTAAAGAACCTTGAACTTCAATTTTCTAATGGCTCTGCCTGGTTTTCCCTATGGCCTATTGATGAGGTAACAAGGCGCAAGATTCCATCACTTATAAAGCTCGTGTTAGAGCAAGAAAATGGGAAATCTTATTCTTGGGTGGTTCATTCAAACCTTGAGAAACAGCATGAATAAACCAGGCGTTATACTCATCACCACTCTGCTAATAATCATGGTGATGTCTCTGATCAGTGTTCAAATTAGTAAAAATTTTTATATTTCTTTGAGCAGAGAAGCTTATTTAGATTTTAAGACTCTCAGCTATCAAATGCTAATAAGCTCTGAAGGTCAGGCCATTCAAAGCCTGCAGAAAGAGCTTAAATCACAGCAAGAAAAGCTGACACTGCATGACCCCCTCTTAAAAAATACGTTTTATTATGAAAATGATTCCATGCTCCTAGAGCTAAAGATCTCTGATGCAGTCAATTGTTTTAATTTAAACAGCTTATTTGAACCTGCAGACAATACCTTTAATGTTGCTTTAGCTCAAAGAAAATGGCTTGAGCGTTACTTAAGATTAAAATTTCTAAATGAATCAGACATAGAGTCTTTTATAGATCAATTAATTGATTGGGTAGATTTGGATAATCAGCCGCGAAATTTTGGTGCTGAGAATTATTTTTATATTGGTCCTGCTAGTATCACTCCACAATTCACACCTAAGCGATTACTGGTAGATTTATCAGAAATTAAAAATTTTCCAATCATGCAGACCGTGAGCTTTGATGATCTCTCCACTAATTTATGCGTTGTTCCAGACTCCAGCAAACAATTTTTAAATATTAATTCGCTGACAAGTGAGGATACAATGCTCGTCGCTTCTTTTTTTAATAACGACAATCTGGAATTAGTTGAGAGTCAAATTATTGATATGCCTCGACAAGGCTATGACAGTATTGATTTCTTTGCTGAGTTTTTTTCTCGCTCAAAAGATTACCCTGCCCAGGTTTTAAGCTTAAACTCTAAGAGTTTCCATCTTCATGGCAAGATAGTAAATGAAAATTTTTCTGCTAATCTTGATACCCTTGTTATATTAGATCTTTCAAATTCAGCGGTAATTGCCAGGAGAACATTTAATTTTTAATTTTATATGATTAATTCTATTCTTCATTTCACAGATTTAAGCCTCAAATCAGTTGATGTTTATTCATATCAATCTGACATGCGCCACACAGTTGCTTCAATCGAATTATCTGATATTCAAAAGCACCTGGTTAATACCTCCAATATATTTCTCATGTTGCCATCTCAATTATTTGGATTTTTGAGTTACCAGAATGATCAACATTACAAAGGTGAAGTCTTGCAAGCCAATGTCTTCGCTCAAATTGAAGACCAGCTTATTAGTGATGTATCAAGCCTGCAATTTTTTTATAGTGCTGAATGGAAACTAGCCTCATGGATAGACTCAGAAATTTATCACTCAGTTATAAGTTTCTTTGATGATGTAGATGCTGAAATCACAATTCTTCCCGAGCACTTTCTTCTGCAAAGCAATGGGACTTCAATCTTCATCCAAGACAATTATTTTATTGCAGCTTTTAGAGATCATTCAGGCTTTGGAGGCAGTTTAGCCACCCTAACTAATTATATAGACACACTTGATCCAGGGGCTTTGCACTCAGCCGACCTCACTCTATTGGGCGAGCATCCCATAGATGGAGATCTTCCATTTGATGTTACCCAAATGCAGAGTCGTAGCCTGCATGATCTTCATGTGCAACTAATAGAGCATGAAAATTTAGCATCATTGAATATGTTCCGCAGAAGACTATCAATCAATTATCTAAAATTGAAGTTCAAGCTTACCACTTTAGAATCCCGCATTATTGGTGCTGCGCTAATGATTACCTTTCTCGCTCCTTTGGTTATAAATTCTCTTTTGAGCTCCTTTCTTTCATCCTATCAAGACAGCACCATCGAAGTATTTCGTCAGCTCAATCCTACTTTTACCAGACTGGTTAACCCAAAAGCACAGATCGATGATTTGACGAGGGATATCCCTTTACAGATAACAGCCTCATCTCAGGACTTAAACGCATTGATCTATATAGAGTCCCTGGCCGACGAATCTATTCGTAAAATTCAGGTTGATCTTAAAAACAATACTGTCAGGGCGGCTGTGGAAAACTTAGCACCCTATAAGCTTGGTTTGATACAAGCGGCAATCAATCAAAGCAATTCGACCATGGATGCTCAAAGTTTAGTTGAGGGTGCCGACGGCCTCTATGGCTTAATTACCATTCAATATAATGCAGAATAATATTCTACAGCTATGGTCAGCCTTAAATGCATATAAGCGGAAAGCTCTACTTATTGCCGTCACCACTATTCTCATAATCATAGGGTTAAGTTATTTATTGAATATATCTGAGTCTATATCCACCAAGAAGAGAGCGCTGACAATAGC
>DKMG01000013.1 GCA_002469975.1 Proteobacteria bacterium UBA7420
TGCTATAAAAACTTCTAAAGGTGCGTTTCCTGCTCCAGCCCCCATCCCAGCTAAACTTGCATCAACTCTATCGGCACCATTTTCAACAGCTACAATTGAGTTTGCGACTCCAAGAGATAGATTGTGATGAGCATGCATGCCTGTTTGAGTTTCTGGATTTAACTTAGCTTTAAATGCTTGAAATCGCTCAGCAACATCTTGCATGCTTAGCGCGCCACCAGAATCAACAACATAAACACACTCCGCCCCATAAGACTCCATCAATTTTGCTTGCTCTGCTAGATTTGAAGGCGTTGTCATATGTGACATCATTAAAAATCCAATGGTGTCCATTCCAAGCTCTCTTGCAAACTCGATATGCTGCCTAGAAACATCTGCTTCGGTACAGTGAGTTGCCACTCGAACTGAACGGACGCCAAGATCCCATGCCCATTTTAGATCTTCTTTAATGGCAATGCCTGGGAGTATAAGTGTGGTTAATTTGGAGTGCTTGAGGTTATCTGCAACTGCAGCAATCCACTCTTGATCTGTGTGAGCACCAAAACCATAATTAAATGAAGAGCCAGAGAGCCCATCTCCATGAGCAACCTCAATCGCGTCTACCTTTGCCTCGTCTAATGCTTTAGCAATCTCCACCACATGATCAAGACCATATTGATGTCGAATAGCATGCATTCCATCCCTTAAGGTCACATCCTGTATATATATTTTCTTTGTCATGAGCTTAATTTAATTAATTCTTGAGCAGTCCCCATCGCCGCAGACGTCATGATGTCTAAATTTCCTGCGTACTTTGGTAGATAATGACCTGCGCCCTCTACCTCTAAAAAAATTGATGCTTTTAAACCTTCAAACTCTCCATACCCTGGAATTATGCAAGGATTATTGGATCCAAAACGCTCAAACTGAACTTCCTGCTTTAAACGATACCCAGGAACGTAACTTTGAACTTTAGACACCATCATCTCCACGCTCTCTTTAACTAACTGCTGATCCACGGGATCGCACAATGTAAACACTGTGTTCCTCATCAACAATGGAGGATCAGCTGGGTTGAGAACAATAATTGCTTTTGCGCGGTCTGCACCTCCAACTTTCTCTAAGCCAAGAGCTGTAGTTTGAGTAAACTCATCGATGTTAGCCCTGGTTCCTGGGCCAGCAGATTTTGAGGAAACCGAAGCAACGATTTCTGCATACCGAACGCTTGAAATTTGATTCACTGCTGCCACCATGGGTATAGTTGCTTGGCCACCACAAGTTACCATGTTTACATTTTGCTCCTGCAAATGTTCTGATAAATTAACAACAGGCACACAATATGGGCCTATAGCTGCTGGTGTTAAATCAATCATTTGCTTGCCATCTTGTGAAATTAACTCATGATGCGTTTTGTGGGCCCCTGCCGATGTGGCATCAAAAAATATCTGAGTATCGGCGTACTCAGGCATCGCCATAAACCCCTGCAGGCCTTCTGAACAAATAGGAATATTTAAAGATTGAGCCATAGCCAGGCCCTCTGATGCAGGGTCTATTCCAATAACACCTGTAAGGTTAAGAGAGGGAGATGTTTTTGAAATCTTAAGCATTAGATCAGTTCCAATATTTCCAGAACCTATAATCGCGCAGTTAGTTTTTATCATAATTAAGTAAAGTTGATCTCGCAGGTCCCAACGCCCTTGAGCTCCATTGAAAATTTATCTCCAGAGACAGCTGGCTCTAATGGCACCAATGAGCCTGATAATATAATCTCATTTTGCAGCAAGGGAATGTCATATGCTCCAAGAGTATTGGCCAACCAGGCCACTGCTTCTGCCGGGTGACCTTGCACTGCTGAGCCAAAACCAGAAGATAAAAACTCACCATTTTTTGTGACCTGAACCTCTAACTCATCCATAGCAAACTTAGCAGGCGAACACTCGCCCTCTCCTAAAACAAATATTCCACAAGAAGCATTGTCAGCAACCGTGTCTTGGATTTTAATATTCCAATCAAGAATGCGCGAATCAACAATTTCAAAGCAAGGCAAGATTTTAGCTGTTGCATCAATCACATCCTCTTTGGTGATGCCCGGTCCATGTAAATTATCTTTCAAAATAAATGCAATTTCTGCTTCAGCTCGTGGTTGAATTAACGAGCCTTGAATCAAGAATTCAGATTGATTAGAGACCTGCATTGTATTGGTCAAAAATCCAAAATCTGGCTGATTCACGCCGAGCATTTCTTGCACAACTGCACTAGTCACACCAATTTTTTTCCCTACAATTATTTCACCATCATCTTCACGGAGCGATAAAAACTTGCGAGATATTTGATATGCGTCATTGATATCAATGTCAGGAAATTTATCGGTTAATGGCCCGATGGTTTGTTGATTTCTAAGAGCTAAAAATAGCTCAGCAGCAATGTCATTAATTGTATTTAGGTTCATGGATTAACTCTTTAAAAAATTAATGCAGGAAGTATTAAAAACCTCTTCTTGCTCAATCATTACCCAATGACCGCATTGACTAAAGAGCATAACCTGAGCATTAGGGCAATGCTCCCCAATTTTCATAGAGCCAGAGACAGGTATAAATTGATCATTCATACCCCAGAAAGCCAGTACTGGTTGATGCAGAAGATGAAGTTGCTCCTCCATATTTGGAATAGCCATGGTTGCCAACACTTGAGAATTCATGAGTGGCAAAATCTCCATTCTCTCTTGAACCATCTCATCTGTAACAATGGATGCATCATAAGGAAATAAAGCCAAGAGCCCCTCAATTTTCTCTTGATTCATATCCCCACCCAGAAAATCTGACATTAATTTCTTAATTCCTGGCATCTCACCATAGGCTGCTTGATCTTCAACTCCCCCTGGAGCCATTAAAATAAGCTTTTGAACACGCTCTGAATGACTTAATCCTAAGCCAATGGAAAGAGCTCCGCCTAAGCTATTTCCAATTAAAGAGAATTGATTAATGGCTAAGTTATCCAGTAGCTCTATAATTTTTTGATTGAAATAATCCAAGGAGTAAATAACATCCTCAGGCTTGCTTGAAAATCCATACCCAGGTAAATCAGGCAAAATAACTCTAAAACCAGCATCCCTAAGAGCAATAAAATTATTTTTAAAATTGGTATGACCAGATGCTCCAGTGCCGCTACCATGAAGAAGGACTACAGCCTCACCCTCACCCTCATCATAGTAATGAAAACGAAAATCATCTTGGACATCAATATATTGACCTTCTGGAATCATAAAATTAAATCTTTGTTAGGGTTATGGGCAGCCCATCAATGGGTCGAGGTAAATGAACATGCATGAATGCTGGGTCATAGTCAGGACGCAGCGTCACTCGATAGTTCTTGAGAAGTCGAAATAAATATAACTTCGCATTCATTAAAGCAAAATGCATTCCTATGCATTTGTGGGCACCCCCACCAAATGGAACGTAGCTAAATCCGTGTCTCTTATGCTCTGCTCTTTCTGGAGAAAACCTCATAGGATCAAACTCCAAAGGATTGGACCACCACTCATCCATTCTATGAGTAAACGGTGGGCTAAGCATAACCATAGTATTGGCAGGAATATCATATCCGTGAACATGGACATCACGCGTAGTTCTTCTGTTAAGGATCATGACAGAAGGATAAAATCTTAATGTTTCTTGGAAAACATATTCTGTTAATGTCATTTCAGCTAAATCTTCAAAAGTTGGCATTTCATTTTTGACATTAAAAATTTCATTTCTGACCTTGTCTTGCCACTCTGGATTTTTACCTAGGTAATAAAGAATATTAGTCAAAGCACTTGTTGTGGTGTCGAATGCCGCAAACAATAAAAATGCCATATGGCCATCAATATCCTCATCATCAAGGTATTCGCCATCTTCGTCTTGCGCGTTGCAGTAACGAGTAAACATATCCTCTGCATCTGAACCCCTGCGAAGTGGAATATTTACTTTAAAGAACTGCCTAAGCTCCTCTCTTGCTTTGAGTGACTTGTTAAAAGTTGTAAATGGAATGTTGTAAGGAAAAGGAGTGATCAGACCCTTGTTAATTGTTTCAAAAATATAATTTAATCTTTGGGCTTCAGGGCTTTTTTCATCTAGGCCAATAAATACTCTTGCTGCAACATCCATAAGCGTTTCTTGAATATTGTCATAAAAAATAAATTCCTCATTAACAGGCATTGCTTGAATTCTTCTTTCTTGAATTGGATTAAGCATCTCAACATAAGATTTCAATGCATCTGTTTTAAATGCTGGTTGAGAGGCTCTCCTGGTTCTCTTATGTTTCTTGTCATCTCGGATAAGCATGCCCTCAGGATATAAAGTGCCTAAAGAGCTTCCATAGCCACCAGCCGAACTAAAATTACCTTTTGGATCAAAAAGTGCTGCCTCATTAAACTCAGGCCCTAGGCACATCAGAATTCTTTGATTTTTGACCATGTCTAAGCGCGATACAGGACCAAATCTTTCATAGTGATCATTGCAAAAAGCAATAGAGTCTTTAACCAAGTCAATGGTTTTCCCTAAAAATGGTAATCCATACTCCCCTGGAAATTGAGAGAGATTTCTATTGTCTGGAGCTAATTTAATTTTTGACATGTTATTAATGAATTATGAATTTTTACTCAATAGTTTCCACCAGTAATTTGGGAAAAACCTTCGGATTCTTGTGGCATAGAGTGCATCTGAGGTAGGAAAACAAATAACTTTATCAGTCAATAAGTCTCGCTCTATTGCTGTTACTACTTCTTCTGGGTCATTGAGAGTGCCCTTTTTCTTTGCCTTGCTTATAGAGCTAGGAGCATCAGTCTCATCAACCCATCTCATTAATGGGGTATCTGTCATAGCTGGGCAAACTAGCAAAACTCGAATAGCCGTATCCTCCAATTCTTTGGCTAAGATTTCTCCAAACATATTTACTGCTGCTTTAGAGGCGCTGTAAGCTGCCATATTTTCAACCGGGCAAGTGCCGGCGATGGAGCCAAAAAGTATAATTTGCCCTTCATTTCTTTTAATCATTTCTGGGAGGATGCTGGTAACAATGTTAACTGTACCTTCGTAATTAATTCTCATGAGCATGTTAATGGAGTCAGCTGATAAGTCTGAGACTTTACCCATAGGCATTATCGCGCCGGCATTTGTTACTCGATCTATAGGGCCTAGTTCACTTTGCACTTGCTGAACCATGGCCTGAACGGCTGCGGTGTCAGAAAGATCGCATGGAAAAATTGAAATATTATTAGATTCTTGTTTCAGATCATTCAATGCACTTTCATTAACATCAACTGCAGCAACATGCACACCATCAGCAGCCAAGCGTTTAGCTGAAATTCTTCCCATCCCACTTGCCGCACCTGTTACCAATGCTATTTTTATATCTGCCAAAACATACCCCCTATATTTTATTACTTTCTATCATTCTATAACGACTTGTTGGAATTACTTCAATCTTTGTAAAATCAATAAATTGCTTGCAACTATCCATCATCACCTCAATATTTTTCGACAGTAATTCTGTATTACCCTGGGCATCATAAAAAATTGATGGATCGGACATGGCACCAGATGGAAAACATTCTTCAATGATGGCAATAAATCTCGGAGAGGATTCTTGCAGAGGTCTAACAATAGTATTTTGAATGTATGTAAAGTTAGATTGAGTTTCAATGGCTATCTTGGTGTGATGGTGTGTCCAATGATCAAACCAGTCAAAGGAACTCATATTTTCTGGTTTTTCCAAGAAAACAATCTGAGAAAATCCTTCACTCCTTTGCCCTTCCTGGTCTTTGCTCTCATCATGCAGAATAACTGACTCGCTAACAATAAATCCTTCCACTTTTCTGGAAGCAGTCTGAAGGTACTCCATGATATTTTCTGAGTAATAGCTGCTAGCTACCTTAATGGACACAACAGCATCTGGAGATGCAGGGTAGCTAGATTGAGCAAGTTGTAATGCAGATTTCACATCATCATCAGCAATATTAACCTGCAATTCTATTACCTGAGATTGCAAAGTTTTAACTAAATCTTGCAGAAGGAAAGCTTTAAATTGACCCAGGGACTCAGAATTATTTTTCCAGAGCTTGTAAGCAATTTTTTCCACTTATGCTCTCTGAGAAGAAACAGAAATGACTTCACCCGTCATATAAGAGGATAAATCTGATGCTAAAAATAAAATAACATTTGCAACTTCCCAAGGCTCAGCACCTCTTCCAAAAGCTTCTTTTGAAGAAAGGTCTGCTATCAGCTCAGCAGAACTAGTTTTTGATAGGTGTGGATTCATAGCTAAACTGGGGGCCACTGCATTAATTCTAATACCGTCATTTACAGTCTCCAAGGCGACACATCTAGTGAGGGCCATCACGCCCGCCTTAGCTGCAGCATAATGAGACTGTCCAGCCTGTGCTCTCCAACCTAACACAGAGGCATTATTCACTATCACACCCTCTGAGATTTTTAAGATTGGGATCGCTGCTCTCATCATCTTCATTGCACCCTTTAATGTAACATCCATCACCAAGTCCCAATTTTCATTGGTCATACTCTCTAAGGAGGATTCGCCACCAAGACCTGCATTATTTATAACTGCATTTAAGGACCCAAACTTCTCAAGTGCCAATGCGAACATGACATCAATATCAGCATCTTCAGTAACGTTGCAGATGCAGCCCTCTATAGTGCCAAGGTTTAACTCTCTTAAACTCTCAATGGCTTTATCTAATCTAGCCTCATTCACATCTGATATAAAAACATTTGCCCCTTCCTCTAGAAAACGTTTGGCAGTAGCAAAACCTATGCCTGCACCCGCAGCAGCTGTAAGAAGAATATTTTGCCCTTTAAACAAATTTCTTCCAATAGGATATTCAGGATTCTGTAATCTTGTCATGAGCAATTCTCTAAAATAGTAACATTAGCCTGGCCGCCACCTTCACACATGGTCTGCAAACCAAATTTCACATTATCTCTTTTCATAGAGTGAAT
This sequence comes from Proteobacteria bacterium UBA7420, assembly GCA_002469975.1. Taxonomy (GTDB): domain Bacteria; phylum Pseudomonadota; class Gammaproteobacteria; order Magnimaribacterales; family D2472; genus D2472. Next base: position 6,975 of record DKMG01000013.1, read on the forward strand.
AAGAGTGGTCATTAATCTTGCCCCAGTTGCACCCAGTGGATGACCAAGAGCTATTGCGCCACCATGAATATTCATTTGTTCTATGGGGTAGTCCATTTCTTTTTGCCACGCCATAGCAACAGAGGCAAACGCTTCATTAATCTCAACTAAGCCAATGTCTTTAAGCTGAATACCGGATTTTTGGACAGCATGTCGGGTAGCCGGCATGGGCGCCGTAAGCATCCATATTGGGTCATCAGCTCTAACGCTTATGTGCGCAACTCTAACCAAAGGAGTTAAATTAAACTCTTTTAAAATTTTCTCAGAGACCACCAAGAGTGCTGAAGCAGCATCTGCATTTTGAGAGGAAATAGCAGCTGTAATACTGTGCCCTTCCACCAAAGGATTTAAAGAAGCCATTTTCTCTAAAGAAGTATCAGGTCGTGGAGTCTCGTCAACATGGAAATCGCCAATAGAGATAATCTCATCTGAGAAGACTTTAGACTCTATTGCTCTCATTGCTTTTTGATGACTATTAAAAGCAAAAAGCTCCATTTCTTCCCGAGAAATCTTCCATTTTTCAGCAATCATGTGAGCAGAATTGAACTGACTGACCTCTTGGGTCCCATAGCGCTCAACCCAACCCTTTGATCCCGAAAAAGGATCGGTAAAACCTAAGGCTTGGCCAGCTAACATGGCATAAGAGATCGGAATCATATTCATATTTTGAACCCCGCCTGCAACAACCACATCTGATGTTCCTGACATTACGGCTTGAGTTGCGAAATGAACTGCTTGCTGTGATGAGCCACATTGGCGATCAACTGTCGTTCCTGGAACATGCTCTGGTAACCCCGCGGCGAGCCAGCAAGTTCTCGCGATGTCTCCAGCTTGAGGCCCAACCGTATCAACACAGCCAAAAATTACATCATCTACTAAGCCTGGATCTAGGTCGACTTGATCAAAAGTAGCTGATAAAACCGAGGCACCTAGGTCAGCTGGATGCATTCCAGATAAGGAGCCTTTTTTCTTTCCTATTGGTGTGCGTAAAGCGCTAACAATGTATGCATCTTGCATAATATTTTCCTCTTAACTTAAAAAGTGTACAGCACGCCCAGTTCATCATCTGATGATCTGAGAGTATTAAAAATTATATTCTGCTGATAATCATCATTACCCCAGCAAGCCATCAGAGACCAAGATTTTCTCATGTAAATATGCAAGTCCATCTCCCAGGTATAACCCATTGCACCATGTGCTTGAATAGAATTCTTGCAGGCCAATTCAGCAGCCTTAACCGCCATATATTTAGCATGAGCACAATGCAAGGCAGATTTAGGATTGGTCTCTAAGAGCGAATAAGATGCTCTATAGACTGCGGGTCTTGCAAACTCTATTGCGACTGCAATATCAGCCAACATATGTTTGACTGCCTGAAAAGATCCGATGGGTTTTCCGAATTGATTTCTATCCAAGACATAAGCTGAACTTAGATCCAGCATCTTCTGAGACAAGCCAAGGAGTAAAGATGCTGTTAATAGAGTCCCTCTTGAATTGATCTCTTGGTTAAGTTGTTGGAAATTATCGTCGGATGAGATGGTATTTTTAACACCAAGAATCCTTGATAAAACTCTTGAGGGGTCATTAGATTTAATCAGCTCACTGCTCACATCTGAAGGTTTAACAAAATGGCATGATGTCTCATCAATCATGATTAATCCCTTGGCTTCTGATAAAAATACTGGATGAGGGTTTTGGGGATGCGACACCGCAATGTATTCTTTGCCCTCATTAAATTCAGCTCTAATAGCGTCCTGTATCTGATCAGGAAATAAATGTAGAACATCGTTAATCAGGAAGCTTTGCTCTGCTATTGGTTCTGGCAAAGCCACATATCCCATTTCTTCTACCATTAAAGCTAGGGCAACTTGATCTACGCCTAGTCCTCCGTCTTCCTCAGATAAGTTGGCACCTAGGACTCCAAGCTCTGCAATAGCGTTCCATCTTTGTTGATTCAATGGCTGTTTATCCACCCAGCCTGAGCGAATCGAGTCAGGGGTGCATTCTTGAGATAAGAATCCTCTCATGGTGTCCTGAAACTGTAGTTGATCTTCGGTAAATACAAATTTCATAATTTACCTTGGAAGTCCAAGCAGACGCTCTGCAATAATATTTTTTTGAATCTCATTAGTTCCCGCATAAATAGGGCCTGCATAGGAAAACATAAAACCTTTAATCCATTGAGCAGCATTTTGATGCTGCTCTTCATCTAACTCAGCGCTTGCTCCAAGAATTTTTAATGCTGTTTCATGCATCATATAATCCAACTCAGACCAAAAAATTTTTCCCAAACTGGACTCTGACCCAATGGAAGCTCCACTCATCATTTTAGATGCTGTGTGATAAATGCTGAGAGCATATGACTCTGATTTAGCCCATGCTTCAACGATTTTAGCTTGAATAGCTGGTGAGCATTGAGATTCATTTTCTAGATAAAGAGAGAGCAACTTAGCTGCTGTTTGTTGAAATCGTGCAGGACTTCTAAGCATCAACCCTCTTTCAAACCCAGCAGTTGCCATGGCAATTTTCCAGCCATCACCCTCACCTCCGATCATATTCTCAACTGGCACCCTAACATCATCAAAGTATATTTCTGCAAAACCAGGCTCACCATCTAACTGAGGTATTGGTCTAACAGTTATTCCTGGAAGGTCCAAGGGAGCTAAGATGAAAGATAGGCCATGATGTCTTTCAGATTCTAAATCGGTTCTAAATAAACCAAAAGTATAATCAGCATAGGCAGCTCTAGAAGACCAAGTTTTTTGACCATTAATCACAAAAAACCCATCCTCTAAAACCGCGGTTGTTCTAATTGCCGCCATATCACTACCAGCTCCTGGTTCTGACCATCCTTGAGCCCATATATGATCACCTGAGGCCATAGCGTTTAAAAATTTATTCTTCTGATCGTCTGTTCCGAACTCCATAAGAGTTGGTCCTAAAAGAAATACTCCGTTTTGATTCACCCTGGTTGGCGCTTCAACTCGATAATATTCTTCTTCAAAAATTAACCACTCTATTAAATTTAGACCTCTTCCACCATATTCCTTGGGCCAGGTAACCATGGACCAATTTCCTGAATTCAGAGTTTTCTCCCATTCTCTGTGTTGCTCAAAACCCTCTTTTGTATCCAATGACTTTAGTTTTTCTTTGGGAAGGTTGGCTACAAGCCAGGAGCGAATTTCCTGACGAAAGGTATTTTGTTCTTCTGTAAAACTAATCTTCATCTTTAAAATTTGCATCCCTTTTTTCTACAAATGCATCCCTTGCTTCTTGCGAATCTTTTGATTTGTATAACTCTAATGTGAAAGTTTGCTCAGATTTATAATGCTCATCGACATCTCCATGTTCAATTTGATTGAGTGCTTTCTTTGCAAGGTTCACAGCAATGGAACTTTTGGAGGCTATATCTGCAGCTATTTCCATTGCAGCAGCATGCAAAGAATCCTCGGTGTCATGCAAAGATTCTATGGAGCCATATTCATATGCTCTTGCAGCTGATATGGGTTTTCCCGTAAACATCATTTTCCTAACCGCTTGCAAAGGAAAGAGTCTGCTTAAATGAGCTCCACCTCCTAAAGCCCCTCGATCGATCTCAGGGAGTCCAAAATAGGCATCTTTGGTTGCCAACACAATATCAGAAGCTCCAGCCAATAAAATACCTCCCCCAAGCACAAATCCATGACACGCTGAAATCACTGGCACATTGCAAACATGAATGGCTCTCGCAGTTTTCCAGCAACCGTCATTCACATCATGGATCTTAGATGAATCTATTTGAAGCTCCTTAATATCTACCCCTGCGCAAAAACCCTTCCCCGTTGCGGTAATGACAATAACCTTGACATCATCATTGTGAGATAGGTGATCAATGTTCTTAGCTAGGTCTAGCCATTCTTGAGAGTTCAAAGCATTCACTGGAGGGCAGTCCAATCCAATTTCAGCTATGCCATCTACAATTAACGTATTCACACCCATAAGTTATCTCCTGACTCCCTCGAGCCTAGTCAAGGATTGGTTAAAATCATTCATAATTTCTTTTACTAACTCGTCGCATGGTGGAAGGTTTGAAATCAAGCCTGCTATCTGGCCTGAGGGCATGGCTCCTTCATCTGGAAAGCCCTCAACCATAGCTTTTTGAATTATCGCTGGGCTATTTGCTGCCATCACTGACTGGGAGATGGTTAGGTCATCACCCTTGAGCATGGCAAAAAAAGCTTTAATAATATCCTTGTATGAAGATTGTGTGAGCTGCTTGTATTTGATGGCAGACCTGACTGAAATCCAGAGTAGGGTGAGTGGATTCGAGGAGTCTATCTTTTCAATATAGTTATTAAAAATTAGTCTGTGAGGCAAGCCGTCAAATTTTTTTGTGATCTTAATATCATCAATCCCTGCAGCAAGATATGACTCTTTGGTCTGAGAGGGGACAGGGCTTTCTTGAGTCATCATGAACCTAGTTCCCATTGCAATACCATCAGCACCCCAAGCTAATGCAGCAGCAAGACCAGCTCCGTCTCTAAATCCACCCGCAGCAATAACAGGAATATTAACTTGCTGTAATACAGAACTTAATAGCAGGGTTGTAGGGGTAGAGCCTGTGTGACCTCCTCCCTCTGATCCTTGAATAACCAGAGCATCAGCACCTAGTTGCTCAGCCTTTAAAGCATGTTTCAACGCACCTACAGTTGGTATGCAAATAACACCATGCTTCTTAAACTCTTGAATGTACTCAGCAATTGGTGAGCGTGAGTAACTGACTGCTTTGATTTTATGTTTAATTACTGCAGCAACAATTTGATCTGCTCCAGGCTGAAACATATGAAAATTGATACCAAAAGGTTGGTTGGTTAGAGTCAATGTTTTTTCTATCATTTCAAGAGCTTCTTCTGGACCAGATGTAGCCAACGCAAGAAATCCAAACGCTCCTGCGTTTGAAGTTGCCGCGACCAACTCAGGAGTAGCCACCCAACCCATTGCAGTTTGAATAATTGGGTATTTGCAGCCTAAAATATCCGTTAAATTATTGATAATATTTCTCGAGTATTATTTTTTTTTCTTCGGCGCTGTCTTCTTTGTTCTTTGTGACTTAGCCATTTTTTTCGCATCAAAACCTGATAAGACATTTCCTGTGGTTAGATCATTGTGAGCATGAGAAAAATGATGCCAAGCGAATGCAGCCTCCATGCCATTACGCTTACCTTGCAAATCTTCAACATGATTGATCGCTTGTTTTGTTAAAGCTAATCCCATTCTTGGCATTTGAGCAATTTTTCCTGCCATCTCCATTACAGATGATTCAAGATCACCTGCAGGCACAACCTTATTAACCATACCCATTTCATAGCCTCTTGCAGCTGACATTCGCTCGCCTAGAAATAAGAATTCCTTAGCAATCCTGGGATTGAGCTCATAAGGATGAGCGAAATATTCAACTCCTGGAATGCCCATGCGAACAACAGGATCAGCAAAGAACGCATCTTCTGATGCAACAATTAAATCACAAACCCAGGCCAGCATGCAGCCACCAGCAACGCATGCCCCGTGAACCATGGCAATGGTAGGCTTTGGGATATCTCTCCACCGCCTGCACATATTTAGGTAGACCTCTTGCTCACGAACATACCAAAACTCACCACCTGGTTTATTTGTATGGTCATACCACATAGACTTTCTGTCGTACTCCACATCGACATCTCTGCCGGGAGTTCCAATATCATGGCCTGCGGAGAAATGTTTACCATTCCCCTTTAAGACAATCACCTTCACCTCATCATCATCCACAGCTTTCTTAAATGCTTTGTCTAGATCATATGTCATCTTGCCATTCTGGGCATTGTTATACTCTGGTCGATTCATTGCGATGATTGCAATATCATCTTTCTTTTTATACTGAATAGTTGGTTTAGCGCGTGTCATTTTATTATTCCCCAAAAATTATTTGTCTAGTGTTTAAAGGATCTAGCACCTCTCTGATTAAGGCAAGCTCCTCTATTGAAGGCAAGGCTGTTTCTTCTTCTGATTTCACTGCAATCTCGAAACCAGTATTAGTGGCAACGTCCTCAAGAGTAATCCCTGGGTGCAGGGATAATAATTGAAGTTGATGATCTGGGCCGTTAAAATCAAAAACTCCTAGATTTGTGATCACTGATGAAATATGAGGCTTTGCCACTTGAGAATGATAGCTGTTGTATCCCATGCCAGAAACCATATCGACCTCACCGCTAACAAAGGTCTTGGTTGAATGATTGGGTATAAAAATAGAATTTTTATGACTGATAAAATTTCCAGGAAACCCTCTCACCCCCAATAACTGCACTTTGGGATTGTCATAATCTCCAATGCAACTAATATTAGTTTGGCCAAATGAGTCTATCTGCGTTGGGGTAACCATTGCATGTCGTTGCCCTCCCCATAAGTTTTCAAAAACACGGCTGTAACTCATGTAGCCTTCTATTACATCCTCTGATGAATCTCTTTTACCCATTGGCAGTGGTTTGGAGATTAAAAATGTTTCCCCATCGGTCATCATCAAATCTGGATTACAGGTTAGCTTAGCTAAACCTGCCGCTATTCTTGGAATTAAGCCAATGCCTGTTGCAAGTAACTCCCCATCATCCTTCCAAGCTTTAGAGGCAGAGCTAATGCAAATTTCCGATAATAAGGTTGAGTCTGACATATTAAAATTGAGGTAAAGGAATATCGTTTATAAAATTTTGACCTCCCACAGCCTCAATATATTCTTCATGGGAAAGATTTAGATAATTCGTACTGTAACCATCAAAAGACTTGGCAGCAGCCGAATATTCTTTTAAATGCGCCATATCAAAACCATAGTTGGGAGCACATGAGGTTGGATGTGCGCCGCCTGGAGCATGAATAACTCCGGACACTAAACTGCGTTCAAACCTATTAAATATTGCGCCTTCTTTACCGCCGAGCTCGGATGTGTCAACCACTTGCTCAGATGAAACGTAAGTTTTGGCGGCGGCTCTTGCAAACATTTCATCGAAAAATGGGTCCGGACCTTCGATTTGCGTGTTGCCTTTATGATCTGAAGTATTTACATGTAATAAGGCTGCATCAAGATTTAAAGCTGGCATAGCAACATACTGCTCGCCATCAGAGTAAGGAGAAGTAATAAATTTAATTTCTGGATTATACTTCAGCACGTCTGTACCCATCCCCACTCTTGTCGGAAGAAAAGACATTTTCATTGCAGCCGCTCTAAGGCCCCATTGCACCATTCCTTCGTCTAGCTCCATTAACTCAAGCTCTCCATTTTGCCGCGCTTGACGAAAATGGGCCTCTAATGGAATCATATCCAAAGATACGAATCCAAAAATTAATTTTTTAATTTTTTTATGCGCGCACAACAATCCCACATCTGGGCCGCCGTAACTCACAATGGTTAAGTCCTGTAAATCTGAATTACAAATAGCTCTAATCAAAGACATAGGTTTGCGACGAGCACCCCAACCACCAATACCGATGGTCATGCCATCAGATAGCTGACTAACTAAATCGTCATGTGAAATAACTTTATTCATATTTTTAATTCTCAGGTGGAGAAAATGCATGGCCCCAAAAACTGGGCATCTTACTTTCTTGCTTAGTAAATGTAGACCAATCAACCTGCCAGCCATCGTAACCAAATTCTAAATCAAAACCCGATGGTGTTTGCATATAAAAAGACACCATCATATCGTTCGAGTGTCTACCGAGCGAGGATGAGATATGAACATTATTTTGCATGGCTCGATCCAGCCCACGACCAACCTCATCAATGTCATTTACCTCTACCATAGTATGAATTAATCCTGAGGGTGGAATTGGTGATTCGTACAAGGCCACCGTATGATGTCTTGGGTTATTACAGTGCATGAAATTTAACTTTACTTCAGGTGCGTCAGGCGCTGGGCCCATCGGAAAATTCATATAATCAGAATCTCCAAACCCTAATACATTTATATAAAAGCTATGAGCTACCTCAAGATCTGGGGCCGCAAATACAACATGACCAAATCCTAAGCCCTTGGTTATAAAACCTTTAATGTCCTGCGGAGATAAAAATGGCTCTTTGTCATCTAAGGCGCCATATGATATTTCTAAAGCATTGCCTGCTGGATCTTGCAGGGATATACCGTCAGTGACCTGTCGCGCTTGAGTCATCTCGTCCGTAAAATTTTTAAAAGAAACATTAGCCTCAGATAGTTCAATTTTTGCTTGCTCAAATGATTCTTGATCATTTAAATCGAAACCAGCTGCAACATACCTCTTAGCCTCCCCAGTAGAAATATGAAATCTAAATGATTTTTCATCCATTCGAAGATATAAATTATTCTCATCACTCAAGGATTCATTTTTCATTAAACCGACCACATTCTGAGCATAATTAGCCCATTCCTGCAGATCAGTGGTTTCGATTAGCACATAACTCAATGATTGTATTTTCATGATCCCCCCATATAACAAGACTGTTTATTTTATAACAATCTCGCTCTGACAAATAATTTAATTAATATCTTATGTTTCCATTATTAATTCTATCATTCAACTTATTTATCCATAATTTTTAATGTGATAATTACGAACAATAAGAATTTCATCCAATAAGTTCTTCTGACCCAATAAATTATATAAAATACAATCATGTCACTTATCAAAGCGTTAATTACACCTGTCACTCCGTTTCAACAAAACGCTCCTATTCTTTTTTGTGAAGACTCAAAAAAATGTGCCTTTGTTGATCCAGGTGGTGATTTAGATACTCTTCTTAGTGTGGCAAAGGATAATGATCTTATTCCAGAAAAAATATTTCTAACTCATGGTCACGCTGATCATGCGGGAGCTGCAATGGAGTTGGCATCAATGCTATCGTTGGAGATTGAAGGCCCTCACAAAGAAGATGCTTTTTTACTTGACTCCTTGGAGTCACAGGCAAAAATGTTTGGGTTTCCGGCGCAAAACTGTACTCCCAACAGATGGCTGAAAGATGGTGATGAGGTGACTCTTGGCAATGAGATCCTACAAGTTATTTTTTGTCCTGGACACACGCCAGGCCATGTTATATTTTTTCATCCAGAATCAAAATTAGCCGCTGTAGGGGATGTCTTGTTTCAAGGGTCTATTGGAAGAACTGATCTACCGCGAGGCAATCATCAGGATTTAATAAATTCAATCACTCAAAAATTATGGCCCCTTGGCGAAGAGGTATTATTTATCTCAGGTCATGGTCCAGTTTCTACCTTTGGTCAAGAAAGACAGAGCAATGCTTTTGTCTCAGATGCAATTCTTGCGAACTAGTCAATCTACCCAGACTTTAACAACTTTTCCATGATCATCTTTCATGGATCCGGTCACAATTAAAATGAAATCAATAATCCACCAAATACCAAATCCACCAATAGTAATGATAAATAGAATAGCGGAAGCATAGCGCCGTAAAAAAAATCTATGGGCACCTAAAGGCCAAGATAAAACTATAAACAGCAGAAAGGTTGGAAGAATTCGTTTCTCTGATATGTCTGTAGGATCACTCATAACGACCACCCGCAAGACTAGAGCTCATTCTAATGACCAGCGAAGTTGGAAGGTTATTGCATAAAAAAGCTATTAATTTATTTAGCAGCCCTGGCACCCAAACAGTTTTACCCTTCAACATGGCATCTACTGCGCCCTTGGCCACTGTTTTAGAATCTTTTTTCATAAAACTTGGTACTTCGTCCATGGCATCTTGCATGCCGCTGGCTGTATGGAATTCTGTCACTGTAAAGCCGGGGCAAACATTAGTGGCGGTAATGCCATGAGCCCGGTAATTTAAATTTAAAGCATCGCCAAATCTATTTATAAAAGTTTTGACTGGTCCATATAAAGCACCCCAACCAGTGGCAGGAGGTGCAAAAGCCGCCAGAGAGGATACCAACATAATTTTTCCAGATTTGTGATCCAGCATGCTTGGAATAAATCTCTTGGTGAGCGCAATGACACCAGTGCCCAGCACTCTAAGAAACTTTTCTTCCTCCGCCTCATCAGTTTCATGGAATTTTTTATTGATGCTGTACCCAGCATTGTTTACTAGAATATCTACGACATAATTATTAGAAGTACAAAAATCAAAAATTTTTCCAGGGGCGTCAATCTCCCCAAGATCGGCAACAACATAATGCGCTGCTACACCAAAGTCAGCGACTATCTGTTCAGCAATATCCTTCAAACGATCTTCTCTTCGTGCAGTTAATAAGATGTTGTGACCTCGACTTGCTAGCTCTTGAGCTATATCCAAACCTATACCTGCGGTACTTCCAGTAATCAAAGCATAATTATTGTTCATTTTTTTCCTCAAGCCTTGGGCTATAAATCTTTAATTTTTAATCTTACATCATAAGGCACTGGCCCTTGACTATCATGAGCTTGTTTGATGGCCAGCACTCTCTCCAACCTTTTAGCATCCATTGGAGCCATTCGTCGTTTACTCATGTCAATGTGGCCTTCTACGGTTTCATACATTGCACAAATAGCACTATCTTGATCAAAAAGTGCGCCAATCATGTGAAAGAGTTTTGTATTTACGTTAAATAATCGAAAAGCAGGAAAAATTTTATCGCCCAAAAGGAACTCTTTTTGAAACCTATAGCTATCCTCTAAAGTGAAAGAAGAAAAGCCACTTTGAAGATACTCATCATTAAATCCAAAATCTTCAGAAGTAAACTCCCACCCCTGCTCAAAGACTGCTTTAATATGGTTCACATTCATGTGCCCATTAAAATCACACATTTCTTGGGTAACGATCACTTCCTTGCCAACATATGGAAAAAGATTTTTCATGCTCTATCAAATATTTTAAAGAATCGATTGTGAGCAAAGAACCAAAGATTTGCAAATCATTAGCCCTGTTTTTGCAAGAAGTTTTGAGTACAATTAACTTTTACTAAGTGGAAGTTATTTATGTCTGATTTTGAAATCATTGCGATTGCAAACCTTGAAATTACTGATGCTGATGAGTATCGAAAGTATGAAAAGGGGTTTTTTCCAATTCTAAAAAAATACAATGGCTCCTTTATTACTTATGATGATGCACCTGAGCACAAAGAAGGAGATATACCATTAAAAGGTCGAGTAATTTTATTTGGATTTCTAACACAAGAAGATGCTAGTAACTGGTTCAATGATCCAGAGTATCAAGAGTTATCTAAGTTTCGTCGAGATGGAACAAGCACTCATTCCATCACATTTACCAAGATGTTAAAAAGATGATTTTAAAGTTTATTTAGCTTGGAAAAAACATTAGCCCCCAAAGATCTCAGAGCAGTGATTGTATCGGTAGATCTCCTCAGGTCATCCCCAAAAGAGTCGCATAATTTTAACTCGAATGAGTTTTTAGACTTAGCACAATCAGCAGGATTGAAAATTGAAAATCATATTTTTTCAAAGCAAAATTTTGTTTCTGCCAGTCATTTTATAACCAAGGGTAAGGTTGAGGAACTCAAGACGCTAGTTGCAGAAAAAGACATCAAACTTGTATTGCTAGACTGCGAACTGTCTCCGTCACAAGAGCGAAATCTTGAAACAGTTTTATGCGCAAGAGTGCTTGATAGAACTGGATTAATTTTAGATATATTCGCCACTAGAGCTCAAAGTGACATAGGAAAATTGCAAGTTGAACTTGCTCAATTAAGTTTTCTGTCGACACGCCTGGTTCGTGGATGGAGTCATCTTGAGAGGCAGAAAGGAGGAATTGGGTTAAGGGGCCCTGGAGAAACACAGCTTGAAACAGATAGAAGGTTGGTAGCCAATAGAATCAAGCAATTAAAAAAAAGACTTAAAACGCAGCACAATCAAAAAAGCTTAAACCGATATTCCAGAAAAAAAGGAGAAAATAAACTGGTTGCTCTAGTGGGCTATACCAATGCAGGTAAAACATCTCTATTTAATACCTTAACTAAAGGTGGTCTTTATGCTGCAGATAAGCTATTTGCAACTCTGGATACAACCACTCGCAAGGCTGACTTTAAATCTAAGACTTTAAGCACCATGCTATTTTCAGACACTGTTGGGTTTATCTCAAACCTTCCTACAAAACTTGTTGAATCATTTAAGGCAACTCTAGACGACTTGTCCTCGGCTGATCTTTTGCTTCATGTTATTGATGCAGCTGATCCAGAAAGTGATTTTAAAATCCAGCAAGTAAATTTAATTTTAGAAGATCTTGGGGTAGAGAAAATACCGCAAATTAGAGTTCTCAATAAAACTGACTTGCTAGCAGAAAGTACCATTCAACCGGCAAATGAGCAACATCCAGAAATTAGAGTGTCTGCCCAAACTGGAGATGGGCTTGATGAGCTGAAAACTCAAATCTCTGAAATGCTATTTGGAGAAATTGTTGCTGGATGGATTTGTTTCTCCCCAATGCAATCAGCCATTCGCTCTAAACTCTTTGATTCAGGATGTATTATTGAGGAAAAAATGGATGAAAATGGAAGCTACCAATCCTTTGTTGAAATCAGTAAAAGTATGTTGCAGCAATTTAAAGAGCTGGATGGAGCTAAAACCCTAAAGCCCATTCGGGTATAAAATAGCTTCATGGCTAAGAAGAATCTCAATGCTTTAATTATTGGTGGTGGCCATAATGGCCTGGTATGCGCTTTTTATCTCGCTAAATCAGGCTACCAGGTTTCTGTGTATGAAAAGAGGGCTATTGTTGGAGGGGCTGCAGTCACCGAAGAATTTCATCCAGGATTTAAAAACTCTGTCGCCAGCTACACGGTAAGCCTATTAAACCCTGAGATTATTGAAGAGATGGAACTCAAGAAACGCGGTCTAGAAATTGTAAAACGTCCACTTTCTAATTTTTTACCCATCAACGATACGACTTATTTAAAATTAGGTGGGGGCTTAGAGCGAACCCAAACAGAATTTAGAAAATTCTCTTTTCAAGATTCTGAGAGGTTGCCAGAATATTATAGAAGAATTGAGGCGGTTGCCGATGTGCTAAGAGCTCTCTCAGTAAAGACTCCCCCAAATCCAAAACAAGGAATTAAAGGTGCTCTTAATGCAGCGCTTCAACTCTGGCCAATTGCAACCAAAGGTAACGAGGTCCACAGAGATGTTTATGATTTGTTTACTAAAAGTGCTCGCTCTTTTTTAGATTCTTGGTTTGAGAATGAGCATGTAAAAGCTGCTTTTGGATTCGATGCAATTGTCGGTAATTTTGCCAGTCCTGATACGCCAGGCTCAGCATACGTTTTACTGCATCATGTCTTTGGTGAGGTTGATGGGGAGAAAGGTGCTTGGGGTCATGCTATGGGTGGCATGGGGGCGATTACTCAGGCAATGAAACATGCTTGCGAGGATTTAGGGGTGAACATTTATACGGATTCATCAGTTGAGCAGGTGATTGTTTCTAATGGTGTGGCAAAAGGAATTAAGCTAGCTTCGGGACAAATAGTAAAAGCAGGTAAAGTTATTTCCAATCTCAATCCTAAACTTTTGTATCAAAAATTAATTCCTGCAAGTGACTTAAGTCCTGAATTTAATAGGAGCATGAATGGATATAAATGTGGCTCTGGGACTTTTAGAATGAATGTCGCACTATCAGAACTTCCAGATTTTACCGCACTACCTGGAAAAGAAATTGCTGAGCACCACCAAAGTGGCATAGTAATTGCTCCAACACTTGATTACATGGATCGAGCCTACCTAGATGCTAAAAAAGATGGCTGGTCCGCAGAGCCTATAGTGGAGATGTTGATCCCCTCAACACTTGATTCAACATTGGCGCCTCAAGGCATGCATGTTGCTTCCTTATTTTGTCAACAATTCTCGCCGTCACTGCAGGATGGAAAGTCCTGGCATGATCATCGCTTGGCTGCAGCAGAGACCATTGTTGAAACAGTAACAAAATACGCACCTAATTTTAAGGGCTCTATTTTAGGTACTATGATTTTATCACCTTTGGATTTAGAGGAGAAATTTGGGCTCATTGGTGGCGACATCATGCATGGTCAGATGACCTTAGACCAAATGTGGGCGGCAAGACCATTATTGAATTATGGGGATTACCGAGGCCCATTAAAATCTCTCTATATGTGCGGATCAGGAACTCATCCAGGCGGAGGCGTAACGGGATTGCCGGGTCGCAATGCTGCTAGGGAGATCTTAAAAGACTCTTGAACTTAAGTTTGGATAGAGTCCAGTGAAGCAAAATAAGTCTTAGCTCTAGCAATAACTTTGGGAGCCAGCCAGATTGAAGACACTAAGGTTGGAATAGCCATCATCGCAAAACCAATATCTATAATATTCATCGCCACTTCAATCGGCACGACAGCAAAGACGACCACAAATATAATAATGACCCATTGATAAATCTTAATGCCCCTCTCTCCAAATAAAAATCTAGAGCACGCTGATCCGTAAAAAGAATAGGTAAAGATGGTGCTGGCGCCAAAGCAGACAACACACACAAATAATACAGCGTAACCAATAGGTCCCAAGAGCATGCTAAAGGCTTCCGCCGTCAAAGTGACGCCATTTGAATCAGAGGTTAGCCAAACACCTGAGATAATAATGAGCAACGCAGTCGATGTGCACATAATCAAGGTATCAAAAATGGGTCCAAGCATTGCCACTAAACCTTGCTTCACTGGATCAGAGGTTTTTGCCGCGCCGTGAACCAAGGTCTCGGTTCCAATGCCTGCCTCATTGCTATGAGCGCCCCTGCGAATACCCATAATAATAACGGCTATCACACTGCCACCAGCAACAGCAGATCCAGTAAAGGCATCTTCAAAAATAATTTTAAATGCAGGGATGATTTGATCAAAATTGAGCGTCAGCGCAATCATAATAGACCCAAAATACAAAAAACTCATAGAAGGAACAAGCCACTCAGAAACCTTGGCGATTCGGACCAATCCTCCAAGAATAATGATGCCTGTAACTGCAGCCAAGACCAATCCAGCTATTAAATTAAAGCCCTCAAATTGAAACATTGGCAAATCCCCAACAATTTGAACCAATTGATTGCTTTGAAAGCCTGGCAGTGCGCCAATTAATCCAGCGGCGGCAAACAAATATGCTAAAGGCATCATTGAGGCAGGCAAAGCATTTTTAATGACGTACATTGGGCCGCTTAAAACATTACCATTTTCATCTACATCTCTGTACATCACA
>DKMG01000001.1 GCA_002469975.1 Proteobacteria bacterium UBA7420
CAGGGAATCCAAGCAAGGCACCCCAAACTGCAGGCTGCTTATTATCTTGAACGGTATGGAACCATGTTTCACCGACTTCCATGTAGTCCAATCTAACTATAAGATCGTAGTTAGCAGAGAAGGCAGTTTCATACTGCATGCCTAAGTTATAGGTATGCTCAGGAGCTAAAGGTGCATTATTGCCGACTGTACCAGGTCTATGAGTATTCTTCTTGATTTCACCATCTGTGAATCCAACTCCACCATCAAGCCTTAAATTATCTGTAATAGCATATTTAAAGTCTAGCTCTGAGCCACTAATATCCAGCTCATCAATAGAGGTCACTACCCTCAATAAACCCCATGGTCCTGCAAAAAATTCAAAGAATTGATTGTTATCAACCTGAGTTTGAAATAGAGCGCCATTAACAGCCAATCTGCCATCTAAGTATCTTCCCTTAAAACCAACCTCAAATGATTTAGAAACCTCTTTTTTATAGGTATCTGACACACCCAAGCCTGCGTTAACAGGGATGTTCAACTGAGAATTAATTAATGCAGCACTACCAGAAGAGTTGAACCCACCGGATCTAAAGCCCACACCATAAGATGCATACATTGTGGTATTTTCTGCAGAAGTAGTTAAAGAAATTTTTGGTTGAAATTGATCGAATGTTTTACTTCTTGATGGAATCTTGCTTCCACCAGCACTCATGGCTGGATTTATAGGAGCTCCGCCACCATAGTATAATGCCGACGTGGTCGCAGGAACATTGTTATCAACGGAACGGCTCTCTTCATCATATCGCCCTTCAAATGAAAGCTCAGTAACGTCAGATAAATCAATAGAGATTTGACCAAACACTGAAAGTACATCCGTCGTAAATGAATCGTCAAACGCCAAATCTGTAGGGTTTTTTCCTGTTGCTGGAACATATGATTTGTATTCAAATCCTTGGCCTAAGTCAGCTCCATAAGACACTGCTACGTCCCTTTCGATCTGAGCAACATAGCCACCAATTAACCACCTAGTTGATTGGTTCTGGTCGCTTGAAAGTTTGACCTCTAAAGAAACATCATCCTGATCACGAGATTGAAATTGATAGCCATCACATGTGTGAGGCAAATATGGTCCTAATACAGAGTTCGCAGCTGAGGGAGCGGTTCCTGGGGCAGCAAATGAAAAGCCTGGTGGCAATGAGTTTATTAAAGCCAAGTTACTTGCTGTATTGGAAGCCGCGCATGATGGCACTCCGAAGTAGCCACCGAAAGCACCAGAAGTTCCATCCGATAACAAGAACTCTTCTAGATGGTTAAAAGCTCCAATGACTGAAAGCTCTCTGCCATCTCCTAGATCTTCTGTGTATTTCACGGAGATATCAGCCGTTTCTTGCTCGTTAACCGGAGGTACATTAAACATGTATGTAAACTGATGCTCATTCACATCTTTAAAGAATTGATCAGCACCAGGTGTCCCAAAGCCCTGAAATGCAGGAAGTGCGAATACAGCATTAAAGTTAATTGTTCCGCCACTTGCTTCGCTTACTCCAGCTCTAAAGTCCCATGAGCTATCCCCATTATCAATCAAGACTCTGCTTCTAATTGTGGTGTCTTCAAAGAAATCAACATTTTTAAGATTGGAGTAGACATTGGTATGCTCTCCATCCGTCTCTCTTGTGCTCACAGAAAACCTCGTGTAGACGTTATCGCCCATCTTGCTGGAGTTCACATATTGTAATTTAGATGAGTTATTAGCACCCATGCCTACAACCGCTGTACTCTCGGACTCTTCAGAGGGAGCTTTAGTTGTAATTAATATGGCGCCAGAGGTGGCATTTCTTCCATACAAGGCTCCTTGTGGGCCCTTCAAAACTTCAATTTGAGCTATATCTAAAAGCTCTCTATTAAATGCATTGGGGTTGGTCTGTAAAACTCCATCAACCACAAACGCAAAATTTGATTCTGCGTCTCTTGTAGAGGTTAAACCTCTAATTGTAACCAGGGTATCTCCAACATTGACTGTGTTTGCCATTACAACGTTTGGGGTTAGGGCAATAAAATCTTCTGGTCGCTCTATTCCAGCATCTTCAATATCACTTGAGGTAAATACGCTCATAGCAATAGGCACATCTTGCACACTCTCATCTACCTTCCGCGCGGAAACCACAACCTCTTCAAGTGTTGGCTCAGCGATTAAAGCTATAGAGATTGAGAAAAAAGAAATAGCAATTGTGAAGCGAAAAAATATATTAGTAATAGACATTGTTTACCCCCTAAGTAAAAAATTATACACATTCATTATTGATTAAATTTATAATTTAAACAACTTTGAATATAAACTTTTTATATGTGTGCCTTTACAACATATTTTTCTTCACTTTGATCCGTATATAATAGAAGAATGAATTCAGCAAAAAAGCCATTAGATGGGATTAAGGTCCTAGATTTAACTCATATGCTATCTGGGCCCTACGGAGGGATGATTCTTGCAGATCTAGGGTGTGAGGTGATTAAGATTGAGCCTCCTGTAAGAGGAGAGGCAACAAGACGCTTGCTAGAGAATGATCCTGATTATTCTTTTAATGGTATGGGTGCTTATTTTTACACATTAAATCGAAATAAAAAAAGCCTGGCCCTTGATCTAAAAAATCCTGATGGCCTCCATGTCTTTTATCAGCTTATAAAAAAGGCAGATGTTGTACTGAGTAATTTTTCTGCTGGGGTAACCGCAAAACTTAAAATTGATTTTAAAGAGCTTAAAAAAATTAACCCTAAAATCATTACCTGCACCGTGAGCGGCTTTGGTGAAACCGGCCCAAATTATCAGCGGCCAGCATTTGATCAAATAGCGCAAGCTCTAGGTGGTGGAATGTCTATTACTGGTCTATCTGCTTCAGAGCCAATGCGAGCAGGCATCCCTATCGGTGACCTTGGAGGCGGTATGTTTGCAGTAATGGGAATTCAGGCAGCTATTATTTCTAGAGCCACCTCAGGAGAAGGCCAGCATGTGGATATCTCTATGCTTGATTGCCAGATCTCAATGCTAAATTATATGGCGACCATGCAAACTATGTCCGGTATTGTGCCAACACCCATCGGTAATTCTCATTTTGTGCATATGCCATATAACTCTTTTGCAACAAAAGACTATCCCATAGTAATTGCAGCTGTAGGAGATCAGTTCTGGCCCAGGCTATTAAAAATTTT
>DKMG01000033.1:0-1515 GCA_002469975.1 Proteobacteria bacterium UBA7420
TCGGGTACCAAGATGCCTGACCATCCAAGCTCAACCATTTCCTGCCAAATGCCACTATCCCAACAGTTAACATTATTACTATCTCTTAAGCTTCTAAAATGTGTCACTGGAGTTCTGTCTCTAGCAAAGCTTAGAGCTGTATCTTTGAGAAATTGCTGTTCTTCTGAGAGTATTAATTTCATTTTTTGTAATCCTTAGTTAGGCAAATCTAGAACTCGTCTAGAAATAACATTTAATTGAACTTCTGAGGTGCCACCTTCAATTGAGTTTGCTTTAGTTCTCAACCAGGCTTTGGTAATAGCTTGTTCATCATCAGAAAAACCTTGTTCACTCCAACCAAGACCTTTATTTCCCATGGATGCAATCATTAGCTCATAACGGTCTTTATTGTGCTCAGTTCCATAGTATTTAAACATAGAGGAAGCAGCAGAAGCCTTAGCACCCTCATCATTTGAGCGTTGCAGTGTTAAGCCGAAAGTATGTTCTTTCATTTTGTGCAGAGTGATATTATCTCTGTGACTGGGGTGAGCAATTTTTCCATTCTCTTCACCTAGATATTTTTTTGCAATGCTCACCACATCTGCTCCAGAGCCAGTGCCACCGCTTGCCAGACCAAAATTAGAGATGAAATTTCTTTCATGCTGCAATAGTTTCTTCGCAATCGTCCATCCTGAATTCTCTATACCTACTAAGTTTTCTTTCGGCGCTTTGACATCATCAAAGAATGTTTCACAAAAAGGAGACTTGCCACTGATTAAGGTAATCGGCTTAGTGCTAACTCCCTCTGTTGCCATGTCTATGAGTAAAAAACTAATGCCATTGTGCTTAGGTTCTTGAGGGCCTGTGCGCACTAGAGCAAAAATCCAGTCTGCTTTGTCTGCATATGATGTCCAGACTTTCTGACCATTGACTAAATAATGATCTCCCATATCTACAGCCTTCGTTGAAAGACTAGCAAGGTCTGATCCTGAGCCAGGCTCAGAATATCCTTGGCACCATCGAATTTCACCTTTAATAATTTTAGGAAGATGCTCGCGTTTTTGTTCCTCACTTCCGAACTCAATAATACAAGGAGCCAGCATCCAAATTCCAAAGCTATTTAATGCAGGCCTTGCTTTTATTTTGAAAAGCTCCTGATGCAGCACTTTGATTTGATCTCTCTCCAGACCACCGCCACCATATTCTGTTGGAAGCGCCGGAGCTGTCCAACCTTTGGCTCCCATTCTATCCAGCCATAATTTTGATTCAGGGTTTACATACTCTGCATTTCTACCACCCCATACTTCTTCTTCGGGAACAAGGGGAGTTCTCATGGAGGGAGGGCAGTTTTCTTCAAGCCATTGCCTGACTTCTTCTCTAAATAGTTCTAAATTTTCCATATTTTTTGATACTTGTGCTAATTATAAGAACAGATATTATAATCAGATAAACATTATTTTGATAATTTAAAGCATGAAATCTTACCACGCCCCAGAACCAGGAAAACCTCTAGAGTTTATTGAACTGCAAACGCCG
>DKMG01000033.1:1682-4193 GCA_002469975.1 Proteobacteria bacterium UBA7420
TCAGATGCTGAAAATGTAAATGTTGGAGACAGGAGAATAGTTTATCCCTGGATTGGTTGTGGTGCTTGTGAAGTATGCATCTCTGGAGATGAACATTTATGTAATTCAGGGCCTGTAATTGGCGTCATGCAGCCAGGTGGTTTTGGTGATCATGTGATTGTTCCAGATGCTAAGTATCTCCATGATGCTGGAGATACACCTGAGCATTTGGCAGGCAGTTATGCTTGCTCTGGACTAACAGCTTATAGCGCATTAAAAAAGGGAGCGCCTTATGCCTCGAATAATAGCCTGATTATTATTGGAGCTGGTGGAGTAGGCATGATGGGACTACAAATTGCTAAAGCAGCATTTAACTGTAATCCAATAGTGATTGATGTAGATGAAACTAAGCTGAAACTCGCTTTGGATAGCGGTGCCTCAGCAGCAATCAACCCAACTGATGAAGATGCATTTATGAAAGTTTTTGAGATCACTGGAGGCAATGCTGCAGTAGCGATTGACTTTGTTGGATCCGAGCAATCTACTGCCTTTGGAATTAACCTTTTGAGAAAAGGTGGTAAATACATCATCGTAGGTCTCTATGGCGGCGAATTGAAATTACCTTTACCTCTAATACCAATTATGGAAAGAGGTATCCAGGGATCTTATACTGGTAGCCCGGGTGATATGCATGAGTTAATGGAGCTGGTTCGATCAGGCAAGATTGATCCTATTCCAGTTGAAAAAAGATCTGCATCTGAGGCTAATCAAACCTTGAAAGACCTTAAAAATGGCCAAATTCTTGGAAGAGCCGCTCTTATGCATGACTAAATTAATTTATTTAATTTCATGCAGATCTCTCTCAGCTCATTATTAATAACAGCGTCTGCTTTTGAGTCATAGCGGGTTTTATCCCGGTTAAATATAACCACCTTTCCACCTTGAGAGAGCGTTACCCCTGGCAGTTTTCCGGCAGGCATCACTTTCAGTGATGAGCCCATGACTATCATTAGGTCGCACTGTTGAGAGAGGTCTGTAGCTTTATCAATGTGCTCTTGAATTAGAGGCTGACCAAATGAAATAGTTGCCACCTTGACCAGTCCATTGCAATAAGAGCAATTGGGTAAGGCATGATTATTGGTGATAGCGTCATGGAAATCTTGAATTGAATTTTCTTGCAGGCAGTCTAAGCAAGCTGCTTTTTTAGCACTGCCATGAATTTCGATGATTTGCTCTTCATCTGCGCCAGACAATTGGTGCAGACCATCAATGTTTTGAGTGATAAGGAAATTATGGGAGTTCATTGAAAGAATTCTCGCAACTAACTCATGCCCGGAATTTGGATGAAGGGTCCTTAGTAAATTATGTAATTCAATATTTCGTGACCAGGATAGCCTGCGTTGATCCTCATGCCTCACAAAGTCTTGAAACTGAATAGGCTGATTGGTTGCCCAAAAACCACTGTCACTTCTGAAGTCAGGCAGTCCCGACTCTGTGCTTATTCCAGCACCAGTCAAAATAACTATTTTGGAGCCTGGGTGAAGCAGCCCAGCAATTTTATTAAGTGAGCCCATAAACTTTTTAGAAATTTTACTCCTCAGAGTATAATTCTTTCTATGTTTAAAAATATAGGAATTATCTTAAAGAAACACGCATCTATAGAAGAGCGCTCTGTAGTGCAAGATTTGATTAAGGTGTTGGCTAAAAACCCTTTACATATATTTGCTGAAAAGGGCACAGACCTACCTTTGGTTACTGAAAAAAATGGTGATGATTTTCCGCATCAAATAGATCTTTTGATAGTCTTTGGTGGAGACGGAACTTTGCTGGGAGCAGCCAGAAAATTCATTGCCTCAGAAATTCCCTTGCTTGGAATTAACCTTGGAACTCTTGGTTTTTTAACTGATATTAATATTGAGAACTTTGAAAGCGTCATACAAGATATTTTGAAGGGCGAGTATGTTCTTGAGGAACGAAGTCTTGTTGAAGCCCATTTTTCAAATAAAAAAGTGTTTGGCCTCAATGAAATTTTAATTCACTCAGGATCTTACGCTCAGTTGATGAGATACAGGCTCTTGATTGATGGGCAAATGATCTATGAACAGCGATCTGATGGCCTCATTGTCGCCACGCCAACTGGCTCTACTGCCTATGCACTGTCGGCTGGAGGATCTATCATCCATCCAGAATTAAATCTTTGGAATATTATTCCCATGATGTCGCAAAGCCTGTCGTCTCGACCTCTGATTGTCTCAAATAAAAAATCTTTAGAAATTCAGTTAATTCAAGGGCCTTTAGACCATGCAATGGTTTGCGTTGACGGTCAACAAGATATCCCCATTCAATATAACGAGTCAATTATTATTAGAAAAAAAGATATATCGCTAAAAATTATCCACCCTGCTGACAATGATTTTTATGAGGCTTGCCGTGAAAAACTTGGGTGGAGCTTAAACATCACAGCAAATAAAACTTAGTTGAATTGAACACCAAGAGTGCATATTTTTACATTATAGCTGCTGCGATTATTTT
>DKMG01000078.1 GCA_002469975.1 Proteobacteria bacterium UBA7420
TCATGCGTGCTTGCCAATACCCCCTTAGATTGAGCTACTTTATCAGTTGCTTGATCCTTTGTGAGCATTCCTTCCTGCCTTGCAAACGAATCAACAGCACCTCCTTTGCTTCCAGGATTGGTATTAATTGCATTCTGATTCGCATTAATGAAGTCAGTAGTAGGGTTTGTATTATTCAAACTACTTCCGCTAGATCTAACTTGATTTAAAACTGCATTTGCTTTTACGCCACTAACCTGACGGAAAATTCTTTGTGCATCATCACCACCATTAAGAACGGCTTTTGCTGCTGTACGATGGCTTACTCCATAGTTTTTTTGATAGGCATCCACAACATCCTGCGTCATATCTTTTGAGTATTCCGCATTATGGTTTTGTACATGATCTATCGCTTGATTATAGCCTTTAATGTTATCTTTGTGCGTTGCAACGGATTGCTCCAAGCGAGTTGCTTCATTGCGCGTTTCACGAATACTATTTTGCTGTGTTTTGTCAATCCCCTTACTTTCTAAGTATGCGGAATGCTCACTACTTCTTGAACTAATACTGTTTCGATCAGTAGAATTATTATCCTCACTAATTCTAGTTGATGAACCATCCTGTTGCTCGCTAGCGTTACTTGCACTAACACTGCCACCAGCACCAACATCTGCACCTAAAAACTTAGCAATACTACCACCTAATGTTACATCGCTTTTTAAATGAGCCTCAGCATTTTGTTGCCAACTATAGTTATTACTCTTAGTCATTTCATCAATAGTATTGAAAGATTTGACTACCTCTTTGCCTTCATCGGTGCTGGTATCTATGTTGTAACCTTTGTCGGTTCTAGTGTTTTCAGCAATAGTAGTCATAGCTGACGCCTCTTGACTGATCAGCGACTCCTTGGTTTTAGCAAGACTTGCCATTTCACTATTAGTAATTTGTATTTCTTTTCTTCTGCCTTCGTGCAATGACGTGCTAATGCCTTCCGTCTCGCGATAACTAGCCTCGCCAACTGAAGAGGTAGTGCCAGCTCCTGCAACAGTAATAACTTCTCCGTTTGGCAATATTTTTTCCATAGAACCATCAGAGTTAATGCCGCTATTAGTACCGCTAACAAATTGCCTCGTATCGTCATATTTATTTTCACTAACATTGCTGCGATTGCGATTTGCAATAGAAGTATTATCATAACTCATACCACCACTTGATGCTTCCGCAGCAGCAGCTCCACCCGCACTTTGTGCACTAGCCATGATTGAACCAGCTAAATGCATTATTCCGCCCTCACCCATTTTTGTAACCCAAATTGCTAAAAATGGAATTACTAACGTCAAATTAGCAGCAATACTTGCTATCGAGTCCATCTGCTGAGCTGTTGTTGACCACGTGCTGTAACTCACTATATGAGCAGGCTCAAAAGCCGTATCAATCATCATATTTAACATCGAAAGCAAGGGTGGCCATAACTGTAGTGACAAACACATCGTAATCCAGCCACGATACTTACTCATACCACCTGCAAATATCATCAATGGTGCAACAAAAATAAATAATCCATAAAGAAAGTTCTTCATTACTGTCAATGAACCAGTTAGTATTTTATCCGCCAGCGCTCCCGAAATAAGACCACCTGCTTCATGCTGTAATTGCGCCTTAACTGCTGGATATTTGCCAGAGCGATAGTTGTTTAGCGAATTAATCATCATATTATGCTTCAATATATTCTCAACCCTTGACTCATCATTGTACAAAGCCTCTATCTGACCTTTTAAGGCTTTATTCATATCCGCATGTCCTGGATTATAACCTGCTCCCTCTCCAGGAGTTTTGAGCTTAATTGAAAATGCCGTAATGTCAGAAGCCGCAGAAAGCTCCATCTGATCCTCAAAATAACGGATTGCTTGCTTGCATGTTGGTGACGGAACCTGTTTAACCTTGTTAATAATCATTGGTACTCTAGTGAAAGTACCAGCATTATCTCTAACTAAACCCCACATATCTTTTGTAGCAACTAGCTCTTCTTTAGTGAATTGCTTACCAATCATTGCAGGCATTATAACGCAGCGCTCTATAAAACCCTGCATGTTCGATATAAACTCGGGATTGCGTACATGCGCTTGCAATACTTCCTTAGACAATCTAGCTCCAAATGCCGTACCATAATGATAATAATTAAAAGCAGCTTTACCATTTATTGCAGCAAATGCTTGTTCAAAACCGATTGTCACTAAATGTCCTAATTCCTCAAGCATGCCGATCGGTAGTGCAAAAGCTAGAGGGATATTATCTACTCGCCAAAAATGCTTCTCCACATGATCTTTGATATTCATTGACGCTGTTGGCAAAAGTAGTGCGTTTATCAGAAGCACCATACCAGCAATCTTAAGCACATATTGTCTCCACTCTCCATCCGCTCTTGATGCTGCCATTTTCCATGCATAAAACACTGTGACCATTAATGCAACAACGTTAATCATCGCAGGATATAACGCTGTATTGCGTAACATTGCTAATGCATTTAATGTGTTAAACATATAATATGCATAGCCATATAGATGTATTGTAAATTCCATGATCTTCTACTTTTTTTAATTATTATGATTACTAATAAATCCTTCAAAACTGCGCTTGAAATAATCAACGTCACGTCTTAAACGCACCTTGCTCTCAGCCATTAGATTGTATCTACCTCTTGCCTCGAT
>DKMG01000077.1 GCA_002469975.1 Proteobacteria bacterium UBA7420
CGTATAGAGGCAGAAAGACTTGCGAGACTAGAAAGAGAACGTCTTGCTAGGTTGGAGCGAGAGCGTTTAGCTAGGTTGGCTGAACAGCGTTTAGCTCGTTTAGAAGCGCAGCGTAAGGAGCAAGCACGCTTGGCAAGAGTAGCGCAGGAGCGGGCTTTAAAGCGTCAAAATCTGGAACGTCAATTGAAGGTAGCGCGTAAAAATATGCAAAGTGCGGCTGATGCTTACTACAATACAGGTAATATGAGTATTCATGACCCAAAGCTACAAGTTATCCATGGACGAATTGATCGAGCGAGAAAGAAACTAGATGCCATAACAGCTCAATTAAAGAGGTTGCCATGAAGAAACAACTTAAATATTCAGTGGTTTTATCGATATTGCAACTGTTGTTAATATGCGAAAGTGCCTTTGCCAAAAACAGCTTTTTCGAGCAACGTTATCGTGGCTGGCTCTGGTTTGATGAAGCTGTTCAAGAGCAATCGAAATTAGATCAGGGTGAACAAGCGGAGCAAGAATTGCAAAATCCACTACCCACAAAAGAGGATATGTTGGCTGCAAAAGCGGAGAATGAAAAATTTGCTGAAGAACTAGAGTTACTTAGGCATTTAACCATTCGTCATCCAGATAATCTTGAATATATCAAACTATACAAATTGAAGGAGAAAAAGATGATGGATGATGCACAAACGCTTGGTATTAACTGGTTGATGGTGAATTTCCTTCATCCAGAAATCATTGATGAATTGGAAAACCCACAAAATATTTATGGGCGGGATATTAGGGGTAGTGAGGAGCAGCGCTCAGAAAAACTTGCTCTGCATAATGTAGCAAGCAAAGTAGAGCTATTTGTTTTTAGAAAGGATGGTTGTCCATATTGTTCTACCTTAGAAAAGCACCTCAAAACCTTTGCTAGTAAATATGGATTTACAGTTGAGGCGGTCAGTCCTGACGGTAGTACCAGTAAGTATTTCGAAACCCATTCTGCTCCAGAGTTAATATCAGCGCTTGGGCTTGAAGTAATGCCAACAGTGATTGCTGTGGTTAAAGATACTAGGCAGCGCTTTGAGTTAGCTCGTGGAGCGGTATCGATAGTGGATTTAGAAGCGAAGGCGTTATTACTTGCCAAGCATTTAGGAATCAGTCAGCAAAACACAATAAATGATAGTGAGTTTAATAAGGCGCTGGGGGGTGAGTCATGTTCAAAATAGCAGTTTGTATTTTAACTTTAATTTTACTTCCACTGACATCTAGTGCTGGTTTTGATTCATTAGTGAAGGATATATTTCCAAGCGGTACCATGAGTAATAGCACGGCTCCAGCAATGGTCAAAGAGCAGCAAGCAGGACATTTCACTGGCGGTTCACTAATTATCAAAACGCCTGCTGAGCCCAAGCTACAACTAGTGCAGGCTAGAGCTCCATCGTGCAAACTTGGAGGTTTACCATGTGGGGCGCAAATAGAGTTACTTGGTGGGGCGATATCAATGGTTAGTGGGGAGGAATTAATGCGTTATTTAAAATCTCTGCCATCTAGTGCGGCTACTTATGCTGCGATGATGGCAATTAAAACTATGTGTCCTCAGTGTCATCAATTGCTTGAGTATTTAGATGCAAAAGCAGATTGGTTAAACAAGATGAGTATTGATAAATGTCAGTTTATTGAATCAACAATGGGACCACTTTTTCCGCAAGATAACGCGAAGTCAGAGGCGTTGCGTCAGTCAAAAGCATTACTTACTGGACATGCTAAGGATATGGCGGATATTCAAAAAAAATCAAAGGAAGATAATGGCGATCCTACATCAGAAGTTGCTGAATTAGAATCTCAGCTAGGCGAGAACTACAATCTGGTATGGAAGGCATTAGATAAAAGAACTACCGCTGATGAAGAAGGAACTGAATTAAAAACCTTATTGATGAGTATTTCAGGGACGATTATTGGCACTAAAGGAGCAGATAGAAAGCCGAAAGTGCAACATCTCAAATCTTTAGTGAGTCGTGATTTAATCAAGCAATTCATTGGAGCTGATGGTGCAATTAACAACAAAATGCGTTTGTATATATGCGATGAGTCTGAGCAATGCCTAAAGCCTATAGCTAAAGATGAAGCTGTTAAATCAGGAGCATTTTTGTTTCAAAGGATTCAAAAAATAGTAGCATCTATCACTGAGAAAATTTTAAATAATTCTGGTGAATTAACACAAGAAGAAGAAACCATCATAGCGCTATCTTCAGAACAATTAATTCTCAAGATAGAGATGGACCTTGCTACTTATTCAGGCAAAGCCAATGTTATAGCTAATCAAACAGAATATATTGAAGCACTAAGTTACGATGTGGTGACGGGTTATTTACAGACACTACTTGTGGAAGTACAGGAAGCAGTTGGTGAGTTATCACATGCTCAGATGGCAGATGCACAGAAATTTGAAGCATTTGAGCGTGAGACTCGAGAAATTATGCGCAATCTCTCAAAAGAGCGGATCGAGGCAAGAGGTAGATACAATCT
>DKMG01000093.1:0-3054 GCA_002469975.1 Proteobacteria bacterium UBA7420
TGATTGATTTAATTTATCTTTTGAACTAGGGCCACCCACATTAATAGCTCCACCATGCCCGATTGTAGGAACTTGAGCTAATCCTCCGACCAATTTTGAGGTTTTACCCTGCCCAATTCTATCCTTCTCATACTTATCAGCCCTCACCCGCAAGTCTTGTTCGACTATATCACTAGAATGCTCTGCCTTGAGAATTTGATCGTTATTCTCTTGAGTTATGGTCTTCATATCGTTAGCAAGCTTCGTATGGGTATTAGTGATATTATTCTGTAATATATCTTTGCTTAGCCCTACATCTGCGGCTTGAACTTTTATGTCCTTTAATCCTTGGTCATTGACCTTATCGCTATGTTCGTTGTAGAATCCGCTAGCATCTCGACTAGCCACATGATCTACATGCTGTTTTCCAGCCTGAACTTGTGCCACTTGGCTTCTCATATGAGATTGTACCATGCCATCCAGTACTTTGTGCACCCTCTTGTCGCCTATTTCTATCATCTGATGAGCCTGACCTTGAGTGACGCCGTATTGCTTCATAACCCCCTCTTCAAGCTCATGATACATATCCTTTCTATCAGACGCTGAGGTGTTTTGTGAGGCTTGAAGAGCAGAACTATATGTATCAACCTCTTCTCTTTTTTGCGTAGCGGTTTCATGGAATGATTGCATTTCATCATAGCTTGCTTTGGTGTTCTCGGCGTAGCTGGTATCTATACTATTATCTTGCATCCATTGTTCATTTGACGCAGCTTTAACAAGGTTGTTAAATGTTTTGTCGGTATCATTAGATCTGCCTATAGACTCTTCTTTGTCCAAAGACTGGTTGCTGGTATTATTAGCCTCTATAGCACCTTGAACTTTAACTCCCGCCTCAGCTTTAACGCCAGGAATAGGAAGAGAAAGACCACCATCTGCGTATGCTGTAACACTGGTATTTGCCGCCTGCGCCCAACCATAGCCATCTTTATCATGTAAGGTTTTTGCATGACTAACAGCCTGTTTTAAAGACTCCCCCTGCTCTCCCATTTTATCGTAGCTAAAGTTTTCACCTGCGCTTTCTCTTTGGGCTATATGCGAAACCAGATCGCTAGTCTTGCCAATTGTACTCTGTCTAGAATTCGTGAATCCAAGCTCCGCTCCTCGCATTGCGCTTGTGCTTTGACCAAGATGTTCCTGGAGTCCTACTTGAGCGCTCTCTTCAATTGATAAACTTCTTGTGCCTGACGATTGATTAATACCCGCGCCAGTGCTAATACTACTTGAACCATCTGCAAAGGTTTTTTGTATAGAGCCATTTGCACCTTGTACCTGGGTAGCGTTTTGTTGATGTAGTGCGTTTAAATCAGTTTTAAACCCTGACTTATTGTGTTGGCTCTGATTATCGTTACTAATATTATCAAAGCCACGATTACCGCTAGTAACTTCACTCGCAGCCATACTAGCTGCACTTTGGCTGGCACTTTGTATTGAACTAGCAAGATGTACAAAACTACCAACACCACCTTGAACTATGGCAAAGCTTAAAAATGGTATGCTCATCTGCAAATAGCCAGCTAAGGCTACTATTGTATCAACTGATTCATGTGCTTGGCTATATACACTATAACTTAATACACCGCCAGTGATACTAGGACCGCTGACGTTACTATATAGCTCGATGAATAAATTCAGAACACTGTTAAGAGCTGGCCATATTTGTAAGGAAAATATCACAACACAATATTTCATGTATTTACCCATGCCGCCCGCAAGAATCATCAAAGGTACCATGAAAATAAAACTGGTATATATTAAACCTTTGATGATGTTTAACAACATAGGTAAATATACTTTTGCCAGTTCTCCTGATATCACCCAGCTGCTTTTTTGCGAATCCGATGCTCTGGTGTAACCATATAAATCACTTTTTCTATTAAAATCCTTTAGAGCATTAATCATCATATTTTGACGCACTATATCCTCGGCTTTAGCATCTA
Organism: Proteobacteria bacterium UBA7420; assembly: GCA_002469975.1. Taxonomy (GTDB): domain Bacteria; phylum Pseudomonadota; class Gammaproteobacteria; order Magnimaribacterales; family D2472; genus D2472. The sequence continues at coordinate 1,977 of DKMG01000093.1, forward strand.
CGCCAAGTGTACCTCTATAACCAATCTCAATGTTTCTAGCTAATACTTGATTTAAAGTGGGGCCATGATGACGACCTAGTCTATTTAATATACCGCCTCCTGCTATAGAGAAAGCACTATCTTGGTACTTGCCGCTTAAAAATCCCATCTCTGAACCCATGTATGCTTTTAGCTGTTTCCCGGCTTCTTTACATGTAAGGTTTCGTCGCGTTCCATTAAGTGTGAAGGCTACTTTCCGAAAAGTTCCTGCATCACTAGTTACTAAATCAAAAATATCATTTGTTCCGTATACTTGAGAAGGCGTAAACTCAACACCAATCATCGCTGGTATCACAATACATCTTTCAATGAAACCATCCATATTTTGAATAAATTCAGGATTAGCAATTTTCCAGTTTTTTGACTCCTGCACCAATCTTTGGCCAAAGATCATTCCATAATCCTTAAAAGGGGCTGAAGAGACTGGAGCAAATACTTGTTCAAAAGTTGCAGTAATACCAGCTCCTAAAGCTTCTAAAGTTCCCACAGGCAATACAAATGCATATGGCAAGCCAGTAACTATTTCTTTTTTGCCGCTGATTCGATCAACTATAAGCATGTCTGCCTTAGGGTATAATAAAGAAACAATCATCAGTACCATCCCAGCACTTTTAGCAAAATATACCCCTGAACGTCCCGAAGAAGATCCAACCATAATCAAAATCGAATAATAGCTGATAGACACCATCGCCATAAGGTTGATCAACGAACCCATTAATGGACTATCCATAATCATTTTAATACCATTAACAATTAGAAACATGGCATCAAAATAACCGTATGTATGTATTGTAAAATGTATTCCCATAATAATTCTCTCTAATTATTCTATGATTCTGGTGAATCCAAGTTTAAATATTTGACGTTGTTGAGTTAGCCTTTCTTTAACAGACAAAATAGTTTGTAGTTTTTTCATTGCTCCAAATCTTTTATCTCGAAGTAACCCTTGAACCTGTTCTATATTTTTATTAAAGCGCTCTATTGGAGTATTATCTATTTGAGATGTTCTTAATTCATCAACTGCTGCCTTGGCTGTAAA
>DKMG01000093.1:3154-4879 GCA_002469975.1 Proteobacteria bacterium UBA7420
TAACTGAGTATCCTCAATTGCGGGATGTATACACTTTTCCTCCTCATCACATACATACAATTTAACAGTGGTAGTGCCCATACCTGGCTTACCTATATAACGTTCAAGCAAGTCCTCGGATTCCACTAATGATGGCAAGGCTCTGATAGATACTTGCCCCCCTATTTTTTCACCAATAATACTGCCAGTAATAGACATCATTAATTCTTTCATACCGTTTGGGGCTGCGCCATCACCTTGCGACAGGGCCTTCCAGACAAGATTATAGTTATCAGAGAGCATAGATTTTAATTCGTCCTTATCGCCAGCCTCTCCATGTCTATCAGCATCTTGCTGGCAATCCTTAGTTGCCTCTGCTAAATCATCAGCGTCGTTCTTTACAGCGTTTTTAACTAAGCATTTTTGATTCTTAGCCGCGTTATACTTATTCATCACGCCTTCTGCGATAGCTTTCCCCTGATCACATTGGTCAAATGTAGTGCCGTTAATATCTCTAGCTATATTTTCCAGATCACTCATAATATCTTCGCATTGAGGACATAACTGCTTTACTGCAAGTTTAGCAATATAAGATGCTGCACTACCCGCAACTCCTTTAAAATACTCAACAATTTGTTGTCCTTTAATATGACTAAAACCACCCCATTGTAGATCAAAGCTACCAGTGCAGGCATCAAAACTCATACTTGGTATTTGTACACTGAGGGGTTGCAATACTTGTGGGCGTGGGCCTCTGCTAATAATAGAGCCACCAGTATAATAACCTGATTTTTGATCTTCTATAATTGCAGGAGCATTAACGCTTGTCATAGAACCTCCCCTTTCTGCAAATTTTAGAAATCCATCAAGCCCGCCAGCACTTGCATTAAAGCTTAGGAAAAGTACCATTAGTAACGTTAATGTTGTTGAATATTTAATTAGCTGCATTTTTCCCCCTGTTGGTCTTGTGCATCTCGTCACTATATTGTTTTGCAAGCACGCTATTTCTTCTAAGCTGAGATAAGCTTATCAAGCCCCTGGATAATTCGAATACTTGCGTACTATCTTTTTTCACCAGAATCACAGTTGGTACGCTAGTAACTCCGAGTTTACTTGCCATTTTACCCGCTGGACTGTTTAACCCAGCAACTTCTATATTAAAATTATTTTCAATAGCAAAATCACGTAGGACTGGCGCAAACTGCTTACAATATGTACAGGAATCTTCAGCAAAAAATACTAGGTCAAAATCTTCAGCTAATTTTAAAATTGTTAGCTTATCTTTTTCTGCATCAAGTTTCTTTTTAAGTTTAATAGCAGCTACACTTGTTGGTCTCTCTGCAAGGTTTGCAATCTCTGGATTAGTAAAGTTACCCATTAAAGTAGCCTTAGCCATATCAACCGCACCACCCCACATAGCAACATCGAGTTTTTTATATTCAATAATAGCTTTTCTTTTTGCCTCCATTGGAGCTTCTGGGTCTAGACCTACTGCGATCATTTGACTTCTAGCATCATCAAGACGTTTTTTTCTTGCAGCTATTAATTGCTCAGCTTCTTCTGGAGTGGGCATTACATATTCCTTACTGGCTTTATCTTCTTCTTGAGCCTTGGTTTCAAACCAGTAAAAACCTCGATACTGGTTTGAATGGTTGAAAAAACCTTGCTCGCCTGCATAAGTTGGAATGATGATTAGCTGCGCTGCTGTTAAAATCACTAATCGTATTAGAAATGTTTTCATCTGAG
>DKMG01000115.1 GCA_002469975.1 Proteobacteria bacterium UBA7420
GATACCTTTTCATCCTCTAGTAGCCTGCATAGAATCAGCCTGACATTAGAGTCCAGGACATTGAGACTGGACAGGATGGCTTCATCTTTTAGATGGAGAGCATCAGGGTTCTGGATTTCCATCACTCCGCTCTCCATGAGCTGATTCCAAGACTCATATAGGTTAGAGGACTCCTGATCCCCATCTTTAAAGGCGATAATTGGATAAAAAACATCTAGTATTTTTCCTGAGGTGCCTATGTTGGCAAGGCCTAAGCCTATTAATGGCATTTGATTCATCTGCTTATTATATGGAGTCCGAGAATTAATTATAGGGTTTAAAGATTTTTTAGTTTTGCACTAACAATTCTTTCTTTATTTTGGCTAATCTGACTTCCATTATTGGCATCTACGACAATAAAATTATCTTCTACTTTTTCACCAAGAGTTGTGATTCGAGAGGAAATTACATTAATCCCGTGGTCAAAAAAAATATTTGCAACTTTAGAGAGAAGGGATGGTTGGTCTAGAGTTTCCAGGGTAATAAGGTTTGTTGAAGAATGGGTGTTTTTTGAAATCTCTACTCTGGTTGAGTATGTAAATACTTTTTTTGCATATTTAGGAGCTTGTATTTTTATGATGCCCTCATCCGATAATCTAGATTTTATTTTTTGCTGTATTCCTAATTTATCCCTCTTGGTTAAATTACTTCCAAGAACTTTGTGCCTACAAATAAAAGTGTTCATTGCAAATTGTCCATCATTTGTTGTGTGAATGTTCGCATCGATGGTTTCGAGCGATAAGCCTTCTAAGGCTTGAGCTGTTTTATAAAATAGTCCTAGCTGATTAGGCGTGAAGATAAACACCTCCAAGAAATTTTGTCGCTTATTAACATGCACGCTCCCAGCTCCCTCACGAGAGATCACTTGGGCTTGATAAGCTAATTGCTCAATCTGATATTTAGCAAAATATGTGCTGGGCAATTGCATCCAAATATTTTTTATCGCCGCAGTATCTTGATCATTAAAATCATTTAATGCTCTCCTTTTTCTTTCAGCCACGACAAAGGAGTCAGATTCATGCTCTTCACGATTGAGCCTTTTCCTAGAAGATAAAAATAATTGTTTCAATAAATCATGCTTCCAAGAGTTCCATAACGTTGGGTTGGTGCCTCGAATATCATTTATGGTTAGGATATAAATGTAATTCAACTTTTCTAGGCTATCTACTGTCTTGGTAAACTGTTCAATAGTTTCTGGGTCATGAATATCAGTTTTTTGTGAAATAGAAGACATAACCAAATGATTCTTGACTAGCCACTGCAGTAGCTCTATCTCATGCATGGGCAATTTTAGTCTCTTGCAAAATTTAGTAACTATTTTTGCCCCTATCTCCGAGTGATCTCCACCTTTGCCTTTACCTAAATCATGGAATATTCCAGCAAGATAAAGTAATTCTATTTTGGGTAACTTATTAATAAGCTCTCGCTCAATTTTCATTGCTGCATCAATATTTCCTATTTGCATTTGACGCATATTGCGAACTACCTTTAGGGTATGCTCATCCACGGTATATACATGAAACATGTCAAATTGCATCTGACCTTCGACTTCACCAAATTCAGGAATTAATAATCTCAAAATGCCCAATTGCTTTAATTTTTTCAGGATAGCTGACAGGCTATTTTGTGATCTAAGAATCTCTAAGAACTGATGTCCAGTTGATAAGGTTAAAAAATATTGAGGGTCAATTGTCGGCAATGCTCTTCGAATTCTTTGCATGGATATGCAATCTAAGCCATTAACATTTTTAAGACGTCCAATTTGCAAGAAGCTTTCTAAAATTAACCCCGGACGCTTGGCAAGATTGATATGTTTTTGAATTCCCAGCCTATCCTTAAAGAGATAAAAATTCTTGGTGTACGGCCTTTTAATGAGAGCATCCCGATCAGAATAGGCTTGAAAAACCATTTCATTAAAATCAGATAATTTAGATGCATGCTGAAAAAACATACACATAAACTTTTCGACAGCAGATGATTTTTTTGATGCTTTGAGTTGCGCTTTGGAGGCTAGCAAAAGCTGATTTTCAAAGCTTATACGATTTGAGTTTGCGTTTAAGTTGAGCGCAAAACGCATAGATTTAATATAGCAATATGATTCATCAATACTTTTTAAGTATTGTTTGTCAAATATATCCAGCCCTTCGGTAGCTTTGAAGTTCTTTACTTCAAAGCAATGCTCTAAAACCCATAATGCAGTTTGAAAATCTCTGAGACACCCTGGAGATTCCTTGAGATCTGGTTCCAGGCTAAACTCTGTCGAATCAAAAGATTGAAATCTCTCGAATTGCTCTATCTTTTTAGCTTTAAAAAATTTTGATTTATTCCAGCCTTTTACAATTTTTTGAAAATTATTTTGTAACTCTTTTTCTACTTCTGGTTGGCAATAAATAATTCTATGCGAGAGATGTGAAGTAAATTCCTTTAGGTCTACTTTTGTAATTTTATGAATTTCTCTAAGAGTTCGAACTGAATGACCCACCTTAACGTTTAGTGTCCAGAGCCAGGCAATAAAATCTTTTACCCCTTCAATTTTCTGACTTTTCTTAACCAACTGGATGATTGAAAGATCAAGATCAGAGCCAGGAAAAAGCTCATTTCGGCCATAGCCACCCAAGGCAATAATTGCAAAATCACTTTCAAGTGACAGCCTTTTAAACTCTTTTATGATCACTCGATCAAATTCTTTTGATCTAGCCTTTAAAAAACTCTGGATTAATTCAGGTCGCTCAAGAGTGAGATGGAATTGCTCCTCAAATTCTGAGTTAATGCTATCTAGATTGGAGCTCAAAAGGATTCTTCGCTGCGTTGAGTTAAAACCTCCACACCAGACGAGGTAACCGCAAGAGTGTGCTCCCATTGAGCTGAGTTTCTCCCATCCTTAGTTTCAACGGTCCATCCATCCGCCAGAACTTTGGTGTATTTTGTTCCCTGATTAATCATTGGCTCGATAGTAAAGCAAAGACCTTCTTCTAGCCTTAGACCTGAGCCAGCTTTACCATAATGCAAGACTTGAGGATCTTCGTGGTAAACCTGCCCAATGCCATGACCACAATAATCCTCTACCACCGAGTAATGATTCTGTGTTGCGTGCTCTTGAATCACAGCGCCAATATCCCCAAGGTAGGCTCCAGGCCTCACAAGATCAATTGCTTTGTATAGACATTCTTGTGTCACTCTCACTAATCTTTCATTGTGGGGTTGGGCTTTTCCCACTAAGAACATCTTTGAGGTATCTCCATGCCAGCCGTCTCTAATTACTGTGACATCAATGTTTAGGATATCGCCATCTTTTAAAACTTTATTTGCAGAGGGGATGCCGTGACATATCACTTGATTGACGCTGGAGCATATAGTTTTTTTAAAACCGTTGTATCCCACATTTGCAGGAATAGCTTTTTGCTCATTAACAATAAAATCATGACATAGCTTATCTAGATCTTCTGTGCTCATCCCGGGCACTACATGAGGGGTAATCATCTCCAGGACATCAGCAGCTAATCTGCCCGCAACTCTCATTTGGGTGATTTGGTCTTTAGTTTTTAAATTTATCTTCATTTTTGTTAAATAGTGATGGACGTTTTGACCTTGTCAATATAAAGTATCGTTTTAATGCCAGCGCACAATTTTAGCTCATTAAAACCCCACTTATCACAATTTATTGCTATCTTTTCTGTAATTTTTGAGGAGAGTTCTTTGTGACATTTCCTGCGCTCTTGGTACTGGAGGACGGCACTGTTTGCAAGGGCCTAGGCTTTGGCCACTCTACCGTATCTGTTGGAGAGATTGTTTTTAACACCTCTATGTCAGGCTATCAAGAAATTATTACTGATCCCTCATATGCCAAGCAAATAATTGCATTCACCCATCCTCATATCGGAAATACTGGAACTAATAATGAGGATAATGAATCTGATGGTATTTTTGCTTCAGGAGTAGTGATTAGAGATCTGCCAAAACATTATAGTAATTGGCGAGCTACCTCTTCTCTGGAAGAGTTTTTAGCCTCTAAAAAGACTATAGGTATAGCGAATATTGACACTCGCCAGCTTACAGGGACATTGAGAGATCATGGCTCATTCAAGGCATGCATTCTCCCAGATAGTGAAGATGCTATTGCCATAGCTCATGACGCGCTGGATGGGTTTAATGGTCTTCAGGGATTAGATCTAGCAAAAGAAGTTAGCGTGAAAGAAAAGTACTCATGGGAAGAGGGCACATGGCCTGACTATAAAGATGTCTCTGACGGGATTTTGATTGTTGCTGTAGATTTTGGGGTTAAGAAAAATATTTTAAGGCTCCTTAAAAAGCATGTTGGAGAAGTTATAGTTGTAAACGCTCAAATTAGTTTTGATGAGTTGATGGCGTTGAAGCCAGACGGAGTGTTTTTATCTAATGGCCCAGGAGATCCAGAGCCGTGCGATTATGCGATTGAACTTATTCAAGAGTTACTCCATATTAATATGCCAGTCTTTGGTATTTGTCTTGGACATCAGCTGCTTGCATTATCCGGTGGTTGTAAAACTTATAAAATGAAATTTGGCCATCATGGTGCTAATCATCCAGTACAAGATGTTGACTCCAAAACTGTTTTTATTACCAGTCAAAATCATGGCTTTGCGGTTGAGGAGTCAAGCCTACCAGAGAATATAAAAACTACCCACCTGTCTTTATTTGATCAGAGCTTGCAAGGCATTGAGTTCACTGACAAGCCAGCTTTCGGCTTTCAAGGCCACCCAGAGGCAAGTCCAGGGCCCCATGAGCTAGAGGAATTATTCATAAAATTTAAATCTTTAATTCAATCAAATGCCAAAAAGAACTGACATTAAATCAATTTTAATTATTGGAGCGGGGCCTATTATTATTGGTCAGGCGTGTGAGTTTGATTACTCTGGAGCTCAAGCCTGCAAGGCTCTAAAAGCTGAGGGGTTTAGAGTAATTTTAGTAAATTCTAATCCTGCAACCATTATGACCGACCCATTGTTGGCAGATGCAAC
>DKMG01000008.1 GCA_002469975.1 Proteobacteria bacterium UBA7420
CGAGTCCACCCAGACCCACCAGTTACTTAACAAATATGAACAAATGTAATGTTCAAGAGCCTTGCTTGAGTTTAAGATATTATCTTATATGCTTAAAAAAATTATAGCTTTTGGTTTAGTATTCTTTGTATCTTTTTTCTCTTATGCGGAAATAAAAGAGATAACAATTCTGCATACAAATGATTTACATTCCCATCTATTGCCACACATTGAAACCTGGATAAGTGATTCTAGAGAGGTAGGTGGCTTTGCAAATTTAGCAACCCTTGTTAAACAACATAAATTAAGTAACCCAAATACTCTTTACATTGATGCCGGGGATTATTTTTCTGGACCCTATGTAAGCACATTGACCAAAGGCAAAGCTGTAATCAACTCAATGAATTATCTTGGGTTGGATGCAGCCTGCATTGGCAACCATGAATTTGACCATGGTTGGGATAATATGCTCGAGCAAATGGAAGAAGCAACTTTCCCCATCCTGAATGGAAATATCTTTTTTGAGGGAACAGACCAGTTGGTGTGGGATAACCCTTATACCATTATAGAAAAAGGTGGTTTGCGAATAGGTGTGATTGGACTACATGGAAAATTTGCATTTTACGACACTATTAATTTTCAGATGACCAAAGGCATTGAGGCCAGAGATGAAGAGGAGTATCTAAGAAAATATATTGATGAGCTCAAACCTCTAACTGACCTTATTATACTTAGCATTCATCAAGGCATGCCGGGCAGGCAATCAAGCATTGGGATGACTGATGTTGAAAGGAATCTCTATAAAGATATTTTGCTTGCTAAGAATGTTCCAGGATTAGATATCATCATTTCAGGTCACGCACATCAAGGAACTGAAAAGGCGATTATTTCTAATGGAACCATCATCGTTTCAACTAACGCATACACAACCGAACTTGGTAAATTGCAAATAAAATATGACACTGAAAAAAGAAAGATCATCTCACATTCCAATGAGCTCATCACAGTGTTTGATGATGAAATAGTAGATGATGCTGACATGCTAAGGGAGATCACTTTTTGGGAAAAAGAGGTGGATAAAATTGCTTCAAGACCTGTAACCTCCACCACAGAAAAAATGGTTAGAGCCTATGGCAAAGAATCTAACATGGGAAATCTATTCGCAGATGCAATAGAAGCTTTTGATGAAAGGATTGATTTTGCAGTCATTAATAGTGGAGCACTAAGGCAGGATATTGTTCCGGGAATGATCACGAAAGGAGATCTGATCTCGGCTTTCCCTTTTCCTAACACAGTGGTTATGACGAAGTTAAAAGGCTTTCAAATTATAAAAATATTTAATCATGCCGCTGGAATGACCAACGGAATATTACAAGTATCAAAAAATGTAAAATATTCTTTTACACCAGGGGCGCAAGTTCATGAGATATGGATCAAGGGCAATTTAATTGATAACAATGCTGTGTACTGGGTTGCAGCGCCAAATTTTGTCACACAGGGTGGTGATGGATATTGGGAATTTCAAAACGCAATAGAATATATTGATAGTGGCGTTATTATTGTTGATGCCGTTGAAAACTTCTTAGATGGTCGAGCAAACTATGTGCCGAAATACGAAGGAAGAGTGCTCATAAAATAAAAAATAGTCTTTTAAAAGCTGGCAGGATACAAGCCCAAGATGCAGGCTGAGATAATACGGACCCATCATGCCTTTTTCTTCTATACTAACTAAAACGCATGTAGGAACTCATTATGGCCAAAGGATTAGACAAGCAAAAAAACGATAAGAAAAAAGGTAAATCTTTAAAAGAAAAAAGAGCTGCCAAAAAAGATAAAAAGAAATAACTGCTCTCCTGTCAGAGCAATAGCTCTGATAACATTTTAGCCAGTAATCTGGTTAGACGCATCGTCAAAACTTCCCATTAGATTTAACTTCTGTAATCTACTATCATTGCAATAACTGCAAAGGGGTGGTCATTCGACCTGAGATCTTTATTGGAACCCTTTGAACCTGATCCATACAATAATGGCGGAGGAATTGCATGTATATTTTTAAGAACAGCACTTTTGTATTTTTATTCACCCTGGCTCTTTCTTTTTTTAGTGCGGACTTAGCTGCTGACACGATTGAAGAGATCCTTGTTACTGGGAATTGGCGTGAAAAACCAGCGCAGCAAGAAGACTCAAGTTTAGTGCTGCTAAACGCAGAAAATATTAAATCCCAATCTCTCAAACATTTTGAGCAGATTTCTTTTTTAGTTCCAAATCTACATTTTGCAGCCAGCGACTCAAGGGCTCGCTATTTTCAAATTAGAGGCATTGGAGAGCGATCTGGGTATCAAGGCACCCCTAATTCTTCCGTAGGTTTCCTGATAGATGATATTGATTATTCTGGGCAGGGCGGTATTGCTACAACGTTTGATGTAGACCAAATTGAAGTTTACCGAGGGCCTCAAGGATCTAGAATTGGTGCCAATGCACTTGCAGGTCTTATTTACATCAAGACCAAAGATCCCACTGAGACATTTAAAGGCACCAGCGAACTAACCCAAGGATCCTATGGCACCACCAGTGCAGGAGTTGCATTTGGAGGACCTTTAAAAAATAACCAAGACATTACTTATAGACTTGCCCTGCGACAAGACAAGGCGGATGGATTTCGTAAAAATCTTTATCTCAATAGATCTGATACCTCCCGCAAAGATGAAAGCACCAGTCGTTTTAAAGTTAATTGGCAGCTCTCAAACCAGACAAAGATCAAATTTTTAGTTTCTCAGGTTGACCTAGATGACCCTGCTGATATTTGGACCATAGACGGTAGCTTAAATACTCTTTCGGACAGACCTGGCATGGATTCTCAAAAGACTAATGCTTATGGCATAAAAATCTTTCATGCATTTGATGGTTTTGAATTACAAAGTTTCACGAGCGCTACTGAGACTGATGTGACCTTCAGCTACGATGCTGATTGGGGCAATACTAACTCTCATGCCCCTTATACCTATGATTATTTCTCAGAGACTCTCAGAGGCAGAAAGTCATTTAACCAAGAATTTCGCGCCGTTTCTTCAACAGCAGATTTTCTTCAAAATAATTTTATGGAGTGGGTTATTGGAGCTAATTACTTGGAGTTAAAAGAAAATAATCTAAAGAAAGATGATGGGTTGTATGGTGATCCCTCTGATCCTTATGGGCCCTATGCGAGCACCTCTTCATCATCTAGCCGCTACAAATCCTCAAATATTTCTATTTTTGGTAACTTAGATTATTTGCTATCTACATCCCTTAAATTATCTCTTGGATTGCGCTGGGAAGACTGGGAGGCAGATTATTCAGATTCTTTGCAAGAATCTTTTAATCCATCCGATCAAATGACGGGTGGAAAGATCTCTCTTATCAAAGATATATTGAATAGCACAAACATATATGCCAGCCTAGCAAAAGGATATAAGCAAGGTGGATTTAATCTTGGGGTAGGGCTAGCTGCTAACTCAATCAATACAAATCTTTCCTACGATCCTGAATTTTTGACTAACTATGAAATTGGCATAAAAACCAAGTTACTGGAGTCAAAAATAAATTTAAATGGAGTGGTATTTTATTCAGATAGAGAAGATCAGCAAGTTCTTATTTCCACCCAAACAGATCCCAGCGACCCAAACACCTTCTCATTTTTAACTCAAAATGCAGCCGAGGGAGTGAACTTTGGCCTTGAGCTTAATATGGATATGGCAATTAATGAATCGTTAGATGCTTTTTTAAATTTAGGGATACTTAAAACTGAAATTAAAAATTGGCAATCTAGAAAAGATCTTGAGGGTCGCGCGCAAGCACATGCTCCTGAAAGAAGTTTTGCCCTAGGATTTAACTGGCGCCCAACCATGAATACATATCTAGCCATTGATTTCACAGGCAACAGTAATTTTTATTACAGCGACTCGCATAACAATCAATCCAAGTCATACACTTTAGCCAATCTAAATCTAGGCTATGCAAAAGATGATTGGAATTATGAATTATGGGCAAGAAATATATTTGATGAGTACTACTCTGTGAGAGGGTTCTACTTTGGAAATGAGGCTCCAAATTTTGAAGATACCTTGTATCAAAGGCATGGCGATCCAAGGCAGGTCGGATTTTCTGTGAGATATGATTTTTAACTTTCTTACGCATAACTGGATAGAAATTACAGCCGTTATTTTTGCAATTTTATATCTGGTCTTAGCAGTCAAACAGAATATCTTATGTTGGGTGGCTGGAATTATTAGCTCAGTTTTATATTTTTTTATTATGAATTCAGCCGGGCTTTACATGGAGGCTTATCTACAAATTTTCTATGTAGGCATGGGTTTTTATGGCTGGTCACAATGGCGTGCAGGAGCAGGCAATGCAACAAGTTTTATTGTAAATACTTGGACCAAAAACCAGCATCTGAGTGCCATCTTCACGATTCTCTTTCTATCTGCTATGTCTGGTTTTTTACTCGACTCATATACTGATGCTGCTTTGCCTTTTCTTGATGCACTGGTAACTTGGGGTGCAGTTATTGCCACATATATGGTTGCAAAAAAGCTATTAGAAAACTGGGTTTACTGGTTTATTATTGATGGAATATCTGTGTTTCTTTTCATCGCAAGAGATCTGTGGCTAACGGCGCTATTATTTGCTATCTATATGGTAATAATATTCTTTGGTTATCAATCTTGGAATAAGATTAGAAATGAAAGCAATGCGATCAGTAGCTGAGAGAGCTAATAATATTCCTGGCGAGTTTGTGCTCAGGAAAAATCTAGCCACAAGCCCTATCTCTGAAATTTATTTATGCACCTTGAATAATATCAAAGCAGTTGTTCGCTTTGATGCTCCGTGCGCTTCGATGCTGGCTATTAATAGAGCCAATGAGGTGATAGTGTTAAATAGTATTCAGGATTTGCAATTATCACCCAGGGTTTTATACCACAATCAATTAGAGGGCGTGTTGATTTGGAAGTTTATTGCAGGGGAAGAGTTTTCGTTTGACCTCGCGCATCAAAGAGAGAGCTATTTACAATCACTAGGCAAAGGCCTCAAGTTGATTCATAGCCAAGCCACTCCGCCAGAGTGCTTAGATATTTTTTCTAACTCCCTGTCTCTCTATCAAAGCCTATTACAAGAAGCGCCTTCGAAATCACTAGTTGATAAGGCATCCAGTCTTTATGAGTCACTATCAAACGATGGCTCAAATTATGTGCTATCTCACAATGATTTAAACCGCAGCAATTTGCTATGGTGTAATAAAGTGTATTTTCTAGACTGGGAGTACTCTGGCCCTAACCATCCTTGTTTTGATATTGCTTCGTTAGTTAAAACTTATAATCTTATGCCTGCTGAGATAGCTTATCTTGCAGATGGATATGATGGTGATCATGAGCTATTTAAAATAGATACATTAAATCAATGGATGCAATTTATTTCTTATCTTGATGAAGTATGGGAAATTTCAGTAACTACAATTCAAGCTCAATTAAAAATCAAAATAGATTGATTTAAAAAATTTGGCATACTATCTCAATGTCAAAAATATATTTCTACCTTGGGCTCTTTCTTTTCATAGCTTCATGCAGTCAAGAATCAGATCTTCAACTTAACCTTCAACAAAGCGAGACATTCCTATTGAATAATGTAACCAATGATCAGGTCATCCTCATAGAAGAGGGATTGCAGTATTCCATTATCCAATCTGGTGATACTAATACTATCCCTCCAGCTCTTTCGGAAACTATTACCGCCCATTTTCATGGGACCTTAATGGATGGAACGGTTTTTTGGAGCTCAGTCGAGATGGGCGACCCTCTAACCATTCAACTCTCTCAATTAATACAAGGTTGTCAGAAGGCTATTTCTCAAATGAGAGAGGGCGATATTTGGCGTGTTTTTATCCACCCTGATCTTGCCTACGGAGAAGAGGGCAGGCCGACCATTCCTCCAAACTCAACGTTAATATTTGAGATTGAGTTAATTAATATAGATAGGTAAGGAGAACCTGATTGTGAAAATTACCCCCAGTCAGTCTTACTGGAAATCAAACCTTAGAATTTTGATGGCCTTACTCGCTGTGTGGTTTTTAGCCTCCTTTGGCTTTGGAATACTCTGGTCAGATGCCTTAGATGAAATACAAATTGGCGGCTTCAAGCTTGGATTTTGGTTTGCACAACAAGGCAGCATTTATATTTTTGTTCTATTGATATTTATTTACATCATCTTGATGAATCGACTCGATAAGAAATATCAAGAAGAAGTATCTCAAGATTTAGATAAGAAATGAGCACACAGGCCCTTACCTATCTTTTTGTCGGACTCTCTTTTGCTTTATATATAGGCATCGCTATTTGGTCTCGAGCTAAATCTACCAGTGATTTTTATATTGCAGGAAAAGGAGTTAACCCAATCGCCAATGGCATGGCCACAGCAGCGGATTGGATGTCAGCTGCTTCATTTATCTCTATGGCAGGTTTAATTGCCTTCATGGGGAAGGATGGCTCAGTTTATTTAATGGGCTGGACAGGTGGATATGTTTTATTAGCGCTCCTTTTAGCGCCATACCTTAGAAAATTTGGGCAGTTCACGGTGCCAGATTTTATAGGCACTAGGTACTATTCAAAAGCTGCCAGATTAGTTGCGGTGGTGTGCTTAATCTTTGTTTCATTTACCTATGTCGCAGGGCAGATGCGCGGAGTAGGGATTGTCTTTTCAAGGTTTCTAGAAGTGGATATTAACGTCGGAGTTATTATAGGAATGGCAATCGTCTTTTTTTACGCTGTATTGGGTGGCATGAAAGGCATTACATACACTCAAGTCGCTCAATACTGTGTATTAATTTTTGCATATCTTGTCCCAGCAATCTTCATCTCTATTTTAATGACGGGCAATCCCGTCCCGCAACTTGGGTTTGGAGATACACTGGTTGATAGCTCTACATATCTATTAGATAAATTAGATCAAGTGACAACTGAACTAGGCTTCTTGGCCTACACGGAGAGCTCCAAAAGCACCATAGACATCTTTTGTATAACGGCAGCGCTAATGTTTGGCACAGCGGGGCTGCCGCATGTCATTGTTCGATTTTTTACAGTGCCCACCGTTCAAGATGCCAGAAAATCAGCTGGCTATGCACTCATATTTATAGCCCTGCTATATACCACCGCACCTGCAGTTGGTGCATTTGCAAGAATGAACTTCATCGATTCTATTCAAGATACTCAGTATTCATCCTCACCAAGCTGGTTTAAGAACTGGGAAGGCATAGGATTAATTGCATGGAACGACAAAAATAATGATGGCATCATTCATTATTCAGTTGGCAACACCTTTGAAGATAACCGACCACAGTTTATAGATGCTACTGGAGATCATGGTCAAAGGTTAACTAGCAATACCAGCGATACCTCCAATCAAAATGAAGTTTATATTGATAAAGATATTATGGTTCTTGCCAATCCTGAAATAGCTAAACTGCCAGGCTGGGTCATTGCACTGGTTGCAGCAGGAGGCTTGGCTGCAGCCCTCTCGACAGCTGCAGGATTGCTTTTAGTTATCTCTTCTTCCATATCGCACGACTTATTAAAGAAAACATTTAAACCTAATATCTCAGAAAAACAGGAATTATTTTATGCACGATGCGCAGCTGCAGTTGCAATTGTGATTGCTGGACTTTTTGGGATTTTCCCGCCAGGGTTTGTTGCACAGGTTGTGGCCTTTGCGTTTGGGCTAGCTGCTGCAACAATTTTTCCAGCATTATTTTTAGGTATTTTTTCCAAATCAATGAATAAGGAAGGCGCTATTGCCGGCATGGTCACAGGACTGGTCTTCACCTCTAGCTATATTATTTATTATAAATTTCTTAATCCAGCATTTGATAATGCTAGCTTCTGGATTGGTTCCATCTCTCCCGAGGGCATAGGATTTATTGGAATGCTCATGAATTTCTTTATAGCAATTATAATCTCACGATTTTACCCAAAACCTCCCAAAGTAGTTTCCGACATGGTGACATTAATTAGACAGCCTTAGCCAGTCTTGGCAACCCACTCTAATTAAATTGTATAATTACACCTCTTAAAAGTCAGGGGTGTTTAAAGTGAAAATTATAGTTGTCAGTGGAGGATTCGATCCTATTCATTCCGGGCATATCGAATACTTTAAAGCAGCAAAAAGACTTGGAGACCACCTCGTAGTTGCTTTAAATAGTGATGCTTGGCTCAAAAGAAAAAAAGGTAACTTTTTCATGCCCTTTACAGAAAGAGAAATTATAGTGTCAAATTTACGAGTAGTAGATGAGGTTATTGGCTTTGAAGATGATAGTCAGGGTGGTTGTTCTCTAGCTTTAGAAGACGTTAAATTAAAATATCCAGCTGACGAGATTATTTTCTGCAATGGGGGCGATCGAGCATCCCATAATATTCCAGAGATGGCAGTCGAAGGCATTACTTTTGAGTTTAGCGTAGGGGGAGATCATAAAATGAATTCCTCTAGCTCTCTCTTGAAGGACTGGCAGTACACAAGCGATGATAGAGTTTGAGGAAAGTTCTATAACTTATTCCAAGACTCTAGAATTAAAGTTAAAGAGCTGATTATAGATCCAGGGAAAGGCATTTCCTTTCAGAGGCACCAAAAGAGAAGTGAGGTATGGTTTATCAGCAAAGGCTCATGCCTTGTGAAGCATAGCTCAACTGAGCCAGAGAATGCTTCTGATGTAGAGCTTGGCACGGATGATATATTTCATGTGCGACAGGGTGATTGGCATCAATTAATCAATCCATCAGAAGCAGCTTGCCATGTGATTGAGATTCAATATGGAGAATCTACCAGCGAAGATGATATTGAAAGACTCTTTTTTTATGAAGGTAACTAAGCTCTCTTAGCCAAGATCTGCTAACTTTTT
>DKMG01000009.1 GCA_002469975.1 Proteobacteria bacterium UBA7420
TCTCCCAGCTGAGCTATAGCCCCACACGAGGAAATAATTGTACAAGAAATAGTTTTATAAACAACTATGTTACAAAAAAGGCTTAAAAGTTATAGCTAAAACCAATTTTAAATGTTTTCGGCTTTTGAGATCTCGCGCCATTTTTAGGTGCTCTTGAGGCTATATCTTCATTGTTCATGATATTTTCAATGACTCCATACAAATCGAAATTATTATTGAAAGCCTTTCTCAAGGTAAGGTCTAAAAAGTTATAAGGCCCAATTCTTTCGTGGGTACCACAAGCAGCTGAGGAACAAGCCCCCCCATGATCTAACAACCTCAGATATCCGCTCCACCCAGATTCGGTAATAACTCCTGCTTGGATAGCAAGAACGGAGCTTGGTATATAGGGAACATCATCGCCTGTCATGACTGTTCCCCAGTAATCATCATTGCTAAAGCTGTTGTTAAAAGTGGCTTTGGTTGATGTAAAGGCAATTGAAATGGGGTAGCTAATATTATTACCTTCGAATACCCATGAGGATGTCATCTCTAAACCAGATACATCAACCTCACCACCACTAAAGCTTGCTCCAGCTTCGCAATTTCCTCCGCTTGAATTTGAGCAGGTTCCCACTAAATTTTGATAGTCACTAGAAAAATAGATGATCTCAAGCGCAGTAAGATTATTGTTGTATCTAAAGCCCAGCTCAAGGTTATCCGCTTCTTCCGCATCACCATTAAATACAGGTGACATGCCTTCGTGAAAACCTGCTATAAGTTTTAGATTATTGTTAGCGCTATAGGTTATTCCTAAGCCAGAAGTGCGGTAATCCCCTCTAGATTTTTTATTAGTATAGTTGCTATCTTGAATATTTCTTGATGCCATGCCATCTAGCCATCTATTTTCTACTTGACGATACTCCTCAGATCTCTGGCCAACTGTAATGGCAACCTTGCCGAGGGTTAAAGTATCTTGGATAAAAAAAGACGTGGCCCTTGTTTCTCTCGATCTATTATTAGTTCCAGAGTACCCTGACCCACATGCATATAAAGCTGAGTTTTTGCTGGCCGATGACTGATCAAAGCACTCATACCATTGATATCGACTTTCAGCATCCTTCATATCTCTTAAGCCAAATGTAATCTCATGATGAGAGAAATTAGCAGAGGCTTGGAGCTGCATACCTTTATTACTGTAGTATCTATTATTGTGTTTCAACTGAACCTGCACTGCTTTTATACCATCTAAAATCTCTTGCGCATCCGTGCTTCCAAGATTAGCAGCTGCAATAACATCATCTATACCATCTGCAATACCATGCGCTTTGAGAGTATTAGCCTTATCGACTTTAAACCAATCTCTGTGATAATCATTTGTCCAACTTGTTGCAATAATATCTAGTATGCCAATATGACCCTTATAAATAAGAGCTTTTTGGTTTGCTTCATTTGCCATCTCATCATACTGACTCATTCCATATCTTTTTCTGGGATCTCTCTGAAAGCTTAATTGAGACAAGCCAACATATGTTTGCTCTGACGTCTCATCTGCTTCTATTATTTTCAAAGTAACTTCATGATCTGCCCAGGAATAACGAAGCTTGGCCATGAGATCAGACTTATTGAAACCTGTATCTCTATTCACTCCAGCAATCGAATCAAATCCATCAGATGAATGTTCATGGGTCTCAATTAATACTCCCACGTTACCAGTCGTGCCTCCATAGAAAGCATGGGTTCTTGACATATTGTTATTGCCAAATTCTTGTGCAATTTTTCCGGATGGTAATTCTGGGATGGGCGTACTGACTAAATTAATAGCTCCGCCTACAGTGCTTGGTCCCTGAGAGATAGCTGCAGGTCCCTTAAGAACTTCTACGGCATTTATGCGTCCTGGCGTTGGAAAATAATATGCTGCTGCGGAAGTATATGGAGCTGGGGCAATTAAGATGCCATCTTCCATTAAAGTAATCTTGGCAGAGCGATCCATGGAAGTACCTCTAATAGAAATATTAGGGCGCAGACCATGACCATCTTCTGCTCTGAAAAATACACCAGGGACTAAAGATAAAATTTTATGAATATCCGTATCTATAGTTTTTGCAAGATCTTCATTTGAAAGAAAGGATGCTGATCCAGGGACCTCTGTCGCAGCAACTTTGGAGCCTATGATGGTTACAGATTCTATTTGCTCTAAGGCAAAAGCGCTTGAAGCAACAGAAAATATTCCCAACAGCAATAAAAGCAATAGTAAATTTACTTGCTGTGCAATTTTTACAGACTGGATGGCTATGACAATCTCCTTGAATATGACTCAAGGAGCTATAGATTCTACTTGAGAATGATAATAATAATCATTCTCATTTACAAATACAAGAGATTATTTAATGATTTCCCTTGATAGCAAAATACAATCCTAGGGCTAGTAAAAAAATTTGCTCGCTCATAAATAATTTTTCTGTAATAAACCAATCAGAATGGGCCAAGTAAAATGCACCTGTCATAATTACTAAGACCGCGCCACCACCCAATCTAGTTAGCAAATGGCCTGTAGCACCTAGAAATCCACCTAAAATAACAGCGGCTCCTGCGGCAACCTCGCCCATCGCCACAAGGCTCGCTACAATCTCTGGAGCAGCAATACCCATGCTTTCAAACCAAGTCACCATCTTCTCTGGTGGCAAGGGAAATTTACCCAGCCCATGCAAAATAAATGAGGTGCCTAACACCAATCTTAAAATCCACGGGGCCAGCCCTTGCAAGGGTTTGGCTATACCATCTAAGTAATTTGAAATATTCATATCATCTCCTATTTAAATTTATTGTATCTGAACTCTTAAAAAGAATTGTAAAAATTTGATATGTCCCAATAATTAATACAAGGAGGAATGAATTATGTTTAACCCATTAAAAATGGCTGGCGATCTCAAGGGTATGGAAAAAATGCTTAAGCCTGCACTTGAAAAGTTTATGAAAGAATCTGGTTTTGTAAAACAAGCTGAGTTGGAAAAACTAAAACAGCGGGTTGGCGAATTAGAGAAAAAGTTAGCAGATCTTGGCTAA
>DKMG01000040.1 GCA_002469975.1 Proteobacteria bacterium UBA7420
TGTTATAGGCCGGGAAAGCAGCATCATAAATAGTGTGATTAATTGAAACAACGCAGCAGCACACAATATTGCAATGCTTAACTTTTTTAATAAGACAAAATTAACGTTCATATAAATTAGAAGACTATTATTTAGTGTAGCTTATTTTATAGCCCAGATTAAATGCACAGTAGAGCAAAAAGATAGCTTCTCTAATTCAAGAGTATAAAAATTTTAGAACTAAAATGCTATTTTATATTTCTAGGGATGGTAAACCAGAATTCAGACCCGCCCTCATCGTTGGAGACAACTCCAACATCACCTTGGAGGTTGTAGACTAAATTTTTTACTATGGCTAAACCAAGACCGCTGCCTTGTTGCATATTTGCTCTTGCGGAGGCTGTTCTAAAAAATCTTTTAAATACTAGCTCTTGATCTTCCTCTGCAATGCCTTCCCCTTGATCCGTGACAGAAATTCGAGCTAACTCACCTTGTTTGTGAGCTGCAATCTCAATCATGGAATCAGCAGGGCCATACTTGAAAGCATTGTCCAAAAGATTATTCAGCACTCTTTCAATTGCTGTGGCATCGCTATTAACAATAAGCTCGGATTGGGAGTTAAATATGAGATTAATATTTTTTTTCTTGGCCTTATTTTTATAAGAAAGAATAATAGTTTCAATCACCTCATTCAAAACAAAATTTTTGTTAATTAGCTTTAATTCACCATACTCAATTCTTGAAAGATCAATCAATGAGGTGACCATTTCACTTAAGCGATCTGCGTTATGCAAAATAGCCTTTGAGAAGATTTTGGCATCTTTTTTATCATCCAGGGCTCCGTTTAGAAGTGTCTCTGAGTTTGCCTTAATCACACTGACTGGAGTTCTTAGTTCGTGTGAGAGGTTTGAAATAAAATCTCGTCTCATTGAATCCATTTGCCTCAACTGAGTGGTCTCATGCACCACCAAAATGAGCTCTTGAGTGGCCTTGGCTTTATTCATGTGTGCTAAAAGCCAACGAGTATCGTCGTCCGGAGTTTCTAACTCAAACTCACTTTCAAACTGACCTTTTTTAACCGCTTTTTTAAACACCCTGCTCAAAGCTGGCACACCTAGATCATGAATAGACTTTCGCAGCATCTCCTCTGTGCCGAGAATTTCGGTAATCTTATCATTGTGAAAGGTTATTACGCCGCTTTCATCCAACACCATGATGCCCTCGCCCAGGCCATCTAATACCAAGCCGAATTGATCTCTTTGCTGGGCAATCAATGAAATTTGAGTCTTAAGATTATCAGAGATGGTAGAGATATTCCTTGCCATAGATCCTATTTCATCAGACCGTTTTAATGGCAACAGCTGAGATCCTTTCTTTTTATGAGAGCCGTCAGTCATCACCGCAGTAACCCTTTCAAGGTCTGTCAGACTCTCGCGAATATAATTGCCCGCAAGAATGCTGGCTAAAATTGCGACAATCAAAGCCACAACCACGATTAGAGTAACGGAATTATCTAAAGAGGCAATTGAGCTATCAAGGTAGTCATTGGGAACAGAAATCCTGATTAGTCTTGCTTGATCCCCTGAATCATCTCGTAATGCAAAATAGAGCATGTCTTGTTGAGTCGTAGTGCTAAATCTTTTACTGGAACCAAAACCATTTTTAAAGGCTGCTATAACCTCAGGTCTGCCCCCGTGATTTTCAAGTAATGGCAGGTCTTCCACCCCTAACTCCGAATCTACGAGTACCTGCCCATCAAAGTCTATGATCGTTATCCTGGAGCGCGATGACTCAGAGAAACCATTAATACTAGTCTTGAGAGCATCTAAACTTAATTTTTGAGGAAATTGGTTATAAGATTGCTGGAGGATGCCTGCCTGTTTTGATAATTCATTTTCAATCTGGCGCTGTAGGCCCTCGGAAAGATCTCGCTCTGCAACAATAAAAGCAAGCGAAAGTCCGATAAATAGACACGATAAGATAATAAAAAAAATACGGGAACGGATACCCATAATTATCTATTCTGGGGTTTTAGAAAAACGATACCCAACACCTCGAATTGTTTGAATGTAATCACCAGCAGAGTCCAATTTTTCTCTTAATCTTTTGATGTGAGTGTCCACAGTCCTGGTTGTAACCTCAGCGCTATATCCCCAAACTTCCTCAAGTAATTGATCTCGTGATTGAACCCTGCCTCGACGATCAATGAGGTGCTTTAAAAGTCGAAATTCTAAGGCTGTAAAGCTCACTTCCAAGTTATCAATAAACACTTGATGAGCCTCAAGGTTTAAGGTGAGGACACCAAAAGTAAATAGAGGTTCTTGAGGAGGTGAGTTTGATTCCAGTCTTTTTAAAATTGCTTTAATTCTTAAGATAAGCTCTCGCACACTAAAAGGCTTTGTCACATAATCATCGGCGCCCAGTTCAAAACCAACCACACGATCAACCTCATCAGCCTTGGCGGTTAAAAGAATAACGGGAAGATGTTTAGTCGCAGGGTCTGATTTGATATCTCGACATAAGGTTAACCCTGAGCCATCAGGCAGCATTAAATCCAGAATAACTATATCTGGATTATGTTCAACAATGGCTTGCTCCCCCTCTGCTATGGAAGCTGCTTGAAAAACCTCAAAAGATTCCTTAGAAAAATTATATTCAAGTGTTTTTCTTATATCCGGTTCATCTTCAATAATTAAAATACGTGAGGCCATAATATTTTTTAGTTAAGTATGGCTCCTTTATACAGTATTTACAGGCGAAGGTTGTGGCATTAACTTAGATTTTGCTCAATTGATACAAATTCGTTACGTAAGACTTTTTTATCAAATTTGCCAGAGGCTACTCTTGGTAAATCCAGAGAATCTATTTTTAACATGGATGGAATCTTGAAGGCTGCAATCTTATTATGAAGAAATTCTTGCAGCTCTATTTCAGTCAATTGAGATGATGGCTTAAGGCATATAGATGCGCACAAAGTTTCTCCAAGGCGCTCTTCTGGGATACCAAAGACAGCTACCTCTTGCACTGATGGGTGTTGGTATATTGCTGCTTCCACCTCTATGCATGCAATATTCTCTCCTCCACGAATCACCAAATCCTTGACTCGATCAACGATATATACGAAACCCCCTTCAATGTATCCAAGGTCACCGGATTTAAACCAACCATCATCATTAAAGACCTCCTTGGTTGCTTCTTCGTTACCCCAGTAACCCACCATATTTGCTGGACTTTTAATCACAATTTCTCCAACAGTTCCAGAGTCTTCTAGAAACTTCCAAGTCTCATCAATGATTGCCACGTCAGTTACGGGAGGTATAGCTCGGCCGCAACTGCCTGGATGCATTAAATAGTCCTTTCCCAAATTAAGAGTACCGGCAGCATTGGTTTCAGTTAGGCCGTAACCCAGAGATGGCTCTGCATCTTTGAAACCATCCTTTAATTTTTGAACATGCTCAGGTGGTCTAGCAGCACCGCCACCGCTTAATTCCTTGAAGGTAGAAAGATCAAATTTATCCTTATCTGGGTGCGTTAACAAATCCCAGGTTTGGGTTGGAACGCCTGTGATGGCACCAATTTTTTCATCTTGAATTAATTGCAGAGCAGCTCCTGGATCCCATTTAGACATCATGACCATCTTTCTTCCAGCAATAATACTCATTAAAAATCCTGAATGACTTCCTGTTACATGAAACAAGGGAACGCAATGCAAAATTGCTGATTGGTTAACAGGCACATCAGATTGAGGAGGATCTAATTTTGCAGGCGTATCACCCTCCAATGCCTCAACCTCTCTTTTTAAGGTTGTGACCAAAGCCCAGCTAAATATTGTTGCTAGAATATTTCTATGTGTGGACAAGACACCTTTAGGAAAGCCTGTTGACCCCGAGGTATAAAAAATAGTTGCATGGTCATGAGTATCTAAATCGACCGAAGGAAATGTTTGAGAGTGAGAGTTAATAAACTGATTAAACTCCATTGCATCAGAATCAGACTGAGGTCTCACTACAATCTTCTGGACCTCGGGAAACTTCTCCAAACCTCTTAGGCGCTTTTCATCTGCAATCAACATTTTTGCCTGAGAGTTCTCAAGCCCATAACTGACCTCATCAGGAACCCACCAAGAGTTCAAGAGAACGCAGACTGCGCCCATTGAGGTTAAAGCCATAAAAGAAATAATATACTCAGGGTTATTGGCCATACAAATTGCCACTCTATCGCCTTTTTGTATGCCTGATTGTTGGAATGCATTAGCCGCTTGGGCTACTTTCTTGTGAATGTCTTGAAATGTATATCTTTCTCCCTCAAAGACAATAAATTCCCAGTCAGGAAATAACAATCCAAATTCATAATATTTATCTAGTGTTTTAGGTGTATTGGTAAACTCTCGATATGTTACCCCAGACGAGTGTTCAGACTCTTCAAACGCAAAAATTTGATCGGGGGCGGTTAAAGCTGAAAGAACTTGGTTATAGATCTCTGACATAGTATTTTTTGTTGTATATTTGATAGAATCCTAAACTATTATGAAACAAAACAAAACTCTCCTTTTCAGTTTATTTATACTCTTATCCTGTGGTGGCGGTGGCGGTGGTGGCGCACAAAACACTCCCACTATTTCTCAAACTCCAACTCCTCCAGCCCCTCCTGCTCTATCTTATGATGAGCTTAAAACTCAATATGAAGGTTACTATGAATATCAAAATCAGTGGGGTCTTGATCTGGTCAATGCTTCATCTGCTTATGCTAGAGGTGCAACGGGTTTAGGTATTACAATTGGCATCACAGACTCAGGGCTAGATGATACGCACACTGAAATTAGCGCAGGAAGATTGTCTTCAGACAGTGATCTTGAGTACTCGAATTATAAACCCAACACTCGCCAGCAAAGACATGGAACTATGGTTGCCTCGGTTGCTGCAGGTAAGCAAGATCGGTCTGATACCTCTCCAATACATGGCGTAGCATTTGAAGCAAATGTATTGTTTATAGCCATTCAGCTTGCTGAGCCAGATCCAGATTATGAGCCTGTAGACCTTGGGACTGATGATGGCTCTGGAACAGTCTCAGGAGCTCCTGATTTCACAGGCATTGATAACTTTTTTAGCCAATTATTTGAAATTTACAATGACTATGATGTGGACATTGTAAATAATAGTTATGGCTATTCTGGAAATATCATTGATTACACCGAAGCTCAAGTAAGAAATGCATTTCCCAATACTATTGCGGAAATGTCTCAAATGGGAACGCCTGATTCTGAGAAAACAATATACGTATGGGCGGCAGGTAATGCTGGTGGCTATGCAGATCAAGGTGTAGATTTCTCAAGCCCTGAGCTCTTTCCAGGCATGGCTCATTATATCTCTGAAATTCAAGGCCATTCCATAGCTGTGGTATCCGTAGATGAAAATGGCTCTATCAGCTCTTTTTCTAGCAGGTGTGGTGTTGCTCAGGATTACTGTATCGCAGCTCCAGGTGGTAGAGTTACAGCGGCCTATCCCACCTCGAGCTCGGATACTGGTATTTATATCGGGAATCCAAATGATGAAAGCTATAATTCTTGCATTCAAGACAATTCATGCTACGCAGTAACAAGCGGAACTTCGTTTGCTGCGCCTTTTATATCTGGTGGGCTTGCAGTAATAGCGCAATATTTTGAAGGTCAGCTGGGAAGCACAGAGATTGTAAACCGGCTATTTAGCACAGCAAATAAAAAAGGCGTTTATGCTGATAAAGCAATATATGGTCAAGGCCTCATGGATCTCGGAGCAGCAACCTCACCAGTGGGTCAAATGACAGCCATGTTAACTGAAACACTAACTGGGGCTATGACACCAGCTATGTTTACTAGCATGCAACTCACAAGCCCTTCTTTTGGAGATGCTGTCTCAAGGGGAGTGGTCAATCAAACCATTATCTTTTTTGATGAACTGGGCGCTCCGTTCAGAGGATCAGTTGAAAATATAACTTCAGACTACAGAAGTCAGTTAATAAATTTTAATAATTACGAAGACATGTATCAATCTGTTAGTCATATCAATGATTCCGGTTATTCGGTATTAGAGATGAGCTCTTATAACAATCAAAACCATGCCAACGAATTAATCATGCCTAAGCAAGTCCTCAATGCATATGGTGATCACAATCAATTTTTCACATATATTAATATGGATAAAAATAACTTTATTAGTCATGGGCTCAATGGAAGTTGGGCCCTTGGTATTTTTGCAGACACAGATCTAAGGTATAAAACTACACTGAGATCAAAATTTTCTAATCCCTGGATGAATTTTAGCGCCTCTGGAACATCCTTCGGGTCGATTATTGCCAGTAAGCATGGTTTTGATTTAGCTGTGCTGATGTCGACTGGTAGAAGTAAGTTTAACTCAAATGAAGTATTTGGTGAGAGCGATACAAGCTCGATTGCCATGATTGAAGTTCAGCCAAAAAACTCTGTGCCTTCAATGCAGTTGGGATGGTTAAAGGAAAATGATTCAAGTTTAGGTTTGAATGGCTCAGGTGCTTTTAATTCGAGCAATGAAAAAGTTACTAGCTTTGTCGGGCTATCAAATTCTTATAACTGGATGGGTGGAAAATTTTTTACCTCGATGTATTTAGGTGTTACCCCAGGAGGATTAAATAATAGTGGCATGATCAGGTCTAGTTCCAACATCAAGTCATCTGCATTTGGTTTGGGTTTTCTTAAATCATCAATTTTTACAGCTAATGATGAGGTGATAATCTCTATTGATCAACCTTTAAGGGTTGAATCAGGCAGGATGAATTTAAGAGTGCCTGTATATAGAGATAAAGAGAGAAATGTTTTATTTAACTCGTTTGGATTTAGTCTTAGTCCAAGCGGGAGAGAGATTAACTCTTCGGTGCAATATCAATCCCGGTATAACCAAATTGGTTTTAGCTTGGCTGTCGGCTACAAATCAGAACCATATCATATGAAATCAATCAGAGACTATTGGTATACTTCTATTGGATTTTCGTTGAAAATCTAGATAGCTTACTTTGGGGGAACTACGTGAGTTTAATATTTAAAGATGAGGTGATATACATTACTGGTGCAAGTGCAGGAATAGGATTTGCCACCGCAAAACTATGCATGGAACAAGGTGCCACCGTAGTCATTACTGGAAGAAATAAAGAGAATTTAAAGCAAGCTGAAACTGAGCTTCAAAAAATTTCTTCCAATGTCGTTGCTCACAATGTAGATGTTAGTGATGAGTCAGCAATTCTTGAATCACTAAATGAAGTACATAGACTGTGCGGCAAGATTGACGGGCTGGTTAATAATGCACCGTCTATTCATACAGGTAGAATTGTGGATCTAAGCCTATCAGCATGGAAGACAAATTTTAAAGCCAATCTAGATGCCGTCTTTTTAACAACCAAAACGGTATTGCCGTGGATGATGGCAGCCAAAAAAGGATCAATAGTTAATATCGCCTCGGTTGTTGGTCTAAAGGGTGTTGCATATATGTCTGCCTATGGAGCAGCAAAAGCTGGCTTAATAAACTTTTCCAGAGCTGCTGCGGTTGAGGCAGCGCCCCACATTAGAGTGAATTGCCTAATACCTGGTGCTGTTCTGACTCCCGCAACAGAAAGAGCCATTCCAGATGAAGCTATGATGAGCGCAACAATTAACTCTATTCCACTCAAAAGAATTGCAGAGCCAATTGAGCTAGCGAAACCCATTGCTTTTCTCTTGAGCTCTGATGCTTCTTTTATAACAGGTGCTAGTCTCGTGGTTGATGGCGGCAAAACTGCTGATCTAAATGCTGGAAACTGAAATTAAACCATCGGATGACTTGTGGCTCTCAAGTGTTGAGGCCCCTCAAATTATTAATGACCCACACCTGTTTCAATGGGATGATCATGCGGACCTAGTCATTGCTGGAATCGGTGGAGCGGGAATTTCTGCGGCCAATGAAGCCTTAGATCAAGGGTTTTCAGTCATTGGCATTGATAAGACTTCTGGCGGTGGAGCAACCGCTAAGAGTGGCGGTGTTTTTTATGCTGGGGGTGGCACTCCCATTCAAAAGGCAGCTGGAGTCGAAGATTCTCCAGAAAACATGTTCAATTACTTGATTCAAGAAACTGGGGATATCGTCAAACAATCAACATTAAAAAAATTCTGTGATACTTCAGCAGAAAATACACAATGGCTGATGGACAATGGGGTTAAATTTGATTCCTCTTATTACAAAACTAAAACCAGCTACCCAGGTGCAGGATATTTTTTATATCACTCAGATAACTCATTGGTTCCAAGTTACATGGAGCAAGCCACGCCTGCCCCTCGTGGTCACAGAGGATGGGAAGAAGGGCCGTTTAGGCCAATAGGTGTTGGTGGCACTATTTTCTACCCAATGAAAAAATCAGCATTAAAAAAAGGCCTTAGGCTCTACAAACAAACTGAGGCCAGATCATTGATCATGACACCAGATGGGAGAGTTGTTGGGCTCAAAGTACTGATGCTACCGTCCGGCCCAATTGCTGATAAACACAAAAAATTAATAGCAAGGGGGGATCTCTATCAAATGCTTTTGCCGCCGTCTTATCCTGGTGCAGGGTTTCTTCAGTTTGTGGGCAATCTATTCATCAAACGAGCAGAAAGCATAGAGAGAAAACATACGCAAGTTAGGTATATACAAGCCAAAAAAGGAGTCTGCCTATCAACGGGAGGTTTTATTTTTAATCGTGAGATGGTGAAGGAATATGCGCCTAAATATTTTTCAGGTATGCCGCTGGGCACCTCAAATGATCAAGGTTCAGGCATTAGGCTCGGACAGAGTGTTGGCGGGAAAACTGATCACATGGATAGGGTTACAGCATGGAGATTTCTCAATCCTCCACTTGCTTTTGCCCAAGGTATGGTTGTTAATAAAAAAGGCGTACGGTTCTGCAATGAAATGGTTTATGGCGCAACCCTTGGTGATGCCATGTGTGAAAATCAGGGTGGGTCAGCCTATCTCATAATTGATGCATCTCTTTTTGCTGCAGCAAAAAAACAAGCAAATGCTGCGCTTCCATTTCAAAGAGATATGGCAAAAATGTTGATGTATTTTAATGCTTCGAAAAAAAAGAGTATTGAGGAAATTGCTAAAGTCTATGATCTACCGGTCGATGCCCTGCATACATCTCTTGAGAAATATAATAACTACGCCAAACATTCATCGCCATGTGAGTTTGGTAAGGCTGCAGAAGATGTCCAAGAACTGAAAGGTCCTTTCTATATTATGGATATCTCTATTACCTCTAAACTTGCCCCACTCACAACCTTAACATTAGGTGGTCTGAAGGTTAACGAAGATACTGGGGAAGTGCTTAATCTTGAAGGCACAGAAATTAAAGGCCTCTATGCTGCTGGGAGAACCGCGGTTGGCATCTGCTCAAATATCTATGTTTCAGGTCTCTCGATAGCTGACTGTGTTTTTTCAGGCAGACGTATTGGACACAATCTTGCGAAGGAAAATAAATAAATGGAATTAAATTTTGCCAGCGTCTGGGAGAAAATAGCTGACCTTATACCTAATAACACAGCACTCATTTGCGGCAATCAAACTAAAACTTGGAATGAATATGACTTGATTGCAGCAAAATTAGCAACTGGGTTAACCCAGGCAGGACTTACCACTTACTCAAAAGCAGGTCTTTACTTGCACAATTCTAATGAGTACTTAGAAGCTCAATATGCAATTTTTAAAATTGGCGGAACCCCAATTAATGTTAACTACCGGTACAAGTCTAAAGAATTGCTGTATTTGCTGGATAATTCTGACTGTGAAGCCCTCTTCTATCAGGCTTGCTATGGAGATCAAATTAATAAAATTAAGCATTTGCTGCCTAAAATTAAGGTGTGGATAGAAATCGAAGATGGCTCCGAGTCATTGGTTCAGGAGTGCATAAATTACTCAACCATCATTCAAACATGTGACGCCATGAATCGCTGTAAAAGACCAGATGATATCGTGTATATGCTCTACACAGGAGGCACCACTGGAATGCCGAAGGGGGTGATGTATAACCAAGCTGAATTCATTCAAGGAATGTTTAAAACTCTTCGTGGCATGGGCTACGAGCTACCCTCTGATCTAAACAACATCGATGAATATATCCTTAATCTAAGTGATAAAGAAGCATTGCCAGTCAGTCTGGTGGGTTGTCCTCTTATGCATGGAACAGGAATGTGGCTTGGTTGCTTCGTTCCTCATAATCTGGGAGGAGCAGTGGTCACAATTCCAGGGCTTGGCTTTGATCCAGGCAAGATATGGCATGAGTGCTCTAGGTCTAAGGTCACAAACATAGTAATAGTCGGCGATGCATTTGCAAGGCCGATGCTGGACGCACTAGAGGTTGCAGAAAGAAACAATGAACCCTTTGACCTTGATTCGCTGCAGCAAATTACATCGAGTGGTGTCATGTGGAGTGCTGAAGTAAAGACAGGACTCTTAAAGCATCATGATATGAGGCTTATGGATACAATGGGGTCCACGGAGGGTGGCATGGGAGCATCTATCAGCACTAGAGATAGCACTGCAGATACTGCAACCTTTAAGCTGAATCCTGGCATGATTGTGTTACGAGATAATGGAGATCTCGCTCAACCTGGATCTGATGAAACAGGCTTGCTTGGTATCAGTGGCGACGTATCAATGATTCCAATAGGGTATTACAAAGATCCAGTAAAATCTGCTGAGACTTTTAAAGAATTTAAAGGAACTCGCTATAGCTTTCCTGGTGATTATGCAAAAATTGCATCTGACGGGAGCATCATCCTCTTGGGCAGAGGCAGCAACTGCATTAACTCAGCTGGTGAAAAAATATACCCTGAAGAAGTTGAAGAAGCTTTAAAGCAAGATCCTTTAATACTGGACTGCTTGGTTATTGGGGTGTTGGATGATCGTTTTGGACAAAAAATTGTAGCCGTGGTCTCAACCACAGGCAATCAAGCAATCGATGAGGAGGTGCTACTGAATAATGCGCGTGGAAGATTGGCTGGTTACAAGCTGCCTAAAATAATTCTGTTCTCAGAGATTATTGAGAGAGCGCCAAATGGCAAGGCAAATTACAAGTGGGCAAAATCATTTGTAGACCAAAAGTTAGGCTGATTAGTCAAAACTAGACTAAAATTCAATTTTCCGAGGCGCTTTAGATGGATAGATTTAAAAATAAAATTGCAATAGTTACAGGAGCTGGATCTGGCATCGGAAGGTCGACTGCAGTTAGGCTTGATCAAGAAGGTGCAACTTTAATTATTGCTGATATCAATGAGGATCACTTGAGTGAGACTAAGGGCATGCTCTCAAATCAAAAATCTTCAGCCATGGTCCTGGATATCTCTGATCTAGCTCAAATTAAATCTTGCTTTGATAGCATTAAAAAAGACTACAAAACATTAGATGCGCTCATCAATGTTGCTGGCATCTTAAGGTTTGATAACTCACACGAAGTAAAAGTTAATGATTGGAATAAAATTTTAGATGTAAATTTAACAGGGACCTTTTTTATGTGCAATTTTGGATTGCCTATGTTGCTCGAGTCAAAAGGTTACATAGTTAATGTCTCATCCACTGCAGCTCTTGGGTCTCATGCCTGGACAGCTGCCTATAGTGCCTCAAAGGGTGGGATCAGTGCTTTTTCTAAAACTTTAGCTGTGGAATATGGAATTCAGGGCTTGAACGTAAACTGTGTTTGCCCTGCTTCCATTAATACACCTATGACAGCCAGTCCGAATCTGCCAGCGGATATAGACACTAGGCTATTAAAAAAAATCATGCCTGTTGACGGCGTTAATCGCTCTCCAGATGATATTGCTAGCACCATAGCATTCTTGGCTTCTGAAGATGCCGTGCATATCAATGGGATTGACTTAAGGGTTGATGGAGGCCTGCTGACATAACATGAAATTTTTTCTCTCTACACTACTCATTCTCTCGTGCGCGATTGAATCTAAAATTTTTAACTCTCAAGCAATTGTGCATCCTGAGATTGGAGCAAATGGGATGGTTGTCACTCAGCACTATCTAGCAACTGATGTGGGGCACGCCATTCTTCAAAAAGGTGGGAACGCTTACGATGCATCAATTGCAGTTGCTTTTGCACTTGCGGTGGTACTTCCAAGAGCCGGCAATATTGGCGGAGGAGGATTCATGCTGATGCATGATGGTGTGACGAATAAGAATTACAGCATTGATTATCGTGAAATTGCTCCAGCAAAGGCAACTAAAGATATGTATCTCAATACAGATGGATCTGTTGACAGAAAACGGTCTACTCAAGGCGCCCTTGCCATAGGCGTGCCAGGAACAGTTTATGGGATGTGGGAAGTGCATCAAAAATTTGGAAGCTTGCCATGGAAAGAATTGATCAAGCCCGCGATTGATCTTGCAAGTAATGGCTTCAAGGTTTCTCCTTTTATGGCTGATGCTTTGAATGGAAGGTATAAAAAACTTGGTCAATTTAAAAATTTTAAAAAGATCTTTTATGCAGAATACCCAGTGATCATGAATTCCAGACTGGTGCAGCCAGAGCTAGCAAGAACTTTAAAAATTATCGCTACAAAAGGAGTGGCTGGCTTTTATGAGGGAGAGATTGCGACATTGATTGCTGATTACATGAAGAAGAATAATGGCTTGATTACCAAATCAGATCTTGCAAACTATCGACCTGTTTGGAGAGAACCCATTCAGGGCAGCTATAGAGATTTCCAAATACTAACAATGCCTCCCCCCTCCTCTGGTGGCATTCACATTATTCAAATGCTAAATATATTGGAGCATTATGATCTTGTGTCTATGGGACATAACTCCCCAAGATACGCGGCCTTGTTAACAGAGGTAATGAAATATGCGTATGCCGATCGATCAAAATATCTAGGTGATCCTGATTTTTTTGATGTGCCAGTCAACCAATTAATTAGTAAGGCCTACGCTAAAAATATTCATCAACTGATTACTCTCGATAAAATTACACCATCTGCAGATATTCTTCCGGGCAATGCTTTGCCGCATGAAAGCCTTGATACCACTCACTTCTCAGTAGCAGACAAGGATGGCAATGTTGTCTCTAATACCTACACATTAAATTCAGGTTTTGGTTCTGGTGTTGTGATTAATGGTACAGGGGTGCTCATGAATAATGAAATGGATGATTTTGTTTCCTCGCCTGGCGTGCCGAACCAATTCGGATTAGTGGGTGGTGAAGCAAATAAAATTGAGCCATTTAAGCGACCGCTGAGCTCGATGACACCAACCATTGTTTTTCATGACAGCAAGCCGATTATTGCAACAGGCTCACCTGGAGGATCTCGAATTATTACTGCTGTTCTTCAATTTCTATTAAATACATTAGATTTTAAAATGGAGATATCAGATGCGACGGTGGTCCCAAGAATTCATCATCAATGGAAGCCCGATGTCCTCATGCTAGAAAAAGGCTTTGATATCCAGCATATTGAATCAATCAAGGGATTTAATCAAAAGGTCTATATCTCTGGCCCAGGAACTTCTCTTGAGAGCTTAGAAATAAAGAATAATTTATTCTATGGTTTTGGCGATACTCGTCGCCCAGACTCTAAGGCAAAGGGCTTATAAGATGTTAGACAAGCTAATGGTTATTACTGTTTACGCCATTCCTACAATTATGCTCCTGGTTGCTTGTTTGGTTTTGGCGAAAAAAAAGTAAGTTCTTTTTGCTATGCAGGAGACGTATACAATAATTTTTGTAATTCTCCTAGGAGGCTGCATGGGCAGTTTTGCGTCTATGCTAATTTACCGACTTCCCAATAATGATCGACAGATAACAATATGGGAACCTCAATCTTTTTGCCCAGCCTGTAAAGTTACCCTGAGTATTTGGCAGATGATTCCATTTGTAAGTTTTCTTGCTTTAAAAGGAAAATGTGGCTCCTGTAATGTAAAAATTAATATAAGCTACCTCCTCAATGAGGCAGCAGTGGCTGCAATGCTTCTCTTTTTGGTGATTTCACTTGGCCTGAGTAGTGTATTGACTTGGGTTATTTTTCTATTGGTTTTAATCTTGTATGTTCAGGCAATGATGGATTTAGAGACGCTCTTATTATCACAGCCGCTCAGCATGGTTCTTGTGATCAGTGGGTTAGTTTTAAACATTGGATTTGAAATCTTCACCATTCCTCTAGACGCCTTCTTGGGACTGATCTTTGGATATGGCTTGTTATTTGCAGTTAACCTTCTGCATAAAATGATTAGAGAGACTGATGGTATTGGGGCTGGTGACTTTTTATTGCTTGGAGGCATTGGGTCAATATTTGGAGCTTCATCTATAGGCCCAATATTGTTGCTTGGGTCATCCATTACATTGTTAGTATTTGTTTTAAATAGAAAGGTAGGGAATACACAATTGCCCTTAGGTTTTGGCTTGGGTCTTGGTGCTATTGTGTATTCTATTTTTTTTATAGCTCTAAATCTTGCGTAGAATACCTCGCAGCTCTTAAAAATATTCTCTTAATTGTCTCCTTTATTTGAACTTTTAACAGTTTGGGCGGTCTTATTGATAAGCTGATTAAATTTTCCTCTAGAAATTTTCCCTAAAGTCAGCTAGAGCGGGTGCCATTCCCGCTCGACTCCTTTTATCACTCAACTATTCAAACAAGGTTTGCCCTCTGCCCTAATATCTCCCTCAAAAAATATCCATTATTCTATTTATAAATGTAACCTTTACTTCCTTTAAATGTCATGATAAGTTTGCGTTACATATTACTAAACAGAGTTACATTATGGAAGATATTTTAGGTATTGGAATCGGGTATGTGGCAATATTGATGCCTGTATTGCTTATAGGTGTTATTTTCTTTTTTAATACAAAAAATGAAAAAAATAAATATGATGCGATGATTGAGATTTCGCAAAATATTTAAGATCCATCAGAGCTTAGGGAGTTGCTATAAAATCTCCAAGGCAAGAAGCAGCCCATAG
>DKMG01000072.1 GCA_002469975.1 Proteobacteria bacterium UBA7420
TTGACCCTCTTGCGGATAGACCACCTTCAATTCATTGCCTTGATGAACGATCAACTCTGAGCCCTGTTTTGGAGACACGCAGATCCAATCAAGGTCTAGGTTTATAGCAATGGTTCCATTTGTTTCAATAGCGGTCTCAAAGCCATGAATTTTACATTCTTGAATTAAAAGATCGTCAAGCTGAAGCATCGGTTCACCACCAGTGAATACAATGAGTCGATTCTCTTGATCGCCCCATAGCTCATTGAGCTTTAATACTAAATCTTTGGCAGCGTAGGTCCCGCCATTGATGCCATTTGTGCCCACGAAATCTGTATCACAAAACTTGCAGATCGCAGATGATCTATGCTGCTCACGTCCAGACCATAAATTACAGCCTGAGAATCTAACAAACATTGCGGTTCTGCCCGCTTGAGCGCCCTCGCCCTGAATCGTTTTATAGATCTCCTTAATTGAATACATCAGTCTTGATAGGTCAATGGATCTGCGATGTTGTTGAGCGCAAACGCCTCTAATCTTTCATTGCAAGAGCCACATTTGCCACAGGCCAGATCCTGTCCTTCATAGCATGTCCATGTTTTAGAATAATCAATGCCAAGGTCTAGCCCAATCTTAACAATTTCAGCTTTGCTGTAGTTTAAAAATGGAGCCTCCACACTGATTGGAAAAGTGTGGCAGATTTGTGCCACTGCATTCATTGCAGATAAAAATTCTGGCCGACAATCAGGATAAATAAAGTGATCTCCAGCATGAGCGCCATACCAAACTTGCTTGATGTTCTTTGAAATTGCATAAGCGATTGCATGGGAAATAAACAACATATTTCTATTGGGAACTATGGTGCTTTGCATGCTTTCTGCTTGGTAGCTTCCATGAGGCATTTCAATACTGTCAGAAGTTAGAGCAGATGCTGCAAAAATTGATTCTACATTCGCAATCTTGATTTGTAGACTAGGCAGATGATTCTCATGGCATGCTAAGCGCGCGCATTCAATCTCTTTGATGTGTCTTTGACCGTAGTCGAATGTTAGGCAGTCGACTTCATAATTTTGATTAAGCGCCCGATGCAATAAGGTAAATGAGTCCATGCCTCCGGATAGAATTAAAACAATTTTATCTTTCAAAGCGAGCTATAAATTTCATCAGATTTAGTAGCACATATAAAATCATTCATGTGCAGTCCTTTGATTTTATGAGACCACCATTCTAAAGATACCAATCCCCATTCAAGAGTAATTTTTGGATGATGGCCCTCGCTCTCTGCCAAATCAGCTATTAACTTCGTAAATTCCAAAGCTTCCGCATAACTCTGAAAGGTGTATTTCTTGAGTAACCTATCAATACTTGAATCTTCCACTGCCCAGCCATCAAGGTTTGCGAGCAGGCTATTTATCTGGTCCTTGGGAACAAGCGGAGCCCCTATCTCACATGCAGAGCAACTTTGTTGAGACAGATTGTTCACAAACCGCCCTTGGTGAGCTTTGCAGGATCCAGGAGTGCTTTCAGCTGGCTAATTGAAATACCAGTTTCTTCATGCGCCACATCAATAATTGCTCTGTTTTCTTTGTAAGATTTTTTTGCTATTTTGGCTGCCTTGTCATAGCCGATTTCTCTATTTAAGGCGGTAACTAGTATGGGGTTCTTGCCTAATGATTCAGAGATATTGGCTTCGTTCACTTTAAATGTTTTGATGGCTTTGTTTGCTAACAAGGGCATGACATTGGCCATCAATGTAATACTTTTAAGTAAATTGTATGCGATCACTGGCAGCATGACGTTGAGCTGAAAATTGCCTGACTGGGAGGCAATGGAAACGGTCAGGTCATTGCCCACAACATCTGCGCAAGCCATGGCCACTGCTTCAGGTATAACGGGGTTAACTTTGCCTGGCATGATG
This sequence comes from Proteobacteria bacterium UBA7420, assembly GCA_002469975.1. Lineage (GTDB taxonomy): Bacteria > Pseudomonadota > Gammaproteobacteria > Magnimaribacterales > D2472 > D2472. The sequence continues at coordinate 1,898 of DKMG01000072.1, forward strand.
CTGCTTCCAGGTTGCAAAGCCTCTAACTCAATCTCACCCAGACCAGTGAGCGGTCCGCTGTTCATCCAGCGCAAATCGTTTGAAATTTTAGTCAGAACTAAGCTTAGGTTTTTGACGCTAGAAGATAATTGGGCGGCTGCATCCTGCGAGCTTAAGGATTTAAAGTAATTAGAAGAGGTTTTTACATCAAGCTTAGAGAGTTTTTTAACCTCAACAGCAAAAATGCGACCAAAATCTTTATGCGCATTGATCCCGGTGCCAATCGCTGTACCGCCTTGAGGAAGGTAAGACATCTCTTTGACGGCAGCTTGAATGGATTTTTTTACAGCTTTGAGCTGGGCTGACCACCCAGATAATTCTTGAGAAAAATCAATTGGCATTGCATCCATGAGATGTGTTCTGCCTGTCTTAACCTTGCCTTTGAGGGAGGATCCTTTTTTATCTATGGTCTTAATTAAGTGCTCTAGAGCAGGTAATAATGAGTGCTCAGTATCCAGCATGGATGAAATACAAATGGCGGTAGGGATAACATCATTACTGCTTTGGCTCATGTTGACATGGTCATTGGGGTTTATTTTAATTCGAGCTTTTTTGGAGGCAATCGTAGCAATCACTTCATTGGCATTCATGTTGGTGCTAGTGCCTGAGCCAGTTTGAAAGATATCCAGTGGAAAGTGATCATCGTGCTGTCCTGCTACAACCTCTTTTGAAGCTAGCTTAATTGCAGAGGCCTTTTTGACATCAAGCAATTGAAGCTTTTGGTTTGCTGTGGCAGCTGAGAATTTAATAATTCCAAGGGCTTGGATGAAGCTGCGCCCGAATGGAAAAGCAAATCTAATCCCGCTAATATTAAAATTCTCCAAAGCGCGTTGAGTCTGAGCGCCCCACAGGGCTCCCTCAGGCACCTTCACCTCACCCATTGAATCTTTTTCTATCCTGTATTTCATAATTAACTCCTTATCCTCTATACTTATTTTACACTTTTTACTCGATTTATAACTTTTAAAATGGCAATAAAAATAGATATAACTAAAGGTAGGCTCCCTCCAAAACCTAAAGGCCTTGAGATGGTTGAATGCAAAACTATAGAGGAAACTCGAAGGCAGCAGCTAGAAAAATTAACCGCAGGCTTTAGGTTGTTTGCTTATTTTGGTTACGATGAGGGTGTCGCAGGTCATATCACGGTGAGAGATCCCGAGTTTTCAGATCATTTCTGGGTGAACCCCATTGGCCTTCACTTTAGTCAAATCAAAGTATCAGATTTACTTTTGGTTAATCATGATGGGGAAGTGGTGCAGGGAGATCGGCCTGTTAATGTGGCGGCTTTTGCCATTCATTCAAGACTCCACAAAGCAAGACCAGATGTCAATGCAGCAGCTCACTCTCATTCAATGTTCGGAAAAACATTTTCAACCTTTGGTAAGTTGCTAGACCCAATTTCTCAGGACTCTTGTGCATTTTATGAAAGACAAGCCATTCATAACCATTTTGCAGGCGTCGTAGAGGAAACTGAAGAGGGAGATAAGATAGCTTCTGCATTGGGTAACAAAACAGTCCTTTTTATGCAAAACCATGGAATCCTAACCACAGGCACCTCAATTGATGTGGCCCTTTGGTTCTTCTTTTCACTAGAAAGATGCTGTCAATCTCAACTCATGGCCGATGCGGCTGGAGCGACCACGCTCATACCTCACGAAACAGCCATTAAAACTCGAGAATTCATAGCCAATGACTTTGCTGCATGGGCAAGCTTTCAGCCTTTGTACGACATGATCGCCGAAAAAGAGCCCGATCTATTTGACTAGCTCTTAGCTGCCAATAATTGCTTTAGTTTCCAAACATTCGTGCATGCCTGCCAAACCATGCTCTCTTCCATTGCCCGATGTTTTAAAGCCACCAAACGG
>DKMG01000113.1 GCA_002469975.1 Proteobacteria bacterium UBA7420
CTGAGCGATTTCAAGCATTTAAAGATAAGTTAAATCCAGAAACTCAAACAGGCATGCATGCTCATCACAATCTATCTCTTGGAGTCGCAAACTCAATTGTAGCTGTTGAAAATGGTGCCGATAGAGTTGATGCAAGTTTAGCTGGGATGGGGGCTGGAGCAGGAAATGCACCTTTAGAAGTTTTTATAGCAGCAATTGATCGATTGGGCTGGTCTCATGGCACAGATCTCTTTAAATTGATGGATGCTGCAGAAGAGCTTGTCAGACCTCTGCAAGATAGACCGGTTCGGGTTGATAGAGAGACTTTAACTTTGGGTTATGCGGGAGTCTACTCTTCTTTCTTGAGGCATGCTGAGTCTGCAGCTGAAACTTACAAACTTGATACTCGAGAAATTTTAGTGGAGCTTGGCAAAAGAAAAATGGTTGGCGGCCAAGAAGATATGATCGTTGATGTGGCATTAGACCTTCTTAAAAAGAAAGCTGAATTATGAAAATAGGCATGACCCTCCCGGTCATGGAACCAGGGCTAACCCGCAAGGATTTAGAGGTCTGGACCAAGCAGATTGATTCAGGACCATGGTCGCATATAGCTCTTGGAGAAAGAGTCCTTTTCTCAAACCCTGAATTTATCTCAACCCTTAGTGCTGTAGCAGCCTGGACTAGCAGAGTTGAAATTATTGCAACAATTTCAGTTTTAACAATGCATGATCCAGTATTAAGCGCCAAACAATTTGCAACCATTGATATGCTTTCGGAGGGTCGCTTTACTTTGGGCGTTGGAGTGGGTGGCAGGGAAGAAGATTATCAGGCCATTGGCTCTGACTGGTCAAAGAGACGATGGGGTTTGTTAGCTGAAAAAGTGAAGGTCATGCAATCAATTTGGGTTAAAGAACTGCATCCAGAATTAGGGCCGGAGGTTTTTTCTAGCAAAGGCCCAGAAATTCTTGCTGGTGCAGTTGGTCCAAAAGCCATGTCCATGGCAGCAGATTTTGCAGATGGCTTAGCAGGCTTTTCATTCAATGCTGATATAGAAGAAATTAAGGATTCATTTCAAAGAGTTATGGAGGCCTTTGCCTCAAGAAATACACCTCCCAGATTAGTTACAAGTTTTTGGTTTGGCTTGGGTGAAACTGCTAGAGAGGATATCCAAATTCACTTGAGCAGATATCTAGGTTGGATGGGAGAGGACTTAGCATCAGAGCTCTCAAAAACAGCAGGGTTAGCAGGCACAGAAAGAGATCTAAAAGATTTTTTGCTTGCGATCAAAGATGCAGGGGCAACTGATGTTCTCTTGGTACCAACCTCAAAAAATATTAATCAGTTACTTGCAGCCGAAGAAATCGTAGCTTCTATGGCGTAGAGACTTAGTCTGAAACATAAAATTGACAAAATTAATCAACCTGATACTCGTTGATTAATTGTAATATTTATATAATAGTTAAGATAAGAACAATACATATAGGGAGAATATTTTGCCTGATCAAGAGTTAATAGCGCCTGAGCTGCCAGAGCAAAGAAATCCAAGTGAGAGCGATCTCTCGTCTGGCTGGTATAAAATTGCAGATAGCAGTCAAATTAATCCCAAAGAAGCCATTCAAGTGGACAGCTTCCCAACCCAAATAGTTGTGTGGAGAGGTGAAGATTCCAAGTTAAGAGCTTTAAATCTTTACTGTAAACATATGGGAGCCTCACTTGCATGCGGTGAGGTTGATGGTAATAGTATTAGATGCCCGTTCCATTCATGGCGCTGGGCTGGAGAGGGCCATTGTGATGAGATTCCTTACGCAAAAAAAATACCTGCCAAGGCATTAACGCGTGCTTGGGAGATTGATGAGGTTAATGGCATTGTATATGCATGGTTTGACAAGGATGCGAACCCATCAGACCCTGATGGCCAGAGATTTGAGTAAATAATAGGAGAAAAAAATGAGTGATTTACCAGATAGATTTCCCAGAGGATGGTTTGTACTAGGCCATCAACGAGATTTTTTAGTTGGAGAGACTAAAACAATTTATGGATTTAATAGAAAGCTTCAAGTTGAGAGGTTGGAAGATAACTCAATTAAGTTAGATCTAGGTAATGAGTTGTCATGGCCCACGCTAGAAATTAATCAAATGGTTATGGTTTGGCATGACGCTGAAAATCAGGCTCCAGATTTTCTTCCTAAAAAAATAGAGGAGTGCTACTCAGATGACTGGTCTGATTATGGCATGGCAAGCTTTTTAGTAAAAAATAATTGCCGAGAATTGATTGATAACATGGCTGATAAAGGTCATTTTGGGCCAGTGCATCAAGCCCCATTTGAAGGGTTTTGGAATGAGGCAAAAGACCATACTTATACTCAAGAGATGACGGCAGATAGCCCTATTCTTGGAAGAGATTTATTTTCTCAAGCAACTTATGAGGGACCAGCCTACATGACCACATACATGAGCGCTATTCATGATGGACAGAAAGTTGAAAGCAGACTTGCCGTGACACACATCCCTTTAACGCTGACCTCGTTTCAGATTAATTTTGGGGTCATGGTAAAAAAAGTACCTGGAATGTCAGCAGAAGATGAGGCTGCATTTATTCAGGGTTATGTTGATGCGAATAATTTTGCATTTGGTCAAGATGTTCAAATCTGGGAGAATAAAATTTATATTCCAGATCCTGTGGTGTGCGACGGTGATGGCCCATTACACAAATTAAGAAAATGGTACGGCCAGTTTCTTGTCAATAGAGAGGATATTCCTGCTGGGTTAGATCTAGAAAAAAGAGAATTCTAGTTTAACAATTATCCATACCTACATTCGTGAAAGTTTCCCTTGATGAGTTAGATCACAAGATTCTTAAAATCTTAGAGTCTGATGGGCGCGCGCCTGCAAAATATATTGCTGAGCAGCTTTCAGTCAATGAGGTCACAGTTAGCAAAAGACTAGCTAAAATTATAGAGAGTGGATTCTGTAAAATTATTGCCATCGCAGACTTTGAAAAATGCGGTTTTGATCACCTTTTACCCGTTGGGATAAGGGTACATGGAGAAAAGCTCGAGGAAGTTGCTAATATTCTTTCGGGTTTAAATGAGGTATTTAGTGTGAATGTGGTGAGTGGCATTCAAGACATTGAGATTCTTTGCGCAACACACACACTCCAAGAAACTAAGATATTTCTAGATGAAACTCTGCCATCAATCGCCGGCATAAAAAGTATTGCACCAGCCATTGCTTCTAATGTTTATAAGTTTGAAACAGACTGGACTCCCTTTACCAATGAAGCTTGATCAGACAGACAAGAAGATCATTCAACTGCTGGGCGCTGATGCCAGGATGTCTAATAATCAAATGGCAAAAGCTATCGATGTGACTGAAGGTACTGTCAGAAATAGAATTCAAAAACTTATTCAGAATAAAATTATCAAAATCACAGTGATTAATAACATCAACAGAATGGATAATCCCTCGGTAGCATTTGTGGGCCTGGATGTAGAAACTCGATCAAAAGATTCGATCGCCAAGTCACTATCTAAGATGAAAGAAGTGCGTTTTGTTTCAACCTTGATCGGTCGCCACGATTTAATGGCCTTTATTCTTGCTGAGGATATTACCAAGCTTTCCAAGGTTCTTTATGAAGACATTGCCTCCCTCCCAGGCGTAAGGTTTTCTGAGTCATCTATTGGTTTAAAATATTATAAATATGACTATCGCTGGGCCAGGATCTTAGATTGAATACATCGCTAACTCTCACTATTCCTGAACTTATTAAGCAGCAGGCCCTGCAGCATGGACAAAGAGAGGCGTTGGTTACTGAGCAGAGTGTCATTACCTTCAAGGATTTAGAGCTGATCTCAACTCATGTTGCCACAAACTTAATACATCTGGGTCTCAACCAGGGCGATAGAGTAGCGATCTGGGCTCCCAATATGAATGAGTGGGTATTAGCCGCTACCGGCGCTCAGAAAGCAGGCGGGGTGATTGTGCCCATTAATACTCGCATGAAAGGCAAAGAAGCTGCATATATTCTAAATAACTCACAAGCTAGAATTCTTTTTAGTGTAAGCCAGTTCTTAGATCTAAATTATTTCAACCTTCTATCCAACGAAGAGTTGCCATACTTAGAACATCAAATTGCCCTAGATGACTCAGCAGTTGAAGGTATTTCTAGCTTTTCATCCCTACTTGATTCCATCAAATCTATTGATCTTCCAATTGTGAAGGGGGAAGATCTTGCAGATATTATTTTTACGTCTGGTACCACAGGCAAGCCAAAAGGAGTCATGTCAACGCATGCTCAAAATATTCAAGTATTTGATTATTGGTCTAAATACATAGGATTAAATCAGAACGATAACTATTTAATTGTGAATCCTTTTTTTCATACTTTTGGTTACAAGGCTGGCTGGCTGGCTTCAGTAATGCGAGGAGCTACAGCTTATCCTTGTGCAGTATTTGATGCTGATAGAATTATTTCAATGATCCATGAGAAAAAGATTTCCATGCTGCCTGGCCCACCAACTTTATATCAATCTATTTTAACCAGCGACAAACTTGGTCATGTAGATATTTCCTCTTTGAGGCTGGGTGTTACTGGGGCTGCCTCTATCCCGATTCAATTAATCAAGGATATGAAAGAGCAACTTGGCTTTGAAACAATTATCACCGCTTATGGATTAACTGAAAGCACAGGCGTTGTAACCATGTGCACCCCAGAAGATGATTATGAAACTATAGCGACTACTTCAGGCTGTGCCATTGCAGGTGTGGAAGTCAAGTGTGTTGATGAGGATGGAGAAACGGTTGTGGCTGGAAGTCCAGGTGAAATTCTTGTAAGAGGGTTTAACGTCACTCGCGGATATTTTAATAATCCAGAGGCTACCAGTGAAGCCATAGATGAAGATGGCTGGCTGCACACTGGAGACATAGGCATCTTGGATGCTCGCGGTTACATCAAAATCACTGATAGAAGTAAAGATATGTTTATTGTCGGTGGGTTTAATGCATATCCGGCTGAGATAGAAAATATTCTTTGTGATCATCCTGCGATTTCTCAAGCAGCAGTCATAGGTATTGATGATGAAAGAATGGGGGAGGTTGCCAAAGCTTTTATTATTTTAAAACCTGGTGAAAGTTTAAGCACTGAGACTCTGCTGCCGTGGTGCAAAGAGAATATGGCCAATTACAAGGTTCCGAGAGATATAGAGTTTGTAAAAGACTTGCCCACAAATGCTGCCGGGAAAGTCATGAAATATGTATTAAAGGATGGATCATGAGAATCGTCATATCTGAAGATAACAATAAGTTATATAGGTCTGAGTTGCTTGCCTTTGATCCCTCAATGGAGATTATTGCACTAAATCCTCTGGATTCGAGAGATCCAGCTTGGGAAGTTGTTCCTGAATCAGATGCTTTATTTATGTGCTATCAATTCTTATTTGCAGCTAGGGATCACCCAGAAATTCACGATGCTTTATTGACCTTATCTAAGCGAATGAAGTTTATTCAAAGTGGATTTGCTGGAATGGATTCCCCAATACTCCAAGCTATTTTAAAAATAGAAAATATTCAAATTGCTAATGCAAGTAGCGTTTATGCAATTCCAATTGCCCATTATGTTTT